>NZ_CP026530.1:979166-1285833 GCF_004006315.1 Nautilia sp. PV-1
CGCTCAAAACTATGAAAGTAAATAAAGAAAAAATGTACGAAGCCTGCAAAAAAGGGCATCTGACTGCAACGGATCTTGCCGATTATCTTGTAAACAAGGGGATTCCGTTCAGAGAGGCGCATCATATAACCGGGCGCGCCGTTGCGCTTGCCGAAGAAAAAGGCGTTGATTTAAGCGATTTAAGTGCGGAAGAATTAAAAAG
The DNA here is from genome assembly GCF_004006315.1 of Nautilia sp. PV-1. Classification (NCBI taxonomy): domain Bacteria; kingdom Pseudomonadati; phylum Campylobacterota; class Epsilonproteobacteria; order Nautiliales; family Nautiliaceae; genus Nautilia; species Nautilia sp. PV-1. The sequence goes on from NZ_CP026530.1 coordinate 979,369, forward strand.
CATTGACAATAGAATCGGAAGCGATGTTGACTTAAGCCTTGAAAATTCTATGAACTCAAGACAGAGTTTAGGTGCCACGGCTCCAAACAGGGTGGAAGAGCAGATTAAATATTTCGAAAAGTTTTTAAAGGAAACAGATGATTAAAATAAGACATCTCAACGACCATTTATATGAAGCAAGCAACGGCAAAGACATAATTATAATAGACCCGAAAAAATACACTCCCATAGATCTGTTTATAACGGGTCTTGGAAACTGTTCGGCATATGACGTGGTGGAAATGGCAAAAAACAAAGGCTATGAGCTTTCAAATTTCGAACTTGACATAGAATACAAAAGAAAAGACACATTTCCAAAAATATTTACCGAATTTCATTTTATATATAAATTTAATTCAAACGCCGATACCATGACTGCAAGAAGATGGGTTTTAAGTTCTCTTGAAACATACTGCAGCACTATAAACACTATAAGAAACACCAGTAAAATTTATTATTCCATTATTCTAAACGACGATACTATAGCATATAAAGAAAGTATAATTTCCGGAGAAACTGCACATTCCCACGAATTTGAGGATGACGACGACGGTTTCGGCTGCGTAGCCTGAGGATAAACCAAGCTCCCGGGCCGGGAGATACAAATAAATAAACTCTAAGGACTAAAATGCGCTTTGATATAAGAAAACTTATATATATTTTAATAGCCGTATTTGTCTCTTCAATCGCAGTAATCAGTTTTTACAATATTACTCTTTTAAAAGAAAAAATTTACAATGAAAAAAAGAAATCAATAAAAAACATTGTCCAAACTACTTTTTCGGCTATTGAATACTATCAAAAACTGCCTATTCCTGACCAACAGAAAAAAAAGCTGATCAAACAGTTAATAAACAGTTTGAGATTTGAAAAAAACAACTATTTTTAGATAATTACAGATACCTTGCCGCCAAAAATGGTAATACACCCGTTAGACAAAAACCTGAACGGAAAAACATTAACCTCAAAACAGTTCGACTGTGCCACAATGATAGAATATAACAATACGGTAAAAAAACTAAATAATGAAAACTTATTTACCGCAATGGTCACTCTCGTTAAAAAAGCAGATAACGGCTATATAATCTACAAATGGAAAAAGCCTGATTCAAATAAGTCTGTTCAAAAATTATCATATATTATCAAAATCCCTCATTATAACTGGATACTGGGCAGCGGCATATATATTGACGATATCGAAAAAGAATATAAAAACACTTTATTTCAGTATCTAAAATTCATAATACCTCTGTTTTTCTTAATTATTATCCTTACTGCAGTTATTTTAAAAAAGATAAACACATTACAAAAAAAACTACATGCCAAGCAAAAAAGTATAGAAAACATAGCATATACAGACCAGCTGACAGAATTATTAAACAGAGCATCTTTTGATAAAAAATTTGAAGAAATTTTAAATGAAAGCTGCAAGAAAAATAAAAAATTCAGTATCCTGTTTTTAGACCTTGACAATTTTAAACCCATCAACGACACTTACGGACATGACATAGGTGACAAAGTGCTGAAAATAGTAGCGAAAAGAGTAAAAAATTCTCTGAGAAAAAATGATATAATTGCAAGAATAGGCGGTGACGAGTTTGTAGTGCTGCTGCCTGAGGTCAGTAAAGAAAATATTTCAGAAATAATAATGAAATTAAATAATGCGGTTAAAAAACCGATAAAAATAGATTCTTTATTAATACAGACATCCGTATCTATCGGATATTCCGTATATCCGGATGACGGCAAAAATAAATTCGATCTAATAAAAAAAGCCGATAAACTGATGTATTTGGACAAACAACAAAAAAAACAAAAGGATTAAAATGAAAAAAATATTCTTAATATCTCTATTATCTGTATTTGCTCTTGCGAGTAATCACGGTCAGACTAAAGACCCTGATTTAAAACTGGCTCTTCAGGGTAAATATGCCCAGGCTTTAAAAGGGTTTGAAAAAAGATGTGACAATAAAAATGACGCTTACGCATGCGGAATGGTTGCCTATTTTTACAACAAAGGTTTCGGAACTCAAAAAAACATAAAAAAAGCCCTTAAATATTATGAAAAGGGATGTTCTTTAAACGATACCGACAGCTGCACTATCCTCGGATATTACTATTACAAAGGCGAAATAGTAAAAAAAGATCCTGCAAAAGCAAAACAGCTCTTAAATAAAGCCTGTAAACTTGGAAATAAAGACGCCTGTAACTACGCACATGCAATAAAGTAACATGAAATACGTTATCTATGGCGATATTCATGGATGCCTTGAAGAATGGGAGGAGCTTAGACGGCTCATACCCAAAAATTCTTTTGAAATATGTCTTGGTGATATTTTAGACAAAGGCCCTTTTCCCGTAGAATCTCTCAGATATGCTCAAAAAAACAATATATTTTCCATCATGGGCAACCATGAATACAAACATCTTCGCAAACACTGGGGACGAAAAGTTGTTTTGGATGAAGATCAGCAAAAAGTGTATCCTCAATTAAAACAAAAAGATTTTGATTTTATAGAATCAATGCCGTTTTTCTTGAAATTAAACCATCTGACTCTTATTCATGCAGGAATAAGCAACAGGCTGTATCTAAACAATCCGAAACTTAATTTAATGACTCTGCTTTTGTTTATGAGAGATGTAAATGAAGAAGGTAAATTTCTACCGCTAAACCATAATAATCCCAATGCAAGATTTTGGGCCGACGTTTATAACGGCCATGAAGGCTTTGTAGTTTACGGACACTCTCCGTTTAAAGATCCTAATATAAAAAGAAATTCAGCAGGTATAGACACCGGATGTGTTTACGGTAATAAACTTACCGCCCTTATTATTTCAAACACGTTAAAACCTTGGGAAAACGAAATTGTACAGGTAGAGGCTAAGCAAAAATATGCCGAGCCTCACGTGCCGTTTTATTGATTTTTCTTCTCGTCTTTATTGTCTTCTTTATTATCTTCTTTTTTTGTAGGCATCTGTGTAGGATTTTTTACTTTATTAAATCCGCTCATAAATGAACTTAATTTTGTTTTAAGATTTTCAAAAATTCCTTTTGTACCTTCCTCGCCTTTAAGTTTGTTTTCAATATTCTCTATTTCTTCGAACAGATCTTTATAGTCAGTTTCAATTTTGCCGTATCCTAAAGCCTGTGCGAGTAACAGCTGTTCTTTTGCATATTCAAGAAGTTTGCTTAATTCTTCTTTATTTGCTTTATCGTTTTCTTTTGTCATTTCACTGGCTTTTATTATAGTTTTTTCAGCTCTTAATATCGGTAAAGGAATTACTACTTTTTCAATAATTAATGTTTCAAGCGCTTCAACAATCAACGCTTTAGCCTCTTTAAATTTACCTTCTTCCACTAAAGGAATAATTGCTTTTATAACTACCGGATATGTCCCTATCGGTAATGCTGTTATATAAATATCCAGTTCACTTGCAAGATTTAACATAATATCTCTCGCTAACGCAACTTCTCCCTTTTTAATTAACGCAACAACTTCTGTTTTTGCAAGTTCAACGTCTTCAACTGTTCCCGGAAAATCAACAACTTCCTGTCTTACTCCCACAGGTACAGCCTGTAGTGTCGGATCTTTAGCAACCAATACTTCAAGTTTGCCAAGAACTTTTTCTATTTGTTCCAAAACTTCTTCTTTATTTTCTTTATCAAGTAGTTCAACTACCTTTACAACTGCATTAATCGCCTCTGTAGCTTCTTTTGTTATTTTTTGCACTCTTTCATCAACGTAATTTTCTTTTGCCTCCTCTACATTTTTAGTAACTTCTTTGTTTTCTGTTACTTTATTTTCTTTTTTTACTTCTGCCATTTTTTCCTCCTTAAAAGTTTTCAAAATTATACAACATTGATATATACTTTGTCAAGTTTATTTAATCGTATTATTTATGATATTTTACAAAGATAACTAAACTTTAAAACACTGAAATATTGTTTTAAGCTAATATATTAAAATAACAACAGTTAAAAAAGGAAAAAAATTAAAAGACGGCTAAAGAAGCTTTGTATGCCGTATAGAATAAGCTTGCTGAAAAAAACAAAAACAGAGCGCTTGAAATCTTATTTACCGCATTCATAATTTTTTCTTCAATATTCAGTTTAGAGCTAAAATAGGCCGCTGTTAAAAAAGCTGCAGAAATACCTGCGTAAAGACTCACCAGACTTAACATAACATTCTTACTCATGAACGGTGTTATTACTACTGCGAAAAATATCATCGCCTTGGGATTTGAAAGATTTAAAAAAAGAGCCTGTTTGTAAATATCAAACTTTTTATAATTGTCGCAGCTTTTTTCAATATGGACTTTTTCGTTAAACACCGCTACAGCAATACGAAAAAGATATATTCCGCCTAAAATTCCTACTGTCATCTGAAAATACGGATTATGACCAATACTGCCAAGTCCTATTCCCACAAGTGTCAGATAGACTATATTACCGGTTAAAATACCTGCAACGGCCAAAAACGCGGAAACTCTCCCTTTGCACAGTCCCTGCCGTATGACATAAAAAATATCAGGTCCGGGAGTTAAAGCGGCAAAAAAACCCATACTTGCAAGTATTATATAATCCATTTATATCCTTTTTGATAAAATTATACAAAAAAGGCATATAATGAAACCGTTTATAGTTATGGATGTTTTGAAAAAAGCAAGGGAGCTCGAAAATGTTATCCACTTAGAAATAGGAGAACCCGACCTTCTGCCCTCTCCAAAAGTAAAATCAGCACTCGAAATGTCAGTTAAAAACAACAGTTTTTTTTACACCGAAGCAAAAGGACTTAAAAAATTAAGAGAAAAAATATCGGAACATTATAAAACTATGTATGACGTTAAAGTAAATCCTGAAAATATAATAGTAACCACCGGAACATCTACAGCGTTTTTAATAGCTTTTTATTTTTCAAAAATTATTGCCACCCCTACTCCTGGATATCCTTGCTATGAAAATTTTGCTGAGCTTGAAAATAAAAAATTCATTAAAATCCCTACCTGCTTTCCGGAATACAAATTAAACCCTAAAGATTTAAACAGGTACAATTTCGATACGCTTATGATATCTTCGCCAAACAATCCTACAGGTACGTTATATTCTAAAGAAGATTTAAAAAGCATATGTGATTACTGTCAAAACGAAAACAAGCTTCTTATTAGCGATGAACTTTATCACGGACTGGTATATTCGGATGATTACACAACCGCACTGAAATATAACGAAAACGCCATTGTTATTAACGGGTTTAGCAAATATTTCTGTATGCCGGGTCTGAGAATCGGATGGATGATAGTGCCGGAGAAATTTAAAAGGAATGCGGAAATAATTGCTCAGAATATCCTGATATCTGCCCCTACGCTTTCTCAGTATGCAGCGTTGGAAGCTTTTGACTATCAACATCTCAATACAGTAAAAGACGAATTTCAAAAAAGAAGAGACTTTTTATATAACGAACTAAAAGATCTTTTTCCTATAGCAAAACCTGAAGGAGCTTTTTATTTATGGTGTGATATAAGTAAATACTCAGACAATTCACTTAAATTTTGCAACACTCTGCTTGAAGATGCTAAAGTCGCTGCAACTCCGGGAATTGATTTCGGTGATTTTAATAACTTTATCAGAATTGCATACACCAAAAATATTAATGAACTTGAAACTGCGGCAGAAAGAATAAGGAATTTTTTAAAAAATATTAAATAACTATTAATATTTACAAAATTTTTGGTTATAATTTCAATGCGTTACGTGTTAAGTAGGGATACGCAAGCCGAACGGACGTGGCGTAATAAAATATCACAAAAGGAAGAAACATGAAAAAAATCGTAGCTCTTATGGCAATTTTCGCAGCATTTGCTTTCGCAGCAGATGGTGACACAATGATTAAAGCATACAGCGTAGTAGCAGCTGTTGTAGGTCTTGGTCTTGCAGCACTTGGTGGTGCAATCGGTATGGGGCACGCTTCTGCGGCAACAATCGCTGGTACAGCAAGAAACCCTGGTATGGGTGGTAAACTTATGGGTACAATGTTCATCGCATTAGCGATGATCGAAGCGCAGGTTATTTACGCACTTGTACTTGCACTTATCGCACTTTACGCTAACCCATTCTTAGGTTAATATCAAAACCCTTTTTCGGGTTTTTTTATTTTTTACAACATCTAGTGTCTGTCACTATTATCAATTTTTTTATTTTACTTTTTCTATTTTTAATTATAACAACACTGAAAATTCAAACATTAAAACACATCTTTAATAAAAACACGCAAAAAGCCTTAACACTATTGAACATAACAGATCATTTTGATATAATTTCAATCCGCGCGACGGTGGTGGAATTGGTAGACACGCAAGGTTGAGGGCCTTGTGGGCGTTAGCCCGTGAGGGTTCGAGTCCCTCCCGTCGCACCATTTAAACTATCAAGTAAGTGTCTGTCACTTGTTTATATTTTTTTTAAACTTTTTTTTATCTTCTATCAATTATAGAAATAAATCAAGAAGAAAGTCTTTGTCTTAAAAACTTAACTTCTTCTAAAATCCCCTCTTCCGGTAAATTCATTTCTATGAAGTTTAACATTCTGTTTACGATATTTTCAATACCTTTTGATTTTTTAATATCTTCCATTTCTTCATCTATTCTTTCAAGTACGGCTAGTATAAAAGGAATGTTTTTTATTTCTCTTTTTAAAATAACTTCCAAATTTGGATATTTTTCATCAAATACAAATGCAAATTTCTGTTTTTGTTTATTTAGCTCTTCTTTTTCAAAATCAATTACCTTATTTTTTATTAAAGAATATTCAATATAATGTTTGTTTTTATAACTCGGCCTGATACGCAGTTCATCAAATATTTTTTTTGCTTTTTCAATACTTAAGGCGTTAAATTCGTCCGTATCAAAAACAACCTTGTAAATTTCAATTTCTGTAAATTCGCCGGTTTGTGAATTGAAAAAAGGTATCTTATGCAAAGCCCTTATCTCTTTTAACTGTTTTTCATCTATTATTCCAATGATTTTATTATCAAGCAGAGTAAAAAACGGTGATATTTTATTTATCAAAAAGCCTAATATGAATTTTTTCTTTTCTTCGCTCACATCGGCATCTACAATTACTAAAAACCCGCTGTTTATGTTTTTTGCAATTTCTATAAAACTGGTATATTTTAACGCATTATTTTCATCATAAAATTTTTCGATATGTACATTTTCAAGATTTGAAATTATTTTAAGAAGCTTCTTTTTAAATTCGCTTTTTTTTGATTTTTCTATTTTACACTCTTTACACAAAGAAGTAATAAGCTCTTTTGTTTCCGAATTTTTCTGTTTGATATTAAGCAGTTCCGTTTCAAGCTCTTTTATTTTTTGTAAAAGTATATTAACCATTTTCATCCTTTAAAAGTTCTTTAGCATATTCTACGGCTTTTTGCGATTTTTCAATTCCCCCTATTATTCTGGCAACTTCCTGAACTCTCTCATCAAAAGTAAGTTCTTTTACGATACTTTTGCCTTCTTTTTTTTCAACAAGAAAATGCTTATTCGCTTTACTTGCAAGCTGTGGCTGATGCGATATGGCAAAGATCTGATATTTACTTGACAGATATTTAAGCACTTCGGCTACACTCATACTTTCTTCACCGCTTAAATTTGCATCTATTTCATCTAAAAAAAGAGTTTTTTCATTATCCTCATATTCAAGCATACTTGCCAGCAGTGCAACTCTGAGTCTGTTAAATTCTCCTGTTGAAATTGTATTTATATCTATATCGTTTACTATTATTTCTACTTTATCTTTTCCCAGCGAATTTAATTCAGTTTCATTAAAAACAATATCCGCTTTAGGCATATACAGTTTTTCAAGATAATAATTAAGCTTATTCTTAAGCTCTTCGGCGGATTTTTTTCTTTTTGCGGAAATTTTTCCGGCTAAAAGCAGCAGTTCTCTTTCATAATTCAAAATACTGTTTTCCAGCTCTTCCTTTTGAAAACTGAGATTTTCAAGTTCGTTTAGTTCTTTTTTCTTTTTCTCATAAGCCTGAAGACACTCATCAATACTGCCGTATCTTCTTATAAGCTCCTGCAGATTTGAAAGCCTTTCAAGAACTTCTTCTATATCAACATTTTCTAGATACTCGGCTTTTTCCTGAGCTTTATCTATTGCAATTCTCAGTTCATTCATTGCGTTTGAAAAAAATTCGCTCTCAACCCCGCTCATTTCAAGCAATTCGTAAACACCGTGTTCAAAATCAAATATTCTTTCAACTTCAAAAATTTTTTCTTTTATTTTTTCAACTTTGCTTAAATCTTTTTTGATTTGCATAAGTTCTTCAAATTCCCCGGGTTTAGGATCAATCTGTTCTATTTTTTCCAATTCGAATTTTAAAAACTCTTTTTTTTCTTCTGCCTCTTTTTCTAAAGATTTCAAAGTTTCAAGTTCTTTTTTGTTTTTCATGTATTTATAAAACAGTTCTCTGTATTCTTTAATCAGCGTTTTATAATTTTTATCTTTGATCATTTTATCTAATACACTTATAATATTTTCGTTTTCAAACTCTTTTATTTCTCTTAAAGAAAGATAATTTATAAAAATATCAGCAATCTCTTTGACCGTTTTTTTACTTACGGCCTGATTGTTTATAAAAAACCTGTTTTTATTTTTTTTAATCTGTTTAAAAATTAAAACGTCGTCATTTTCAAGCCCGTACTTTTCTAAATCAACATCATTATCAACGACTGCTTCCCCAAGTTTCGCATTTAAATCAAAATATCCGAATATAGAAAGAATACCTCTCATTAAAACAGATTTACCCGCTCCGCTTGGACCGGTGAAAACGATAAGACCTTTACTAAACTCAAGTTCAATTTCATTAAACTCAAGCTCAACCTCATCAAACGTTACGTATTCTTTAAGATACACCCTTTCAATCATATTTTATACCTTAATTCTACATTCTCAATTCTCAATTCTACATTCATTATTTCCCGTCTCCCCAGTTAAGTTTTTCCCTTAATACTTCAAAATAGTTCCTCTCGGTTCTGTGAATTAGTTTTGCAGGATTGGATGCTTTTTTAATTTTTATTTTACCCTTCATATCAAAAATTTCCTGTCCGTCTATTATTAGTTTGGCATTGTTGTTTTCGACTTCTAATTCTATTTCAAAATGGCTGGGAAGAATAAGAGGCCTTTGCGTCAATGAATGCGGACAGATAGGCGTCAATATAAAACCTTCGGTCAAAGGATAAACCACAGGTCCTCCGGCGCTAAGATTATATGCGGTGCTTCCCGTAGGAGTGGATATAATAAGACCGTCACCGTAATATCTGTTAAGATGGGACTCATTGGTATCTACGTTTATATGAATCATAGATGATATTATGTCTTTACTTATCACAACATCGTTAAATGCATACAGTTTTGTATCCAGATAGTTTACTTCTATAACCATTCTTTCATCAACCCTGTATTCTCCTTTTAAAAATTTATCCAAAAACGCTTCAATATTGTCAGGATTGATATCGGTCAAAAATCCGAGTTTGCCTGCATTTATTCCCAAAATCGGCTTATCGAACTTATAACTTCTCCTCGCAACCGAAATAAGAGTGCCGTCACCTCCTAAAGTTACAAGAAAATCAACACTCTGGCACATTTTTTCAAAATCCATTCCGAGTATGCCTATCAGTTTTGCGGAAACCATATCAATATAAACTTCTATACCTTTTTTTTCAAAAATTTCTTTTATTTTAAAATAGAGATGTTTTAAATTATCGTCAACCACCGGTTTTAATACAAATCCCGCTTTCAAAGCATGCCTTTTTTTTCTCTAATTATACCAATTTATAAGTATGATTATTTTTAATTATATATTGGAAAAAAATTATTATTTAATAAATTTATGCTATAATAAGAAAAAAGGAATTAACATGGACAAAAAAAAATCAATTGAACTATTAAATAAAGCCGTAGCTGAAGAACTGAGCGCAATACACCAGTATATGTATTTTCATTTTATTCTGGATGATCTGGGATATGACCTGCTTGCAGGAATATTTAAAAAAACCGCAATAGACGAAATGCTGCATACCGAAAGATTCGCTGAAAGAATTCTCTTTTTAGGCGGGGAAATCGAGATGAAACCGGCTCATGAAGTCGAACATATAAGAGAACCGCATAAAATGCTCGAATGGGCTATGAAAAGCGAAGAGGAGGCAATGGAAATGTATAATGATTTTGCCGTTGAATGCACTCAGGCAAGAGATGCCGGAACTAAACAGATTTTCGAATCCATCATTGCCGATGAAGAAAGACATTTCGAAGGATTTGAACAGGAATTTGACAATCTTGAAAAATTCGGCGACAGATATCTGGCACAACAGGCGATGGAAAGAAGCAAAAGAATGGGAATTAGCGCGGCAGAATAGAAAGAATTTCTTTTCTGGCCTTTTCCGCTTTTATTATAAATTTTCTCTTTTTAATATATGCATAAAGAAAGTTTTTATTCATTTTTTTGCATATTTTTTCGCATTTGTAATAATCATGGGCTTTGCCCAACATATCCTGTATCTTTTTAAATTCTTTTTCATATTTTTTGTTTGTATATCTGCACGCCTTAATTTTCAGTCTCAGTTTATGAAGCTGTTTGTCGTTTTTTATTAAAAAACTCTTTTTTAATATTTCTTTACATGTATCCAAGTCGGTTTTAACGGGTTTTTCTGCTTTTATTTCGTTGAATTTTACGGTTTTAAGAACTTTTAAAAATTTTTTATTTAGTTTTTTTCTTCTTTTTTTTAATATTTTAAAAATCTTTTTACTCTTGCAAATTTTGAGCATAACATCCGTATCTCTAAGCTTTGAAGATTTTTTTAATATTTTTTCGCAGCCTTCATCGCTCAGTCCATCTTTTAGTAAAAAAGAGAGCTTTTTCCTGCACTCGATTCTTAAATTATGCAGATTTTTTTCATTTTGTTTTTTAATATACTTTTTAATTATTCTTTCCATAGATTATCCCTGCTGTCGTGAAATATAACAGATGTAGGATAAGCAAGTTCAAGTTTTGAATTTTTAATAATCTCCAGTACTTTATACAGCACGTCCTGTTTTACTTTCAGCCATTTCTCCCAGTCCACCGTAATTGAAAAGGCATAAACAAGTATATTCATAGAATAATCGTCAAATTCGTCAAGATATACCAAAAGTGTTTTTCTTACACCGTATTTGTCTTCAATGGAAAAAAGTGTGTTTTTCATCATTTTTTTTCTAAGCTGAAAAGCTATCTTTTTATCGGTAACGATTTGAGGATGATGTTCAAGCATCGTTCTGATTTCCTGAATAACTCTGTTTAGCTCTTTGGTATCGGTAGTGTATTTGATTTTAATCCAAAATTTTATACGTCTTCCGATTATTCTTCTTGACCAGTTTTTAATCCACTGATTAGCCAAAACGGAATTAGGAATCGTTATAAGGGAATTGTCAAACGTTCTTATCTGGGTTGCAGTCAGCCCTATTTCGGTAACGAACCCTTCAAAATCTTTAGTCTCAATCCAGTCTCCCTGGTGAAATGCGTCTTCACTTACCAGCCGGATAGAGTCAAAAAAATTGCTCAGTGTATCTTTGGCGGCAAGACCTACGATTACACCGCCGATACCCAAGGAAGTGACTATTGCTGTAAGATTAACACCCAAATGAGACAGAATCATTACGAAAACCACAATAACAAGCAACACTTTCGTAAGGTTTATTACAAGCAAAAACAGCTCCCGCCTAACATTGGCTTTTTGGGCAAGCTTTATAGAAATAATCGTATATACGATGTATTTAAATACTTCGTAAAAAGCCCATGCAATCAGAAAAAGATTAATATAAAAAGCGGCATTTTCATAAGCAATGTTAAATTTTTTAAGCCAAAACGTCAAAACATTAAAATTTAAAAGCACTAACAGAGGAATACCGATCTTATTTACGCGGGAATAAAAAAGCCGGAAAGAAAGTTTTTTTCTGTTTTTAAAAAGAAAAATTTTCAGTTTTTTACTTAACACCGGATACATAAAATCCAATAATAATACAAAAACCGTAAGTATTATTTCCTTCATTTTTATCCTTTGCAAAAATTATAGCACATTTTGGTATAATTGCGCCTAAAAAAGGAATTTAATGAGAACTCATTATTGCGCCGAAGTTAATGAAAACCTTGTTGGTCAGAAAGTTGAGCTTGTAGGATGGGTAAACTCTCACAGGGACCACGGTGGAGTTATATTCATCGACCTTAGAGACAAAAGCGGGATTGTACAGGTGGTAGCAGATCCGGCAGACAGTACAAAAGCACACAAAGTTGCGGAAGAGATTAAAGACGAATATGTTTTAAAAGTAAAAGGACTGGTTAGATTAAGAGGCGAAGGCCTTGAAAACCCTAAACTGAAAACAGGAAAAATCGAAGTGGTAGCCGAAGAAATTATCATAGAAAACAAAAGCGAAGTTTTACCTTTCCAAATCGGTGACAAAAGCGTAAACGAAGAGCTTAGACTTAAATACAGATATTTAGACCTGAGAGACCCGAACAGTTTAAATACTTTCATTTTAAGAAGCAAAGTCACAAAAGCAATAAGAGACTATTTTGATTCAAACGGATTTATAGACGTCGAAACACCTATTCTTACTAAATCCACTCCTGAAGGTGCAAGGGATTATCTGGTACCGAGCAGAATCCATCCGGGCGAATTTTACGCACTTCCTCAGTCTCCTCAGCTTTTTAAACAGATTTTAATGGTTGCGGGATTTGACAGATATTACCAAATCGCGAAATGTTTCAGGGATGAAGACCTCAGAGCAGACAGACAGCCTGAATTTACACAGGTGGACGTTGAGATGAGCTTTGTTGAAGAAGATGACGTAATCGCAGCAATCGAAGGTATGATTAAAGAAGCTTTCAAAGTGGCAGGCGTTGAGGTGTCTCTTCCGATTCCGAGAATGACTTACGCCGAAGCTATGGAGAAATACGGAAGCGACAAACCTGATTTAAGATTCGACCTTCCTATGGTAGACGTAATAGACGAATTTATCGATTCAAACAACGAAATTTTCAGCACTATTGCTAAAGATAAGAAAAATAACAGATTTAAAGCGCTTAAAGTTCCGGGCGGAGATAATTTCTACAGCAGAAAAATGCTAAAAGAACTTGAAAACTATGTCAGAAAATTCGGCGCAAAAGGTCTTGCATACATTCAGGTAAAAGAAGAAGGGCTTAAAGGTCCTATCGTTAAATTTATGAGCGAAGAATCTCTAAACAAAATGATAGACAAACTAAAACCTGAAACAGGTGACATTATATTCTTCGGTGCAGGTGATAAGAAAACAGTTCTCGATTACATGGGAAGACTGAGAGTAAGAATAGCAAACGACATGGGATTAATCGATGAAAATGAATATAAATTTACATGGGTTGTAGATTTCCCTATGTTCGAAAAAGATGATAACGGCAACCCTACTCCGCTTCACCATCCGTTTACTATGCCGGATATGGATACATGGGATGAAGAAGATTTCGAAAATATCCAGTCTATTGCATACGACCTTGTTCTTAACGGTTATGAAATCGGAGGGGGAAGTATCAGGATCCATAAAGAGGAAATTCAGGAAAAAGTATTCAAAATGCTTGGAATTGATGAAATGGAAGCTCGTGAAAAATTCGGCTTCCTGCTTGATGCACTTAAATTCGGTGCACCTCCTCACGGAGGTTTTGCTTTAGGGCTTGACAGGGTTATTATGCTTATGACAAAAACTGACAACATCAGAGACGTAATAGCATTCCCTAAAACACAAAAAGCACAGTGTCTTTTAACAGGTGCTCCCGGTGAAGTCGACAAAACACAGCTTAAAGAACTTCATATCAGAGTAAAAAAACCAAAAGCGGAAAATGAATAAAAAAATAAGCGAAGTTACAAATTTAACTCTGGCAAATTTAAAAAAAGGTGACGTGTTTAAAATAGTAGGATTCGATAAATCATGCGGTAATTTTAAACACAGACTCAGCGACCTGGGAATCAGTAAAGGTCAAATAGGGCAGATAATAAACAAATCTCTTTTCGGCCCTATTGAAGTTGATATAGAAGGAAGAAAACTGGCTCTCGGACGCGGAATGACCAAAAAAATTTATGTTAAAAAATTTGAATGTCCGATATTGTGATTGTTGATGGTTGATAGTTAGTGGTTGAGAGTTGATATTTAGCGGTTAATGGCTGATGGCTGATGGTATAATATAATAAAAAAAACAAAAGGAGAGATAATGAAAAAACTGTTTTTAATAATCGGAGCACCTGGAAGCGGTAAAACTACTGATGCGGAACTTATAGCTGAAAGAAACGCTGATAAAATCGTTCACTATTCTACAGGTGATTTACTAAGAGCGGAAGTGGCAAGCGGCAGCGAACTAGGAAAAACAATAAAAAGCTATATTGACAACGGAAATCTCGTACCTCTTGAAATCGTAATCAACACAATTAAAAGCGCAATTGAAAAAGCGCCTAAAGATATCGTTTTAATAGACGGTTTCCCAAGAAGCGTTGAACAGATGAAAGCGCTTGACGAAATGCTTAAAAACTCTAAAGACATAGAACTTGTAAGCGTTATAGAAGTTGAAGTAAGCGAAGACGTTGCAAGAGAGAGAGTTTTAGGAAGAGCCAGAGGGGCTGACGACAATGTCGAAGTATTCAATAACAGAATGAAAGTGTTTTTAGAACCGTTAAAAGAAATCGAAGATTTCTATACGTCTCAAGGCAAACTTATTAAAATCAACGGTGAAAGAACCATTGAAGAAATAGTTGACGAAATGGAACAGGTAATAAAAGAAAAAGCCGGAATTTAATGAAAATTTTTCAGGTAATAATCGGTACCGAAATATTAAACGGCAGGAGAGAAGATAAACATTTCAAATTTTTAAGAGACGCCCTCTTACAAAGAGGCTATGAACTTTTTTCCTCTTTTACCGTAAAAGACGATCCCGACCTGCTTGAAAATATTTTTTCTTTAATAAAAAAAACCTCTGATTCTATGCTTTTCTGCTATGGAGGCATAGGCGCAACGCCTGATGATTTTACCAGAAAAACTGCGGCAAAAATTTTTACAGACAATGAAATGGAATATAATAAAGATTTCGTTAATATCATTGACCAAAAATTTCCTAATGAAGACAATAGCAAAAAATATCTTTTAGCATACTGGCCAAAAGATGCAAAACCTTTATGGAACAATCCTGTTAACGGATTTCCTGGTTTTAATATCAAAAACAGATATTTTTTTATGCCTGGATTTCCTCAAATGGCCCATCCTATGACAAAAGAAGCCATTGAAAAATTTTTACCAAAAAAAGAAATTAAGAAACGCTATACATTAATTGCTTATGCAAAAGAAAGCGAAATGCTTGATATTATGAAAAAAATCCCAAAAGAAGTAGAGTTTTCTACACTGCCGAAACTGGATTATACCAGTGAAATTTCATTTGCAGGAGAAAATGCAAAAGAAATTTATGAATGGTTTATGCTAAAATTAAAAGAAAACAACATCAAATACAAAGAGGCGACAAATGAAGATCAAACCAAATGATTATTTAAAAAAACTGACCTGTCTGTATGTTGAAGACGATGACAGTGTCAGAGAAAGTTTCTTGGTAATTTTAAATAAAATATTTAAAGAGGTTTATATAGCAAAAAACGGAAAAGAAGGGCTGGAATTATATAAAAAACACAATCCTGACATCATTCTGTCCGATATTAAAATGCCACAGATGGACGGACTTGAAATGGCTAAAGAAATAAAATCAATAAACCCTGACGCATATATAATATTACTGACGGCATTCACCGATATAGAGTTTTTAAAACAGGCTATCGATTTAGGCGTTGAAGGATATATCACAAAGCCTGTAGATAAAAAAAAGCTGTATCAAAAACTAAACTTTTTAGCTGAAATTATTAAACATAAAAAAGAAGCGGAAGAAAATCTGCAGCTTTTGAATAAAATCTTTGAAGAACAGACTGATGCCGTTATACTCGCAAAAGACAATGACATTAAATTAAAAAACTCTACTTTTATCAATGAATTCGGAGATTATAAAACCCTTGACGATCTGGAAGAAAATTTAAAAATTGATCTTATATTTGACGAAAAACCCTCAATTGTAAATATTGAACTCGATAATAAAGTCAAAACCTACGAAATTTCTTATAAAAACGCCGATAAAAACCATAAAATCATTACATTCAAAAACATTTCAGAAATAAACAAAAAAATATATACAGACGAACTTACAAAAGCATATAACAGAAAATATCTAAAAGAGCTTCTTCCGAAACTTATAAATAAAAAAGTCTGTTTTATTATACTTGATATTGACAATTTTAAACAGATAAACGATAAAAACGGCCATTTGGTTGGTGATATCGTTTTACAGATTTTAGCTGAAATCATAAAAGAAAATCTAAGAAAAGACGACATTTTCATCAGATGGGGAGGTGAAGAGTTTTTAATAATACCAAACAACGTTGAAGACATTAATACTGCAGAAAAAATTGCTGAAAACTTAAGAGAAAAAATAGAACACAGCAATTTTATGGAAGTTGATAAAGTTACCTGCAGTTTTGGAGTTTCATGCAAACAGATCTCTTCTCAGGATGACATAAAGTCACTGTTCAAAAAAGCGGACAGCGCTTTGTATCTTGCTAAACAGCACGGAAAAAATCAAGTAAAGGTTATTTAATGATATATTACACATTAATTGCAGTAAGCATAATAATTACGGCTTTTGCAATATATAATTTAGTTAAAATTTCTAAAATTGAAAAAAATATGAATAATTATCTATTCGCAATTACAAGCGAAAGAGGATACTATATTGGTGCGGTGCTGTTTTCACTGGCCTTAATGGTAATCACTGCTTTTCAAGCAGTCCCGTATGTTTTTGATATAAGAGTATTTAGTATCGTATTCTTTTTCTTTTCAATGTTTTTGCTCTCTTTATCACATCTGATATATCACAATGCAGTCATAAAAAAATGCAGTGATTACAAAGAGTTTTTCAAAGATTTTGAAATAAATTTCGATAATAAGTGTGAAAAACTTATGCTAAAACACATCTACTCTAAAGAAAAAGATATAGAAAAAATGAAAGATATCTTTAAAAGAAACAGGCATTTATGCAAGGAAAAAAAATAAACTTGATTTTTCTTTTTTGCATTCATTATAAAAATGAATGTTTTAATATAATATAAATATTAATTTAAACTAATTAAAAAAACATTATAAATCAACAATCATATACACATATATAGCATATAGTGAGAGACACTTAATAAATGTATTAAAACGAATTATAAACAAGGAGAAAAATTTTCTCCTCTTATTTTTAAACCTCAACAGGCGTTACGTGATGATGTAATCCCAGTTCTTTAGGCTCTATTCCAAAAGCAAGCCCTATAAGCTGCGGCAAATGCAGCACAGGCATATTAAATTCTTTATTGGCTTCTTTTGCAGCCGCTTTTTGTTTTACGTCAAGATTTAAGTGACATAAAGGACATGGAGTCACCATCATTTCGGCACCGCTTTCGCTAGCGTCTATTAAAGCGCTTGCAGTGAGTTTTTCGCTCACAGGAGTGTTTTGCAAATCAACGTGAAAACCGCAGCATTTTGTTTTCATCGCATAATCCACAGGTTCTCCCAGCAATACTTTTATCAGACTTTCAATTGCATTCGGTTTAAACGGATTTTCATTTAAATTTGCCCCGTCATGCGTTTTCGAAGGTCTTATAATATGACATCCGTAAAAAGGGGCAACTTTTAAATTAAGAGGTTTTTTCACATGTTTTGAAATTTCTTCAAGACCCACATCTTCCAGAATCGCATATAAAAAATGCTGAATTTTTGATTCACCGGTATATTTGTATCCTACTTCCGCAAGTTTTTCATTAACTTTGGCTTTAACTTCTTCATCACTGTCAAGTTTTTGTTTAGTGTTTTCAAGCATTAGCTGACATGTATTACAAAGCGTCACGAGTTTAAGCCCTCTTTTTTCCGCAAGGCAGATGTTTCTGGCATTAAGAACAAGTGATAAAAATTCGTCAAAATCCTGAAGATGGCTGGCTCCGCAGCAGCTGGCTTCATTTAATATTTCTATTTCTATACCAAGTACTTTTGCAACGGCAAGTGTGGATTTTAAAAGTTCCGGTGTCGATTCTTTTGCCGTACATCCCGTATATAGTGCATATTTCATATTAATCCTTTAACTCGTGAGTTTGAGATATTTCGATAAGTTTTTGTATCTCATCAAGACCTTCGCTTTTCGGCATCTGCCAAGGCAGTTTGATTTTGCCTTTCATGAACATTGAAATTGCTTCAGGCATATGACGCACAACATTTGCACCCTCGCTGTAAAGTACAAGCATTCCCTCATCGAGAATTCCGTGTTTTTTAATAGAATGTACAAATCCTTCGGCATGTTTGGTAGCAACGTTTCTTTTAGCCACTCCCTCTTCAAATACCTGGTTATGAAGATGTGTGATTTTCGTAAACGGATCGACTCCTTTAGGACACACTTCTATACATCCCTGGCATTTTACGCAGTCCCATATTCCGATTCCGAGTTTATCTACAAGTTCAAGTCTTTCTTTTTTAGCCTGATCTCTTACATCAGCCGTAAATCTGTATGTTTTTGCAAGAGCCTGAGGACCTAAGAAATCTTTATTAGCCCTGATACTTTCACATGTATAATAACAGCATCCGCATGCAATACAGTAATCCGCCTCTTCAATTAACTCTAAAAGAGCCGGTTTTATAAGATTTTCACTTTCAGGATGCTCGTCAATTTCTGCTATCAGATACGGTTTTACTTTTGCGTTTTTATCCCAGAAATCTTTTTTATCTATCACAAGGTCTTTTATTACTTTTTCTTTGTTTTTGGTTAACGGTTCTACAATTAAAGTGCTGCCGAACATTTCAACGGCTTCTTTTATACTTGTTTTACACGCAAGAACGTTTTTACCGTTGAGTTTAACGGCACAGCTTCCGCATATACCGTGTCTGCAGCTTCTTCTGTAGCTGAGGCTTCCGTCAATTTCCCATTTTATCTGATTAAGAGCGTCAAGTAAAACTCCGTCGTCTTTCAGTTCAAGTTCATACTTTTCATAATGAGGTTTGTCATCTGTTTCCGGATTATATCTATATACTTTAAACGTTACTTTCATCTTTAATCCTTAATATTTTCTTTCTTGAGGCTCGAATTTAGTAATTTTTACTGGAGCGTATTCAACTTCAACCTCATCATCTTTTAAATATGCAAAAGTATGTTTTAAAAACTGTTCGTCGTCTCTCTTAGGATAATCTTCCCTGTAATGCGCTCCGCGAGATTCTTTTCTGTTAATGGCGCCTTCAACTATAAACATCGCATAATCAAGCATATGGCCAAGTTCTATTGCTTCTTGAAGATCCGTATTGTAAAGTTTGCCTTTGTCGTCTAGCTTGATATTTTTATATCTTTTTCTTAATTCTTTAAGTTTTTCTTTTGCTTCAAGCATTGTGGCTTCTTCTCTGAAAACACCTACTTTTGTGCTCATGGTTTCCTGAAGCTCGTTTCTTATATGAGAAACTTTTTCTTCCCCGTTTGAATTTAAAAGCCCCTTAACTTCATTTAACATGGTTTCGGCTTCTTTTGCGTTTGCTTCTCTTAATTCAATTTTATCCAAATCGTTAAGAATAGACTGTCCCGTCCATCTTCCATAGAAAAGTGCTTCAAGAAGAGAGTTTGCTCCGAGTCTGTTTGCCCCGTGAACGCTTACACACGCACACTCACCCGCAGCATACAGACCTTCGGTAAGTTCTGTAGCAGATTTTTTAACGTGTCCGTTAATGTCGACTGGAATTCCTCCCATAGAATAATGCGCCGTAGCCGCAATTAAAATCGGCTCTTTAACCATATCCCGTCCTAAAAACGTTAATGCCAAATCTCTTAATTCAGGCAGTCTTTCGTTGATTTTTTTCTCCCCTAAATGTGTTAGATCAAGATATACCGCAAAAGGGTCCTCTTTTGCACCTCTTCCTTCGATTATCTCTTTCATAATCGCACGGCTTACCACGTCACGGGGAGCCAGTTCCATTTTTTCAGGAGCGTATTTTTCCATAAAACGCTCGCCTTTGGAGTTAAAAAGCCTTCCGCCTTCTCCTCTGGCCGCCTCACTCATCAAAATTCCGCTTCCGGCAAGCCCTGTCGGATGAAACTGTACGAATTCCATATCTTCAAGAGGAATACCGCGTCTGGCTAAAATTGACAGACCGTCTCCGGTATTCGCGTGAGCGTTTGAATTTACCTTAAACGCCCTTGCGTATCCTCCAGTTGCAAACATTACCGCTTTTGCGTTAAATACGGCGGGAGTCAGATCTCTTAAGTTATAAGCAACGACTCCGTACGCCTTTCCGTCTTCATATAACACATCGGCTACATACCATTCATCAAGCATTAAAACATCTTCTCTCACACACTGCTCATACATGGTCTGTAAAAGAGTAAGTCCCGTTCTGTCTTTTGCAAAGCAAGCTCTCGGTCTGCTCTGCCCGCCAAACGGCCTTTGGGCTATTCTTCCGTCTTCGCGTCTGCTGAACACCGCACCCATTCTTTCAATCCATCTGATTGTCTCAGGCGCTTTTTCACACATAAGCTCAACCGCGTCCTGATCGGCAAGATAATCGCTACCTTTAACCGTATCGAATTTATGAAGTTCCACATCGTCATCATCCGCAAGCGCCGCGTTAATGCCGCCCTGCGCCGCACCGGAATGTGAACGCAGTGGATGAAGCTTGGTAAGCACGGTAACACTTTTACCGGCTTTAACGAGTTCTCTTGCAGCGGCAAGACCCGCAAGTCCCGCACCTACAATTACTACATCGCTTTTATATACTGCTACCATATTAATCCTTTAATCCCAAATCCTCTAAAATCGCATATGCCGCGTCTCTTCCGTCTCTTGCAGCCGTTACAACGAGATCCGCACCTCTTACCGCATCTCCGCCGGCATATACTTTCGGATTTGTGGTTTGATATCTTTCATTTACTTTCGGACATCCCCATTTATCGGTTTCGATACCCGCATGCTCGTACCATGCAAATTTTACGTTATCAAAACCAAGGGCTAATATAATTATATCACAAGGAATTTCAAAATCGCTCCCTTCTACAACCTGAACTCTTCTTCTGCCGCTGCTGTCAGGCTCCCCTAGTTCGGTTTTTTGACAGATTATTCCCACAACATTGTTGTTTTCGTCAACTTTTACGGCTTTTGGAGCAGTATAAAACATAAAATTAACACCCTCTTCTTTTGCGTTAATCACTTCTTTTTTGCTTCCGGGCATATTTGCCTCGTCTCTTCTGTATACGCAAGTAACTTTTTTAGCACCGCTTCTTACAGACGTTCTTACGGCATCCATTGCACTGTCGCCGCCGCCAAGAACAACGACTTTTTTATCTTTTAATATACATTCGTCAAAATCTTTGAATACTCTTTTTTGTGCATGAGTAAGCACATCCATTACGTGATACACGCCGTTTGCGTCTTCGTTTTCCATCCTCGCACCCCTGCCGCTAGGAGCGCCGACACCTATAAATACGGCATCAAAATCGTCAACAACTTTTTCAAAATCCTCTTCCGTTAAAATAGGAGTGTTCAAATGAAGTTTAAGTCCGGCATCTTCCATCCATTTAAATCTTCTGAATATTACGTCTTTATGAAGTTTGAAATTCGGAATACCGTACGTTAAAAGCCCTCCGGGTCTGTCTGATTTTTCAAATATTTCCACATTGGCCCCTCCTCTTAGAAGATAAGTCGCACAGCTCATCCCTGCAGGCCCGCTTCCGATTACGGCCACTCTTTTTTTTCTTTTTTTATCTTCTCCGTAGTATGGTTTTAGTCCCTGTTTAAATCCTTCTTCGCTTATAAACACTTCAATTGCGCCTATTGCAACGCTGCCGTATTCCGTTTTAGCGACAGTACACGCACCCTGGCACAGACTGTCATGAGGACAGACTCTTCCCATTACCTCAGGAAAAGGAGACGTTTCATTACTTAATTCAAACGCTTTTTTAAGATTTCCTTTTTTTACTTCCCTTATCCACTGAGGAATATAGTTGTTTAAAGGACACCCGGTTCTGCAAAAACTAAATTCACTTTCAAGCCCTCTTAACACGTCAACCGGACAGGTAATACATCTTTTTGCCTGTTCTGTCGCTTCTTCGGTGTTGAATTCATGATAAATAGGATCAAAATCCTTTACTCTTTCTTTGGCGTCTCTTTTTCTTTGAATTTTTTTAGGAATTCTTGTGTAATCTTTTTTCATTTTCACTCCTTCACTTCTATATATTCTATATGCATCTCTTCTCCGGCGATAATTTTTGTTTTTTCGCTGCCGCATATGGGACAGTGAAAATCAAAACCTTTAATGTCACTTTCATTTCCGCAGCCGAAACATTTAATTCTTACATCTACTTCTATAATTTCCATTTCAGCTGTTTCGCAAACAGTTCCTTCTTTGAAAAAGTCGAAGCTTTCTTTTAAAAAATGAGGTTCAATACCGCTCATTTTTCCTATTTTCACTACAAGTTTGGTAACTTCTTTACCTTTACTGACTTCTTCGACTATTTTCATCATAGACTGTACGACGGATAACTCATGCATTTTGATTTAATCTCTCAAATGCCTCGTTTTGTTTTCTGGCCTTGTATTCCGTATAGTCTATAAGGCTCAAAGCATCCGTAGGACAAACGTTTACACACGCCTGTTCACCCTCTGTTCCTCCGCATAAATCACATTTAAGAGCTACCAGTCCCGTTACGTTGGTAGATTCGCTAGGAGCCATTACAATCGCTCCGAACGGACACACCATTGCACAGCTTCTGCATCCTATACAGTCGTCTTCATATATTTTTACGTAATTGTTTTCATATTTGATAATATCTATAGGACACGCATTCACACACGGCGCGTCTTCACACTGCATACACTGCATAGGTGCCGTAAGATTCGCATGTTTTATTACTGTGTTTCTATGAATAAGATCAATCCCTTTAAGCCCCATATCATATGCTTCTTCAAGACTCACTCCCATATGGCTTGCCGCACACGCAAGCTCGCAGTTGAGACATCCTATACACTTTGTAGCGTCTGCAAATATAAATTTATTAGCCATTTATTCTCCTTTTATATTATTTCTGCTTCACAACTTACCCACTTATCTACTTCAAAACTCACCTTATCTTTCAGTACATGAAATACACGGATCTATACTGTTAAATATTACAGCCACGTCAGTCAGTTTATTACCCGGAATCATAACCCTGAGAGCCTCCCAGTTCATATAAGTAGGAACTCTCCATCTCATTCTTTCCGGTTTTTGAGAGCCGTCGGTTTTTAGATAATAAATAAGTTCACCTCTAGGGGCTTCGCTTCTTGTAACCGCTTCGCCTGCAGGAATATGAGGTCTCTTTTGAGTAACGACAGGGCCTTCAGGCAAATTAGTTATAGCAACTCTCACCAGTCTTATTGATTCTTTTACTTCTCTCCATCTTACTTTTGTTCTTGCATGAACGTCACCGTCTTCTTCAAGCATTACGTTTACTTTCAGTTCGTCATATGCCGCATACGGCGCTTTATCTCTTACATCGTTATTTACTCCGCTGCCTCTTGCAGTAGGGCCTGTAACACCGAGTCTCAAAGCGTCTTCTTTAGGAAGAACACCTACACCGACCGTTCTGGCTCTTACGATTTTATTGTTGAAATAAATATCAATAAGCTCGTCAACCTGCGGTTCGAGTTCGTCAAGTCTTCTTAAGATATATTCAATCTGTCCTTCATCCAAATCGTATTTAACACCGCTTAAAGTATTGGCGCTCATATCCATTCTGTTGCCCCAGATAGACTCTTTAATATCCTGCATAATTTCCCTGGCTTCCATTGTCTGGGTCATAAGAGAATGATGTCCCACAAGATGTGCCAGCATTGAAAGGTTAAACATATGCGATGCTATTCTTTTTACTTCGTCCGCAACGACTCTTAAATAGTTTGCTCTTTTGCTTACTTCAATCCCTGCTATTTTTTCCACAGCCATAACATATGTAAAAGGATGGTTGTTCGAACAAAGAGAGCATACCCTTTCAGTTAAAATAAGATTTTGAAAAAAGTTTTTCTGCATTGCAAGGTATTCTATACCCCTGTGAACAAAACCGTTTATCATATCTACGTTTTCAACCGTTTCACCTTTCAGGTCGATTTTAAAATATATAGGCTCTTCAAGACCGATATGAAACGGACCAATAGGAATCTTAGTTTTCATCATTATGCCTTTCACTTTCAATTTTTTCCCACATACAGCAGGTTGCCGCTCCGTTCATCGCCTGAGAAAGCGGCATATATTCGCCTAAAATCCCCTCGGCTATACTTTCGTCAAGGAACAGTCTTTTTGGATTAGGATGTCCTATTAGCTCTATTCCGAACATTTCTTTAAACTCTCTTTCAGTCCAGTTTGCGGAATCCAAAATAGGCGTAATAGAATCAACTTTATTATCAAACAGCTCTACTTCAACGTTTAAAAGCATTCCGTCTATATCTAGATGATATACAAGCACGTGATGGTCGTCTTTTTTATATGCACTGATAATTACGCATCTTCCTCCGAAATCTTTTACAAGCTGCGCAACGTGCAGTATGTCTCTTCTGTTATGAAGTTTCAGCCAAAGCTGAATGTTTCCTTTTTCATCAACCTCTTCTCTTAATTCATAATTACCGGGTTCGAGTCTTTCTTTTATTTCCGCTTTTACTTTTCTTTTTAATGTTTCTTTCATTGATGCAACCTTTCAAAAGCTTCATTTTGTCTGCACTTAGGACATAGTGTTAAAAATCTCTTAATACTGTCGTTTACCTTAGGATATGCCCTTTCAAGCAGTTCATAGCTTGGCGCCATAAAATATTCTCCGCATTTTTCACATTTTACTTCAGGCACCGTTGCTACCGTAATAAATTTAAATTTCTCCTCTTCCGTGTTTGCAGTATGAAAATCATTGCTCAGTTTTATTGCCCCGGTAGGACAGAAAAATTCGCAGTTCCCGCAGTAACAGCATGTGTTGTACCATGTCGTATGTACGTATACGTTATCGTTTTTTGTTATATGTATCGCACCGGAAGGACACACTTCCTCACATGTCCCGCAGGCGGTACAGGCTTTCGCGTCTACGCTTAATTTACCTCTTAATTTATCCGGTATAAATGTAGGCCCAAACGGATAAGGGTCTGTTGTCGGACCTTTTAATAGATTTCTTATAGCAATTTTTAAAAATCCGCTCATTTTTGACCCCTTATTCTTTGTTTCCAGATTTCAAGCGCTTTGGCGACGCCGTCAATTATAGCCTGCGGTCTGGGCGGACATCCCGGAACGTTTACGTCTACTCTTACATATTTGTCAAGCGGTCCTTCAATAGCATATGAATCTCTGAATATACCGCAGCTTGTAGGACACGTTCCCACAGCCACTACAACAAAAGGATTAGGAAGTTCATCCAAAACTTCAAGCAGATAAGGCTTGCTTCTGGCTGTAATTGGACCGGTAACAAGTAAAATATCAGCATGTTTAGGGCTTCCTGTATATCTGCATCCAAGTCTTTCAACGTCATACCTAGGAATCATAGCCGTTGTGGCCAGTTCCACGTCACATCCGTTACAGCTCCCTGTATTTATTCTGAATAAAAAGGGACTTCTGGTTATAATACTCATATTAATCCTTTAACAGAAAGAATTACTAAAACAAGTGATGTAAATGCCAACACAACAGGCACTTTAATTAAAAATTTAAATTCCTGGTCCGCTCTGAAAGATGCCAAAGAGGCATGTGCCAACGCTATAAATCCGACAAGGAAAAGCGTTTTAACAACAAACCATAATAAATTAATAACGACATCTCCCCCTATTACGCTCGGGAAAAAGAATATCTGAAACACTATGCTTAAAACAACGATTTTTAACGCATCGGTAATTTCAAAAAGAGCAAGAGGAGCTCCGCTGTATTCGATTAAATAACCTTCCATAATATCAGCATGGTTATGGTGCGCAACTTCAAAAGGAGGCACTTCTAAAGTAGCCAGAACAAATATTAAAAACGCAATAAACGCAGGCCAAAGTTTCCAGTCAAAAAGGAAGTAGCCGTGCTGCATCTGGTAATCCATTATTTTTTTAAGAGAAAATTCACCGCTTCCGTGTCCGACATATATTGCCAATGTAAGACCTATAATAATAAATACAAACTCGTAAACAAGCATAAGTTTCAGCTCCCTACTTACACTGATAGCCGCATAAGGAGAGCTTGACGCACCACCTCCCAGAATATGGGAAATAGCCGGAAGCGCCATAAAGTAAATAAGTATGATTAAATCGTAATCACCCTTTACGCCTTCGTATACACCGGGAACCGGTAAAAAGTAAACAAGAACAAGCATTCCCGAAAATCCGAAAAGCGGCGCAAATTTAAATACAAAATCCTTTGCGTCTTTAGGTATAAGCGTTTCTTTATTTAACAGTTTTATAATATCGATTATATTCTGATAAAAAACCGGACCTACGCGTCCTTGGAACCTTGCAACCAAAATTCTTTCTATACTGATAAGTATAAGACCTAAAAACACCGCAAAAAGCCCTCCCGGAAAGACAAAAAAGTTTATTAAATTAGCGTTCAACGTAACCTCCTTTTAAACCGAATATTCTTTTGGTTACTCTAACAATAGAAGAGATAAGCACTATTAACGGCTCGTAATAGTTTTGTGAATGCAGATGAATTTCGCTTTCGCTCAAATCTCTGACTCCGGAGAGGAATATATGCGTATTTCTTTCTTTTCTGCCAAAATACATAATTAACGATCCGCCTATAATAATGGCTATTATCAGATAAACTGACAGGTCTGCCATATTTAGCGTATCGGCTCCGATACTTACAGAAGCCAAAGTATATGAAATTGGATTAAATCCGAATCCTTCAAGAACCATGTTTATAGGTTTAAGCATTATTGAAGGGAAAATACCTAAAAGAATATTTAAAACAGCGAGTATTCCCATAGGAACCGCCATATACAAATCGACCCTGCTGACGTTCATAAATCTTTTTTCAACTTTACCGAAATAAGCCGAATGCAGGAATTTAACAAACACAAGCAAAATCATAATACTTCCGAGAAGCGTCATGACGGCCAGGAATACATACCCTTTTTGTAAAAGAGCGTGATAAATCATCCATTTTGAAACGAAACCGCTGTATAAAGGCACACCGGCTGTTGAAAACACAGCTACAAGGAACGTCAAAAACGTAATAGGCATTTTTCTTGCAAGCCCGCCGATTTCGTCAAGGTTGTCAATTCCGGTTTTATAGAAAATCGCTCCCGCACTTAAGAAAAGCAGATCTTTAAAGAACATATGGTTTACAAGATGTAAAAGTCCTCCCGCCAAACCGTCGTTAGTCAGAAGAGACACACCGGCTATGATATATCCTATCTCGGCAACCGTTAAGAAAATAAGAAGTCTTTTCATAGAGTTAGTAAGCAGTCCGAAAGCCGCTCCCATCAAGATAGTAACAACACCCACAGTTGCGGCTATATGCCCGATAACACCAATACTTGCGAGTCTTATTGCAACAGCTCCAGCAATTATGAAATAAAACATCTTAACAAGCATAAAAGGACCTGTTTTTAACATTGTGGAAGAAATATATCCGCTTATCGGAGTCGGTGCCGGTTTAGGGTGCATTTGATAATCTATTCTTATCGGAAGCTGTGCCGCTTTGGCAAGGAATCCGATTGTAAGCAGACTGATGGCAAATATAACCTCATGTGTTAAAGGAATTGTTTTAAATACCAGACAGCTGTTTCCATATTTTAATATTACAGACAGTCCTATCATAAGTATTCCCGCACCGGCAAAATTATATACGAGATATTTGCTGGCTTCCCTTATCGAATAATCGTCTTCTTCATGCACAAGTGCGATATACAGAGCCCATCCGCCCATAATTTCCCAGAAAAAGAACATATTATAAATGTTTTTAGCCAGCGCCACTCCTAAAATCCCTACTATCATAACCATAAAATTAGCAAAGAATCTGTTTGGTTTATGAGAGTGGTCCATATACTGTATTGCATAAGTAAAATTAAGTACGGCCATAAACAGTACTAGCCCGGCAAAAAACACACCGAAACTGAATTTATGAGTGAAAATTTCAAGAAGCGCTATAAACGAAAAACTTGCCGCCAATATACCTGCGTTTTTACTTGTTTTACCGAAGAAAAACACCACAATAGCGCCCAATGTCATAATTATTACGCTTAAAGGCAGATTTAACACGAAATCAGGAGTGTTTACGTTTAACGCCAGAGTCTGATGAATAGCCGAATTGATGAAACTTAACACTTCTTTCGGAAACACACCTAAAAGAAAAGACACGAACGCCAGTAAATAGACAACCCAGAGTTTAAGTCCCCCTACTTTTTTAAATTCTCTGACAGGGTTTAATAAAAAGATAAATCTGAACACCCTGAGCATACCTATAAACCCGATAACCGCACCTATAATCAATCCAAACGCAACAAGATAATTGTCGCTTTGCATACTTGCGTTTATCATTAAAAATTTAGAGTTGAAATTCCCAAAAGGAGGAAAAGCGCTTATTGCAAAAACGCCTACACCGAGAGGAAACGCCAAAAGAGGCATTTTTTTACCGATACCTTTTAAATCGTCAAGGTTTCTGCTGCCTGCGCTCATAATTAAAAGACCGGCGCTTAAAAACAACAGGTCTTTTACCACCGCATGGTTGATTATATGATAAAGAGCGCCGCTGAGAGCAAGAGAGCTCATCAGTCCCAGCACAGTAACTATTTCACCGATTTGACCGATTGTGGAATACGCAAACAGTCTTTTAATGTCTTTTTCAAAAAGAGTTTTAATTTCACCGTAAAAAAGAGTCACAAGACCGATACCTATTAACAAATAAGAAAAAATCTGTGAATTGAAGTTAAATACGTATATTAATGTAATAATTCCAAAAATACCCGCTTTTGTTAAAATACCTGAAAGAGGCGCGGAAATACTGCTTGGAGCTTCCGGATGCGCTGCCGGCAGCCATTTATGAAGAGGCACAATACCGGCTTTTACACCGAAACCTAGAAGCATAAGTATTCCGATATTTAAAGAAACGGCGGAAACGTCAGTAAAATACTCCATACCGTTCGCATAAAAATCAGAAAATGCAAGCTGCAACAGATATGCACCGCCGATACACATTACAAAATATATTTTTGCAGCACTAATCGCCGCATCTTCCCTGCTGTGCATAATTAAAAGATATGAAGAAATCGTCATAAGCTCCCAGAAAAGATAAAAACTTTCAAAACTGTCGCTAAGAGCAACTTCTATTAAAGCAATTGAAAGTATGGCTAAAGCCGAATAATAGAATTTTTTATGTTTTTGTATATAATCGAAAGAATATAAAAATACAATAAATGCAATAAAAGCGAATATTAATGCAAAAATACCTCTAATTCCGCTGAAATCAAACCCGAAACTCAAAGTAAACGGTTTAATGTTTCCGAATAATTTAGGTATGATCAAATAAACCTGAGGCAGTACAAACACCGCAATACCCGCTAATGTAAAAATACCTACAGGCAGCAGATTTGTGATTTTTGCAGTTTTTTCACCTTTTTTAAATACAATAGTTTCAAAAAGGGACATTAAATAAACTGCCTGAACGATATTGATTACAACAATCATATACCCAAGCTCAAACATCCCCGCACTTGAAAAAGCATTTAGAATTAACTGTTTAGAAGTAATTAAAGACACTCCCAAACTGCCGAATATTGCAAAACCGAACACTACACCGCTCCAGCCGAATCCTACACCGGCAAGATCGCTTAATTTTTCGCTTTTTGCAAAAGCAAAAAATTCAAACAGCATCAAAAACGCCAAAATTCTGAACACCGTCTGATATTCAATATGCAGTACCGCAGCGCTTAATGCGCTGTTTGAAATAATTGCGACTCCCAGATAAAACAGCTCAGCAATACTTGCAACAACAAACGACTTTTTAACATTTTCTTTGTTTGTTAAAGCAAATATTTTGAGTGCGAGAATCACAAGGAGAAATAAAAACACAATACTTTCCACTCTCACTCCTTTAAAATGATTAATCATTCATATTTTAAAACGAATTTAAATGAAAATTAAGAGAATGTGCAGATATAATTAAATTTAATGAATGAGTGTTTATTTTTTACACATAAAAAGACAAAAAAAGTTTTTTTATCCATTGACTGCAGTCAATGAAGCAAAAAACGTGCTATAATAAAATTATAAGTAAAAACCAAAGGCTTAACATGTCTTTTAAAAACCTCTCTATATCCAAAAAAATCCACTACCCTCTAATAGCTGCTATTATAATCGGTATCGTCATTATGATAATAATCAGTTATAACTCCACGCAGAATATTAAAAAAGAAATTTTCCATAACACAAAAGAAGATTTAATAAGTCTTTTTAAGCTTAAAATGGAAGCAAAAAAAGATGTCGGAATCACAAACGCAATCTCAATAGCTCAGAATACCGCCGTAATAGAAGCTTTAAAAACAGGCGACAGGAAAATAGCTTTAAAAGCACTTAAAAAATTAACAGAAGAATATAAAAAATATACAAAATTCAAAAATATAAAAATACATATACACACATCCGATCTGCATTCTTTTTTGAGGGTATGGAAACCGAATAAATACGGAGACGACTTAAGCGGATTCAGAAAAACAATCGTCTGGGTAAAAGAACATAAAAAACCTCTGGTTGCCATTGAATTAGGAAGAGCCGGACTGGTGTTAAGAGGCCTTTCACCGGTTTTTGACGATAACAGATATATTGGAAGCGTTGAATTTATGCAGGGCTTAAATTCAATTGCCAAAGATTTAAAAAAACAGCATATATACACTTTAATTATATTTAATAAAAAATATCTAAACATAGCCAAATTTTTAAAAAGCGCTCCTGAAATTATGAACAATTATGTAATGGCTTTGAAAAAAAGCGCTTATGACGAGTCGTTTTACAACGACCTTAAAAACAAAACGCTTCAAAAAATCATAAAAACAGACAAATATTACTGCGTTTCCATTCCGATCAATGATTTCAGCGGAAACACAGTAGCATACGCAATTCTCGGTAAACCCTTAAATTTAATACAGGGCGCAATAAAAACCAGCGAAAAAAGTTTAATTTACCAGCTTGTGGCAATGCTTATAATCGACATATTGATTGTAGTTATTTTAATGATTATAATTTCAAAAAGCGTTGCGAAACCTATTAAAGAATTAAACGAAAGAGTTGAAGATCTCGCACAGGGCGAAGGTGATCTTACAAAAAGAATAAAAATAGATTCGAACGATGAAATAGGAACCGTGTCTTCAAATATAAATAAATTTTTAGAAAAACTTCAAAATATTATTAATTCGTTAAAAGATCTGATTTCACAGACAGTATCTATTACAAAACAGACAGACAGCGTTACGAAAAAAGTTAAAAATTCCATTGAACAGCAGACCAAGCTTCTAAACGACGCAAAATCTTTCACCGGCAATATCGAAGAAGATATAGAAACAACAAGACAGAGTGTTTTAAAAACATCGGAAGACATCAAAAACACCCAAAAAGTACTTGAAGACCTTGCTCAATCTCTGCAGGAAATAGTCTCAAGCATTCAAAACAATTCCAGCCAGGAGCTTGAAATTTCCAATAAAGTAACAATGCTTGCCGATCAGTCAAACCAGATAAAAGAAATCATTACAATAATTAAAGAAATAGCGGATCAGACAAATCTTCTCGCTCTAAACGCCGCAATAGAAGCTGCTAGAGCCGGAGAACACGGAAGAGGTTTTGCCGTAGTAGCGGATGAAGTAAGAAAATTGGCTGAGAGAACCCAAAAGAGTCTCAGCGAAATAGACAGTGCTATAGGCATTATTGTACAGGGGATTATGGAAACACAAAATGAAATACAGAACAACGCTCAAGACTCCGAAAAGCTTTCAAATATAGCCAGCAGCTTGATAGAAAAATCAAATAACGGTATGGAAAAACTTAACACGACAATCAGCATATCGGAAAAAGCAAAAGAAGAAACAGAAAAAATCTATGCGTCTATAAAAGAAATGGTCAAAATTATTGACAATCTGAATAAAGAGGCCTTAACAAGCGAAGAAGCAGTTGCAGAATTAAATCAGATCGTTAACAGACTTGATCTAATTACTAAAAATCTTTTAAAAGAAGTAAATAACTTTAAATCTTAATCCTTTTTCGGGATTTCTTCTATTATTTCCACATCTATAATGTCAGAATCGTCATTGTAATAATGAGTTCCGTGATAAACGGTGTTGCTTTTTAAGAATTTTTTTGCAAACCATTTAGCAAACGGTTCAAACATTAAAAGCAGCCCGACCATATCACTGAAAACACCAGGAATAAAAAGTAAAATCGCACCGATAAGCTTAAAAAGCCCTATTGAAATAAATTCTTCTTCGCTGATTTCCCTGCGCATAACACGCTGCATACTCTCATACATAGAAAAATTAAGGGTTCTGATGATAGTAATACCGGCAACCGCAGTTACAAGAACTTCCAAAAAAAGCCCGAAAGGCGTAAAAACTTTTGCAAATTCATAAGAAAAAAGTATCTCCAAAAAAAGATACACCAAAAAATATATTAGTCCCATAGATCACCTCTTCATTAATATCAAATCAAGCTTTTTAAAACCTAATTTTTCATAATAATCTTTCATCTCCTCTAAACAATAAAGCTCAAACCCTGCAACATTTCTTAATTTCGGATGATTAAAAACCTCATTTAATAAAATTTTACTTACACCCTCTCCTCTATAATTTTTATCGACAATGACGTCAAAAATCAATGCTTTATAAACTAAATCACTTAAAACCCGGCAAAATGCTATTAGCTTATCATCTTTAACTATACCGAAAACAAAAGTGGTGTTTTGAAGCATTTTTATAACGTCATCCTTGCTTCTTTTATCACTCCACCACTCGTTTTTGTAAAGAGCCATCAAATCATCAATATAATCATACACATCAAAGATGATTTTCAATTCTCAATTCTCCATTCTCAATTATTAATTATCTCCATCACTTTCTCAAGCGCCATCTCTTTTTCAACCTCGAACTTCTCGCCCGTGCGTCTATTTCTTACTTCCACTTTACCGTCTTTAAGTTTTTTTCCGACAATAACACATACAGGGAATCCCACAAGCTCAAAATCCGCAATTTTAGGCCCGAATCTCTCTGCTCTGTCGTCAAGTATCGTTTTAACTCCAGCACTTGTCAGTTTATCATACAAATCTTCAGCAAAAATTAACTGCTCGTCCTTTTTAACATCCCCTACTATTATATCAACCACAAAAGGAGCAATCTGTTTAGGCCAGATAATCCCTTTGTCGTCATGGTTTTGCTCTATTGCGGCGGAAATCAGTCTGCTGACGCCTATTCCGTAACATCCCATAATAAACGGCTTGGCTTTACCGTTTTCATCCAAAAACGTTGCGTTCATAGGCTCACTGTAAACGGTTCCGAGTTTAAAAATATGCCCTACTTCAATTCCTTTTGTTATTTTCAAAGGAGCTCCGCATTTTGGACATTTATCCCCTTCTTTTACAGCGGCTATATCCCTGTATACAGTGAGGTTTCCAAGCAGATTCGCATCTAAAAGACCCGCACCTTTGATGTGATAGTCTTTTTTATTCGCACCGCATACAAGCTCTTCGGCCATTCTTAAATCATCGTCGATTATATATTTTACACTGCTTGGAAGCCCGAACGGTCCGATAAACCCTGGTACAAGCCCTACAGCTTCAAGTTCTTCCTCGCTTGCGTCCACAAGTTCAAGCGCACCTACAGCATTTGTAGCTTTGGTTTCTTCAAGCGTATCGGTTCCTCTTACGAAAAACACAACTATTTCGCTTTTCCCGTCATCATATATAGCTTTTTTAACAACCGCTTTTATACTGAAATACGAATCAACACCTATAAAATTACACACATCTTCAATAGATTTCATATCAGGAGTATGTACCTCTTCAATTACTTCCGTTTTTACAGGGTTTTCTCTTTTTTCATGTTTTCTTGTAGCCACTTCTATGTTTGCCGCATAGTCACACTCGCTGCATACTACGATGTCATCTTCACCCGTTTCCGCAAGTACCATAAATTCTTTAGATCCGCTTCCGCCTATTGCTCCGCTGTCTGCCCATACGGCTCTAAAGTCAAGTCCCAGTTTAGTGAAAATATTTTTATACGTCTCTTCCATTAAATTAAATTCCCTGTCAAGGTCTTCCTCAGTAGCATGAAACGAATATGCGTCTTTCATTATAAATTCACGTCCCCTGAGAAGTCCGAATCTCGGTCTTGCCTCATCCCTGAATTTAAGATTTATCTGATAAAGGTTAACAGGCAGTTGTTTATAACTTTTAACAGTTCCTCTAACGAGATCAACCACACTCTCCTCGTTTGTAGGAGCTAATACAAAACTTTGGTCTTTTCTGTCTTTAATTCTTAGTAATTCTTTTCCGTATTTTTTAGCCCTTCCGGTCTCTTCCCAAAGTTCGTTAGGTGTCACGAATGTAAGCATTACTTCCTGTGCACCTGAAGCGTCCATCTCTCTTTTTATGATATCCCTGATATTATCAAGCACCATTTTTCCAAGAGGCGCAAAATCATATATTCCCGCGGCCACCTGCTTGATATACCCGCCTCTTACCAGGTACTTGTGGCTTGCAACCACGGCGTCTTTCGGTGCTTCTTTTTGTGTATAGGCAAAAAATCTACTCCATCTCATTAAATCTCCTTAAATCATTTGTAAAATTTTACCGAATTAAACAAACATATATTATACTTCAATCCCTATTCCCTTGTATTTTTCAACAAATGCGGAAATTTTTTCAAAAACTCTCTGTTTTTTTCCAAGATAATCAGGATTAAGAGGACTCATTTTAGGAAGAATTTCATTCAACTCAGTCCCCATATCACTGGCATATCCTCTTTTTAAAGAGATTTGAATGTATCTTTTTGCATTTTCCTCTTTTAGCTTTTCACTCTCAATAAGTTCTTTGGCTTCTTCTTTTAGTTTTTTTCTTGCAAACTCATAAAATTCTTTAATTATTGTTGTTTTATCTTTAAATTCGTCTATATTTCTGCTGTTTATAAATTCTACAATCAAAGATTCTTTCGCTCTGTTTTCAAGGCTTGAACGAATTATACTTCTTATTTCATTAATCAAAATCTCTTTTGAGTCGCTTGAGCGGTTTTTTTCAAGTATCAGTTCAAGTATATAATCAAGATTAATCTCCTGTGATTTAAGAAGTTCAACTTCAAATACGACATCTTCCCAGTTTATTTGTGATTTTTCTTCATTTTCACTTTGTCTTTCTCTTCTAACCCATTCCCTTATATCGTTATATACGGATTTGTAGTCCTGTACAAGTCTCACGGGTGGCATAATTTTCGCAATTTCTTTTAATTCTTCAAACGTTTCATCATCTAAGAAGTTGCTTTCTTTAATTTTTTCAAGTTCTTTTTCATCCGTAATATTTTTTATTTCTGATACAAGTGTAAATTCATCGAAGTTTTGTAAAATATTTTCAAGTTTTAAATATTCGCCGAAAAGTTTAACAAACTCTTTTTTTTCACTCTCTTTTTCAATTTCATCCGGGTTTGGAAATTTCTCTTTAAGCTCATTTACCACTTCTTTGTAACCTCTTTTTGCCTCACCGCTTAAAATATCTTTAAATCCTTCCATATATTCTTTAAAGTTTTTTTCAAGAATTATGTTTTTCGTATTGCTCTGCCCAAAAAGTTTTATAGCTTCTATTGTAGCTTTTTCAAGGTCTCTGAATGTTACGATGTTTCCAAAACTTTTTGTGGCGTCATATATTCTGTTCGTTCTTGAGTATGCCTGAATCAGTCCGTGGTATCTTAAGTTCTTATCCACAAAAAGCGTATTTAATCGCGGGGCGTCAAAGCCCGTAAGAAACATTCCCACCACTATCAGTAAATCGACTTCACCATTTTTAACTCTTTTTGAAACATCTCTGTAGTAATTTTGAAAACCTTTTGAATCGAGTGAAAAACTTGTCTTAAACATTTCATTATAATCTCTAATAGCCTTTTCCAAAAACTCTTTTGCTGTAGAGTTAAGAGCATTCGGTTCAAAATTTTCTTCTTCTATCTCCCCAAGCGCGTTTTGCTCTTCATTTTGGGCATAAGAAAAAATAGTGGCGATTTTTAATTTATGCGGGGCGTCCTTTTGAAGCCTCCCAAAAGTTTCATAATAAAGCTTTGCCGCATCAACACTGCTAACGGCAAACATCGCATTAAAGCCTTTTGAATTTATAGTAAGCCTGTGTGTTTTTCTTGCAAAATTTTCAAGAATATATTTTGTAATCTCTTCAATTCTTTTAGGATGCAAAAAAGCCTGTTTTGTTTCATAGGCGGAGAGTTTTTCAATATCAATCTCTTTTTCGAAATGTTTAAATTCAGGTCTTACATCGTTATAATCCACTTTGAATTTAAGCACTTTTTCATCTCTTATAGCGTCAGTAATTACATATGAGTGAAGCTCCGTTCCGAATACTGAAGCGGTCGTTTGAGAGCCTATAGCGTTTTCGGGAAAAATAGGAGTACCGGTAAATCCGAACTGATAATATTTTTTAAATCTTTTTTTGAGATTTTTCTGAGCTTCGCCGAACTGACTTCTATGTGCTTCGTCAAATATAAAAACCACATGTTCGTTGTAAATATCAAGGTCTTTTTCAGTTTTTAGGAGATTATTTAGTTTTTGAATCGTGGTAACGATTATTTTATTATCGTTTTTTTCTATGTTTCTTTTAAGTCCGGCAGTGCTGTCGCTGCCGTTTACGCTGTGAGGAGAAAATCTTTGATACTCTTTCATAGTCTGATAATCAAGATCTTTCCTGTCAACAACAAAAAAGACTTTTTTTACGAAATCAAGCTCGGTTGCAAGCCTTGCGGTTTTAAAACTTGTAAGTGTTTTACCGCTTCCCGTGGTATGCCATATATATCCGCCGCCTTCAAGGCTGCTCCATTTTTTAGAATTATATGCACTTTTTATTTTCCAGATAATCCTTTCAGTCGCCGCTATCTGATAAGGTCTCATAATAAGAAGGGTATTTGTCACATCAAAGACGCTATATTTTATAAGCACGCTTAAAAGTGTGTTTTTTTCAAAAAAAGTAGCGGTAAAATCTTTTAAATCTTTTATTGGCTTATTATCCGCCCTTGCCCAGTTCATCGTAAAATCAAAGCTGTTTTTATCTCTTTTGGTGGTATTCGCAAAATATCTCGTATCCGTTCCGTTTGAAATTACGAAAATCTGAATATATTTAAATAGCGAATGCTCTTTATTAAAGCTCTCTTTTGAGTACCTGTGAATCTGATTAAAGGCTTCTTTTAAAGCCACTCCTCTTTTTTTCAGCTCCACATGCACCATCGGAAGACCGTTAATCAAAATCGTTACGTCATATCTGTTTTTTGCTTCTTCAAACTGCCTTATAACTTCAAGGGAGTTTCTTAATATGTTTTTTTTATCAAGTAGGTAAATGTTTTGAATATGTCCGTCGTCAAATACAAAATCATAAACGTAATCTTCATGCACTTTTCTTGTCTTCTCTATTCTCCCCTCACCCGGCTTGTCAAGATACTCTTCCAAAAACCTCTGCCACTCTTCATCAGTGAATTTTACCGAATTTAATTTTTCTATCTTTTCCCTTGCGTTTTTTAGCAAATCATCGTGATTTTTTATATCTTTTCTAAACACATACCCCTGATTTGCTAAATCCTTAATAAAAGACATTTCAAGATCATATTCACTCTGATACATATCGTTTACCTGCGGTATTTTTTCGTATTTGTCCAAAACAATAAAGTTTTTCGTTTCGGCTATCGGGTTTGTTTCGTAACTCATTGTTATTCTCCCTCCACTTTAAACTTATAAATTTCTATTATATCTTCAAGCAAACGTTTAAGTACTCTTTTATCTCCATCTCTTAATTCAGCAACTTCATCCATAGAATGCTTTGAATGACTATAAAGATTAATAATTCTATTATAGTACGCATCGGTATCGCCTTCGATAGGTTCTAAAAGTCTTTTCCAACTTCCATATCCTAAAAAAGTTGATAGTTTTTCTAAAATTTGTCTAAGCAAATTAAAATGATATTTTTTTATTTTATCAGCTTCAATTGCTTTTTTTAATTCTTTTAAAATATAAAGATGATATGAAAAAGGAGAATCATTATTTTGTTTTTTTAATTCATATAACCCATCTTCATTTTTTTCTAACCTATATTTTTGGAACTCCTTTTTTTTACCTTTATAATTTCTACCTCTATTATTAAATTCATTTGCTAAAATATTATAAAATAACGCATTATGGGTAGTAATAATAAATTTCAAATCAGATTCGCTCGACTTTATTAACTCCGCTAAGTCCACAGCTAGCTCAATCAAATGATTTTCATCCAATGATGAAACAGGGTCATCAATAAAAATGTATTCTAAATCATCAAATTCATTTGTTTCCCTCTCTTCCTTTTCAGGAATATTTAAAACTGAAATTATTTCATCAAATAAGCTATAAAACACACACCAAATTAAGTTACTCTCTTCCCCTTTTGAAATCTTTATATTTTCTATAGATTCATCATTACCTTTTGTATATGAAAAAGTTATATTTGAATAATCTTCATTAAATTTAGGGCTTAATTTTTCACTCGTATATTTTTGGAATTTATTAATTATTTCTCTTTCTTTACCCTGATCTTTTAATATCCAGTCCGTAAAGCCGTTTGTCTGTAT
The DNA here is from genome assembly GCF_004006315.1 of Nautilia sp. PV-1. Lineage (NCBI taxonomy): Bacteria > Pseudomonadati > Campylobacterota > Epsilonproteobacteria > Nautiliales > Nautiliaceae > Nautilia > Nautilia sp. PV-1. Next base: position 1,018,377 of record NZ_CP026530.1, read on the forward strand.
ATTTAATTTAGGTTCTAAGTTATTTTCCAAATCATTATCCCAAGAAAATAAATCTTCAGTATATGCATTATAATAAATCATTTTACTTTTTGATTGTTCATCATCTGATAATAATTTCTTAAACTCCATTGAAAGTCTTGTCTTTCCTGTACCATTAAATGCAAAAATCAACTGAACCTTTTTGCTACTATTTTTTAATTCTTGTGCAATTTTATTTAATGTATTCCCCATTTTTCATCCCTTTTACAAAAAGTCTAAAAGAACATTCCTGTAATATTCATACTGCTTTTGCCTAAGCTCTATCTCTTTTGGAAGACCTTCGGTTATTGAATTGGTGAGAGTGTCGAATTTATCAAGTGTTTCTACTATTTCTTTTTGTTTTTCGATTGAAGGGATTGGAATTTTAAACTTTTCAAACATAGGCTTACGTAAAGACGTAACAGAAGCATGAACGGAAGTTTTTATAATATAATCATAAAAATTATTAACAAAAAAGTAAAATAAAAACTTTGATAATAAAATATTTTCATCTTTTACTACAATACGATAAGCTCTTTGATGTAAAGCATATTTACCATTAATAAAATGAAAAACTTTCCCAACTCCAACACCATCACCAGCCGTTATAATTGCAGTTTCATCAAACTCATAATGATCTATTTTTCTTGGTGTCTGAGAACGTACAAAAAATGGATATTTCCCATCTTCTGTAGCTTCGTTAGTATTACGACTACCTGTTCCAATAATGGCTATTTTCCCCAACTCCTTCCACTCAACTTCATCCCCGAATGTTAAAAGTTTTTCACGGTAATATTCATACTGTTTTTTTCTCAAAGACAGCTCTGCTGTAAGCTCTGCTGTAAGCTCTGTGAAATTGTCAAGCACGCTGACAATTTCACGCTGAACATCGATAGGGGGAATAGGAATATCCATATCAAGGATAGATGCCATATTAGGATGTTTTATACCTGAACCTCTGTAAAATGAACTTATTAAATTTATTTTGCTCCATAAATAATAATATAAGTATTTGTTATTTAAATAATTTGTATCATTTGATGTCGCAATACGATTATCGCCAGTAACAAATTTTCCTTTGTAATATTGAATAATTGGGTTTCCACCCCACGGAATAGCAACAATTTCACCTTCATGAATATAATCTCCTGCTAACTCTTCTGTAGTCCAATAATCTGTTTTACTCGTTGTAAGTAATTTAACATTTCCATTTTTTACTATTAATTTTTTTAGGTCATTAGCAAGAAGATATTTATATTTAATTGTCTTTGGTTGTTTAAATTTTTCAACATTATTGAACTTTTTATCCCAAATTGTCACTTCCCATATTTTTTTCCACTCAACTTTTCTACCGTTCAATAACTTTTCAATGTATTTATGCATTTTCGATTTCCTCTATAACTGCATCGATTTCTTTTCTTAATCTGTCTATTTTTGAAACGGTCCGTTTTATCTCTTCATTTACCTTTTTGATATCTATTTTTTTTCTTGTGTCTCTCGGCTCCACATACGCACTGACTGATAGGTTGTAATCATTTGATTCAATTTCATCGGTATCCGCCATTTTGCAGATATGCCTGATATCTTCTTTTTTGGCAAAAATTTCAATGATTTTATCTATATGATGAGGTTCTAAAACGTTGTTGTTTGTCTGCTGGGTATAAAAATCTTTTGAAGATGCGTCAATAAACTGTATTTTCGTGTCCGTTTTGTTTTTAGAAAGAATCAAAATATTTACGGCTATTGTTGTACCGTAAAATAGATTCGGAGGGAGTGCAATTATGGTTTCTATATAATTATTTTCCACAAGGTATTTTCTGATTTTTTTCTCTGCTCCGCCTCTGTAAAATATACCCGGAAACGTAACAATTGCAGCCCTTCCTCTTGGTGAGAGGTAGTTTAGAGAATGAAGTATAAAAGCAAAATCGGCTTTTGATTTTGGAGGTAGTACGCCTGCGGGCGCGAATCTTTCGTCGTTTATCAGTGTCGGATCATCGCTTCCTACCCATTTGATAGAGTACGGGGGATTCGAAACAATCGCATCAAAAGGCTTTTCGTCCAAAAAAGCCGGGTTTGTTAAAGTATCCCCGTGATATATCGAAAATTTATCGTAATTTATATTATGCAAAAACATATTCATTCTTGCAAGGTTATAAGTCGTGTGGTTAATCTCCTGTCCGAAAAAACCTTCCTGGATTATGTGCTCGTCAAACTGCTTTTTTGCCTGTAAAAGCAAAGATCCCGAACCGCAGGCCGGGTCGTAGATTTTATTGACTTCTTTTTGATTATATAGAGCCAGTCTTGATATTAGCTTTGAAACACTCTGAGGAGTAAAAAACTCCCCTCCGCTTTTTCCGGCATTTGCCGCATATTTTGAAATTAAAAATTCATAAGCATCGCCGAAAAGATCTATTTTGCTATCTTCAAAATCTCCGAAATCAAGTCCCGCCACTCCCTGAAGAACGGCTGTGAGTCGTCTGTTTTTCTCCGCCACCGTTTTACCGAGACGGTTGCTTGTGGTGTCAAAATCTGCAAAAAGCCCTTTTATATCATCTTCGCTCGGATATCCATTTGCAGAATTTTCAATATCTGCAAATATTTTTGCAAGATCGGTATTTAAATTCGGGTTATTCGGAGCATTTTTAACTACATTGCAAAAAAGCTGGCTCGGATAAATAAAATAACCTTTTGATTTAATCGCATCGTCTTTTATCTCGGGAGTTATAACATCATCAGGAAGTGAAGCATAATCTATATCCTCATCTCCCGCCATATATTTCGCAAAATTTTCACTTATAAACCTGTAAAAAAGAGTCCCCAAAACATACTGCTTAAAATCCCAGCCGTCAACCGAACCTCTGACATCATTTGCTATTTTCCATATTTGATTGTGAAGTTTTGCCCTTTGATCCTGTTCACTCATCTATTCTCCCAAATTTTTAATAAATTATATCAAACCTACCGTAAAATTAAGCTAAAATATTAAAAATGCAAAGGCTTAGTATGAAAAAACTGAATGAACTTTATCATAAAGATAAACCAAGGGAAAAGCTCACACAAAAAGGGGTCGGAGCACTACAAAACGACGAACTTATAGCAATATTAATAGGCTCCGGTATAAAAGGAAAAGACGTAAGAAAACTCTCAAAAGAGATAGAAGATATCATTAATAAAACTTTCCCGAATTTAACCTTTGAAAAACTCTCTTCAATAAAAGGACTCGGCAGCGCAAAAACAGCAATAATTTTAGCCGCTGTGGAACTTGGCAGAAGATATCATACAAAAAGCAATAAAAAAATAAACGACGCAAATGACGCTTATGAATTATTAAAAGAATATGCCGACAAAAAACAGGAGTATTTTCTGTCTATTACACTTGACGGGGCTATGAATGTAATAGATAAAAGAATAATCTTCATAGGAACACTAAATCAAAGCATCATTCATCCAAGAGAAGTTTTTGCAGACGCCATAGCTGACAGGGCAAATTCCATAATCATAGCCCACAATCACCCAAGCGGAGAGCTGACTCCCAGTAACGCAGACATTGAAATAACAAAAAGACTTCAAGAAGTCGGTAAACTTATAGGAATTGAACTTCTGGATCATTTAATAATAACAAAAGAAGGGTTTTACAGTTTTTCTCAAGAAGGTATGCTTATATAATCAAATCTCCTTTACGTATTCGCTCTTTTTACTTTTAGGAACCGTTTTGGTTTCGGGCAGTTTTAAAACTTCATATTTTTTTATTCCGCTTAAGTAGTGGATTTCTATCGTATCTCCCACTTTTACATCTTTTGCGCTCTTTGCTTTTTTACCGTTTATAAAAACAACTCCTTCTTTGCACATTTCATCGGCAATTGAGCGTCTTTTAACGATATTTACCGCATTTAAAAACTTGTCTATTCTCAAAACGTCCCTTTTTTTGTCAAATTATACAATATTTTATAAATTGAGAATTGAGAATTGATAATGGAGAATTAATTTTTAGTATAATTTGAAAAAAATTAAAGGAATTCAATGAAGGTAGTATTGGCATACAGTGGAGGACTTGATACAAGTATCATTCTTAAATGGCTTCAGGACACTTACGATGCGGAAGTTGTAACATTTACGGCTGACATCGGACAAGGTGAGGAAGTAGAAGAAGCTAGGGAAAAAGCAATAAAACTCGGTGTAAAACCTGAAAATATTTTTATCGAAGATTTAAGAGAAGAATTTGTTAGAGATTACGTATTTCCAATGTTTAGGGCAAATGCGATTTATGAAGGTGAATATCTGCTTGGAACTTCAATCGCAAGACCTCTTATTTCAAAAAGACAGATCGAAATCGCTAAACAGGTAGGAGCTGAAGCCGTAGCGCACGGTGCGACAGGAAAAGGAAACGACCAGGTAAGATTCGAGCTTGGATATTATGCATTAAAGCCTGATATCAAAGTAATCGCGCCTTGGAGAGAATGGGATCTAAATTCAAGGGAAAAACTTCTTGCATATGCGGAAAAACACGGTATTCCGATTAACAGACACGGTAAAAAATCTCCTTATTCAATGGATGCGAACCTTCTTCATATTTCATATGAAGGCGGAATTTTGGAAGATCCGTGGGCGGAACCTGAAGAAGATATGTGGAGATGGACGGTATCACCTGAAAAAGCTCCTAACAAGCCTGAATATATCGAAATCGATTTTGAAAAAGGCGACGCGGTTGCAATTAACGGTGCGAGAATGACTCCTGCACAGATACTTGAAACACTGAACGAATACGGTAAAAAACACGGTATCGGAAGACTTGATATAGTTGAAAACAGATTTGTAGGAATGAAAAGCAGAGGTTGTTATGAAACTCCGGGAGGAACTATCCTTCTAAAAGCACACAGAGCAATTGAAAGCATTACACTTGATAAAGGCGAAGCACACCTTAAAGACGAAATCATGCCTAAATACGCAGAACTTATTTACAACGGATTCTGGTTTTCACCTGAAAGGGAAGCTCTTCAAAAACTGATCGACCAGACTCAGGAAAACTGTGAAGGGACTGTAAGACTCAAACTTTACAAAGGAAACGTAACGGTTGTGGGAAGAAAATCACCAAAATCACTTTTCAGTCCTGAATTCGCCACATTTGAAGAAGATAGCGTATATAATCAAAAAGACGCTGAAGGGTTTATTAAACTAAACGCTTTAAGATTCATTATCGAAGGGTACGTAAGAGGTAAAAAATAAGTCTCTTTACTCCTTTTCCTTTATTTCAACCAAATAAGTGTCTGTCACTATATAAACAAAAAACATAAATTTATTAATTTCTTTTAATATCGGAAGGAAAGTTTATCCTTCCGTATGAGCTAAATGTGCTTCTATAAGATATTTAATGTCATCGGTCATTACATAAACGTTTTCATATCCCAGTATATCTAAAAGACCTTTTATTCTGCTGGCAAAAAAAGCTTTTCTGCAAGCTACAATAATCGGCTGTGTTTTATCATCAGGCAATATATCTATATAATCCGCAAATTCCGGGTAAGGAGTATAATACGCATTGACTATTCCGGCTTCTTCGGCATTTTGAGGATCCACTAAATGCGGAAGCGTAACATCAAGTAAAACGGCTCCTACTTCTTTTAATAATTCTCTTGTTTTATGCAAATCAATATTTGCAAGTGCTTCTTTTTCTTTATTAAAATTTAACGCCTCTTTAAATCTTCCGACCACTTCATTTTCAAACTGTGTAAGTTTTGCCATTTCAGCCTCCTTTTTTTATATTATAACTCTAAACGGCTGAAAAAAGCAAATATGCTATTTTACTTCTTTAAGCAATTCTTGAACTTCTTCATCGCTTAATTGATGAAAATCGTCATACCATTTGCCTACGCTCATAAACATATTAGGTGTTTCTAAAATCTCCAAATGATGAGACACACTCTGCAGCATATTCAAAACCTGCTCGTCATTTGGCGCAACCGGTGCTGCAATAATGATGTTATTAGGCATATCTCTTACTATACTCTGTGCGGCGAGATACATACTGGCTCCCGTAGCAATACCGTCATCTACCAAAATAACGTCTTTACCTTCCAGTAATACAGGCTCTTTTTTATATTTATCTCTTAACCTTGCCATTTCCTGAATTTTTTCTATACCTTTTTCCCTGAGATAATCTTCATCAACTCCAAATTTTGAAACCAAAGCTTCATTTACAAACATAATTCCGTTTTCACTTACGCTGCCTATAGCCAGTTCTTCGTTACCAGGTGCAGGGATTTTTTTTACGAAAAGCAGATCCAAAGGCGCATTAAGTTCTTTTGCTATTTCTACTCCTACAGGGACTCCTCCTCTTGGAAGAGCGACTACCACAGGATCTTTGATTTTACCCTCTTCCTGAAGTTTTTTAAGCCTCTTAGCAAGAATTTTTCCGGCACTTTTTCTATTTTCATACATTTATGTCCTTTTTTTATTTAATTATATCAAATTGGCACTTTTTTCTGATATAATTTTAGATTATATTAACTTATAAGTTAAGCTTAAGGAGAGGAAAATGAAAGATTTTATTTTAAAAATGACGGCCTCTAAATGGAACTATTATTTAAGTCTATGTGTGGATTTTTTAACGGCAGTCGTTTTTTTAGGATTGAGTATATATTACTCAACGGACATATGGGCGAGCATCGCGCTTTTTATAGTGGGAGTAATATTTTTCACATTCCTAGAATACGCCGTTCATGCATGGCTTTTTCATAAAAACCACCCTTTTAAAGTATTCATAGAAGGACATGCGCATCATCACCAAAACCCGTTTAGTTATGACGCTATGCCGTTTTTTATGAGTGCGGTAATTGCTTCGTTTTTTGCATGGCTTTTCCATTTCTTCATGCCTAGCAGCGATGCATTCGCAATAGTCGGAGGTATGGCTTTAGGCTATTTTAACTACGGAATCATGCATCATATTATGCACAGACGCGAATTTACAAGCCACTACTGGAGATATATGCAGGAGTTTCATTTCGTTCACCACAAAAAACCGCTTTTGAACCACGGTATTACAACAGATATCTGGGACAGAGTATTCGGTACATATTACCAATGGAATGAAGAAGATTTAAAAGGTATCGAAAAACTTAAAAGAGTAAAGAAAAAATCTTCTTAATTTCCTCTTCATAGCTTTTTTCCCCTTTTTCTATTTCATCCATCGATGCTTCAAGCGCAGCAGTAAATTTTTCATCTACAAATTCCTGATATTCGCTTTCAAAAATTTCTTTTATTACCCTAAAGCCAAGTCTGGTAGAAAAAATATAACCTTTTTTTTCTGTTATATATTTTCTTTCCAGAAGTTTTTCTATTATAACGGCATAAGTAGAAGGTCTTCCTATTCCTTTCGTTTTCATTTCTTCAATTATTTCTGCATAAGTATAAGGTTTTACTTTCGGTTTGTTTAAAAGCGTTTTGTCAATTTCCTTTTCACCTTCAGTAAATTTCACTGTTTTAATAGGATAAACAAGATTGAAACCGTCTTCGAGAATTTGAGTTATAAACTCTTTTTGCTGAGTGACAATTAAAAATGTTTCTTTTAAAACAGTTGTTTCTTTCATTTGTGAAGCGATAAATTTCCTGAATATAAGATCATACAGTTTTAAATGTCTGTCTGAAAGCTCAATTCCTTTTTGAAGAATAAAAACTCTCAGATCATTCATATCCATTGACGCTGTCGTTCTTATGGCTTCATGAGCTCCGATATTTTCAAAACTTCTGGGCTTAAAAAACTCTATTCCGAAATTATCCGATATATAGCTTTTTGCTATCGATATTCCAAGATCAGAAATTCTGTGAGAATCTGTTCTGTGATATGTTATAAATCCTTTTTCAAAAAGATCCTGTGCAAGTCTCATAGTGGTCTGAGGTGAAAACTTCAATTTTTGCGAAGCTTCTTTCAACAAAGAAGAAGTGTTAAACGGTCTTTCAAACAGTTTGTCTTTTTGCGACGATATTTTTTTAATTTCTATTTTTTCTCCTAAAGAAATCAGAAACTTTTCCGCTTCTTCTTTTTTGTCAAAATCAAAATCTATGTTTATATTATCAACAGTTATTCTTACGGTAAAAAATTTTTCTTTAAGCTCTTCCGTTCTGTCGCATATCCATTTTAACACCGGAGTCTGAACCCTTCCTGCGGATAAACGGCTGTTTTTAAGCAGTTTTTGTAAATAAAGCGAAATTTTAAAACCTATCCATCTGTCTGCTATTCTTCTTAAAAGCTGGGCTTTTACAAAATTTAAGTTTATATTTCTTGGATTATTTAAAGTTTTGTAAAAAGCCGTTTTGGTTATTTCGTGAAATTCCATTCTTTTTATGTTTTTATTATACGGTTTGTTACTAAGCGTCAAATCCAGAGCTATCTTTTCCCCTTCTCTGTCAGGATCGGTTGCGACATATATCTCTGCAGCTTCAAAAGAAGTTATTCTAAATGCTTTTAAAATCTCTTCTTTATTTTCTATAATTTCATATATAGGGACAAAATCTTTAACACCCCATACTCCTTCGTCTTTAACCAAATCAAAATCGTGCCCTATGCTTGCAGCTATAAGCAAAACCCTGTTTTCCAGCAAAACTTCGTATACTGCGGTATTATTTATTATCCTTTTTGAAGGATTGCCGAAAAACCCGCTTATTGTTTTGGCTTTTGTAGGCGATTCAACTATCACAAAAGCAGTGTTAAAAGCTGTTTTAAAGTTCTCTTTTCTGCTTTCGTCCACTTCATTTATTAACTGTTTTAGATTAACATTTTTAATATTTTTAAACTCTATATTTCCAAACCATTTTAGTTTTTTCTGAAGAGAATAAAACGCTTTTTGGCTGTCAATAAGTACCAGACTGAACCCTTTAGTCAAATGTCCTTTATAAAACCTGCTGCTTCTGCCGCTGGCCTGAATATACCCTGTAACATCGGCTATTATTATTTTTTCTCCGTCAAAATTAATTTCTTTAGAGTTTTTTATCAAACTGTCGTATTTTTGTATAAGTCCCCTTAACTGTTCAGTTATTTTGGCTATTTTTTCTTCTGCAGATCCTGAAGGTTTAATTATAAACACATACCTTTTCAGATATTCAAGCGCATATTTTATTTTTTCCAAATCTACATCTGATATTCCGCTCTCAGCCAATACAGAAAGCAATTCAATCATTATAAAATATAAAGCCCTGTAATTTGTCTCGCTTAAATCAAACACCATCTTAGGCACACCTGTAAATAAAGTATATCTTATGTGTTCCGGCAGATCCAGACCTCTGGCCAGAGGATTCCTGTAACTGGCAAATCCTGCAAAACAGCATCTGCCCTCTTTAAACTCTTCCAAATGTTCTTCAAATTCTTCATATGAATATACTTTTATATCATGCTCCTGCAGGTATTTTATATAATCATTAAGTTTTTCTTTTGTTTCGCTTCCCGGCAAAAACACCAAACCGCCTCTGCCAAGTTTTTTTATCCATTTTGCAGATTTTTCCCATGAACATTCTTCTTCGTACAAATCCTCGATATTTCTTAAATTAAAAGAAGGTCTGCTTATTTCAAATCCGAGAAGATATTTAAACAGAAGAACTCTTTTTGATTTTGGATTAGCCGTGGCCGATGATACGATAAGGTTTCCGTAAATGCTTTTTTTATTTAATTTTTTAATTTCATCGTATTTTTTTTCTTTTATTAATGCAAGTGTTTTTTCCAATGTTTTTTCATCAAAGCCTAACAAAAGCAGTATGTCGTTAATTTTTTTTCCGCTTTTTAAAATAGAATCCACATCGTCTACAAATATCAAATTAAATTTTTTATTTATAATAGCTCTGTTTTTATACATAAACTGCGTAGTAGTTACCAGTATATCGTATTCGCCTTTTTTAATTTTTTCTTTTTCTTCTTTTTTACCGGTATATGCTAGTGCGTTTATTCCCCATTCTTTATATTTATTTAAAGCCTGTTTAACCAGCAGTTTAGTTGGGAACATTATGTATGATTTATTAACAAACGCGCTTAAAAGCAGTCCGAATGTTGTTTTGCCTATTCCTGTAGGCGCCAGCAGAACAAAAGAACTGCCTAGAAAAAATCTTTTTGCCCACATCCGCTGAATAGGATTTAATATATTGCCTGTTTTATTTTTAAAAAACAGCTCAAATTCTTTAAATTCAAGCCTTGCTTTACAAAAAAGCTCATAATTTTTCATAATATCACAGTTTTCAATGTCAGCTATATTGTCGGTTTGTAAATCTTGCATACATTTGTCGCAAAAAACTCCCGCCTCAAGATTATATGACGAAATATCCCCTCCGCATCTCGGACAGCTTTTTTTATAAATCATATTTATCATTTTTATCCTTTTTTTGTTTCAACGTTATTTATTTTTGTTATAATTGACACTTACGTAAAAAGGAAAATATGATGAAAAAAATCATAAAACTTTTTAAAGCGCCTTTAAGTAAGTTCGCCCTTTTAAGAGATTTTTTATTAGCATCAATCTTAACCGGATTTTTAAGCGGTATTTTTGTCGTTATATATGATCTCCTTGCAAAAATAATATCAAGAATACTTTATAAAGGCGATCCAATATCCACTATTCCTAATCTGCCGGTATGGTATGTTTTTATAATTCCTATTATATCCATTTTAATCGTAAATTTTATAATCTCTTTTGACAAAAGCGTTAAAGAATACGGGGTAAGCGAAATAGCGGAAATCGTAAGCGAAGAAAAAGAAATGATCACCATTAAAAATCTTTTTTTAAAGATTATAGCTTCAGCCATTTCAATCGGAAGCGGGTTTTCAATGGGTAACGAAGGTCCTTCAGCCGCTATAGGAGCTATGATCGCTTATAAAATCCACCATTTGTTAAAATTTCCCGCAAACCTTATAAAACCTCTAATAAGCGTAGGAGCCAGCAGCGGTATTGCAGCAATTTTCGTATCTCCTATCACAGGCATAGCGTTTGCAATAGAAAGTATTGCATATAACTTTGTAAAAAGCTACATTTCTTTTATTATTGTCGGAAGCCTGAGCGCTTTTACCATTTCCGTAAAATATCTTGATTCTTTTACTTTTGTCTATTCGGCCGGAAGAATAATAGACGACAGGTATATATATCTGACCGCGGCGTTTATTCCTTTTATAACATTTTTTATTTATCTGTATTTGACTCTTCAGGATAAAATCCTATATGTTTTAAATTTAAAACTTTTTAACAGATTCGGCAAATTCAAAGATATCATATTCGCAATAATTGGAGGAAGCGTAATAGCTTTGATTCTGATAATAAGTCCTTACGCTGGCTTTACAGGCCATAATATTGTTACACTTCTTATAAACAGTGAAAAAACGATTCCTATTCTATTTATCGTTGAACTGCTTTTGTTAAGAATTTTCGCCACATCTTTTTCAATATATTCAAACGCGATAGGAGGTATGTTCGTTCCTTTGATGAGTATCGGGGCTTTGGTCGGATATCTGTTTGGAGAAATAGTTTTTAAAATGCATATAGAAATAGAACCTTTCTATTTTGCCGCGATTGGAGCAGCCGTTTTTATGGGAGTGCTTATGAAACTTCCTTTAACTTCCATTGTTTTAGCCCTTGAAATCACAAACGATTACAATGTCGTTGTCGCAACAGGTGTAAGCGTTGCCATAATTTCTTATCTAACAAGATTAAATTTCAATATCAAAAAATTCAACACAATTAATATAAATTTCTCTGATCTTAAGATTCATTGACCGCAGTCAATGCATTAAACTTTCCAAAAGACTAAAATACTCTCGTAACAAAATTTTAAGGAGTACTAATGTTCGGTTTATTCGGAAAAAAAGAAGAAACAAAAAATAACGCTTGTGATCTGCAGTTTTTATGCTGGCAGTGTGAAATGAGTGCACCAGGCGGATGTGGAAGCCATGGTGAAAGCAAAGGTGTTTGCGGTAAAACATCTACAAAATCAAGACTTCAGGATTTAATGATATACGGTCTTAAAGGTCTCAGTGCATACAGAGAGCATGCAAGAGAGCTTATTGATATGAACAACCCTGATGAAAGACAAATATTAACTGAAATTGACGATGTAAACTCTGAAACGTTATATTTCACACTTACAAACGTAAACTTCAACTTTGACGAGCATATCGCTCAGCTTATGAAAGTTGGACAAGCCGGTGTAAAAGTTATGGATTTATTAAGCGAAGCACATACAAAAGCACTTGGAATCCCGGCACCTGTAGAAGTTACTCAAAACAAAGCGGAAGGTAAAGGAATCCTTGTTTCAGGACATAACCTTGATATGCTTGAAAAACTTCTAAAAAGAATAGAAGAAAGAGGACTGAGCGATAAAATCAACGTATATACTCACTCAGAAATGCTACCTGCACACGGTTATCCTCATCTTAAAAAATTCAAAAACCTAAAAGGTAACATCGGTAAAGCTTGGTTCGACCAGACTGATATTTTCAGCAAATGGAACGGAACATGTGTAGTAAACACTAACTGTATCGTACCGCCTGAAAAATCTAAAAAAGTACAAAACTATATCGACAGACTTTATACATATAAAATCGTAGGTATCGAAGGTGCTAAAAAAATAGAAAACGACAACTTTGATCCGCTAATCGATCAGACTTTAGAACTGCCTGATATTACAGGATTCGACAGTGATGAAAAACTTGTAACAGGACATCACTACAAAACAGTTCTTGACGCATTCGGAGCAAAAATCCTTGATGCGATTAAAGAAGGTAAACTAAAAAGAGTATGGGTTATTGCAGGATGTGACGCACCTGGTAAAAAAAGAGACTATTTCAGAGAGTTAGCTCTTGCAGTACCTAAAGATCATATCATTATCACATCAAGCTGTGGTAAATTTAGATTCAACGACATCGATTTCGGAACAGTACCTGGTACTGACATTCCAAGATATATCGACCTTGGTCAGTGTAACGACAGTAACGGTGCAGTTCATATCGCACTTGCGGTTGCTAACGCTTTAGGTGTAGAAGACGTAAATGATCTTCCGGTATCAATCGCGCTTCTATGGATGGAGCAAAAAGCTATTATTATTCTTTTAGCATTATTAAGCCTTGGAATAAAAGATATTTTAATCGGGCCAAACGCTCCTCAATTTGCCGACGAAGCTATCGTTAACTTCTTAGTTGAAAACTTTAACTTCGGTGTAATCAGCGGTGATATTCACAAAGATTTCGGTAAAGAACTTGCTTCTTAATTTTTCTCCCTCCTTTGTGGGGCCTTTGTGCCTCTTTTTATACTATAATTACGACAAAAAGGTATTAGTATGCTCATAGAAAAAGTAAATCCGGTTGCATTTGAACCGATGAACGAAATACACAACAGGGAACTTCACTATGTAAACAGTTTATATGACGCTATCATAAACGGAAAAGACATAGAAAAAGCATATGAAGAATTTTTAAATGACGTAAAAGAACATTTTGCTTTTGAAGAAAAACTTATGGAAAAATACAATTTTTTTGCAATTGTTCCTCATAAAATGGAGCATGCCAGAATATTAAACGAACTTACAGAACTTAAAAGCAGACTAAATGACACTGAATATCTTAAAGATTATTTAACAAAGGCGTTTATACCTTGGCTGGAAAATCATATTAATACAATTGATACGGTTACGGCAGGGTTTTTCAAAATGATAAACGCTACCATGTAAAAAACTCTTTTATTTTTTCTTTATCTTTTACTATTAACTTGCTTCCGGTATTTTCAATTATTCCGAGTTCTTTAAATTTTTTAAGTTTTCTGCTTAATGTTTCAGGTTTTATATTCAAAAGACTGGCAATGCTGTGCTGTTTAAGTTCTCCGAACATTTCATCATTGTCATATATAAACTTTGCTATTTTTGTTTCGGTATCAAGGATAAGATTATCCTGAATAAGATCGTCTAAAAATTTCATTTTTTTAAGAAGAGAACTCATTATGGAAAAACAGACATCTCCGTTTTTCATAAATTTTTTAAAAGGTTCAAATTCTATTTTTAAAATAATTCCGTCTTCATCCATTGCACAGTTGGCGGGATAAGGCATATTTTCGAAATTTGCAAGTTCAGCAATTAAAGACACGGGCAGAAATTTGTGTATTACAAGCTCATTGCCTTTATTGTCTACTTTATACACTCTTACACTTCCGCTGATAAGAAGATGAAGATACGCAGGATTTTCTTTTTCATAAAATACTATTTCGTCTTTTTTTAAATTTTTTACGATTGTAAACTTTTCTATCTCTTTGATCTGCTCGTCGCTGAGACCTTTAAACAAAAAAAGGTTGCCTAAATCCATATATACCTCTTTTTGTTGTAATTTTATCACAAGACCCCAGCTTCTTTACAATTTATTTACGTTTTTTAGTCAATTTTATTACATAAAGTAATAAACAATTATTCAATAACCTGATATTTTTTTAAATCCTCTTCTGATATTCCGTCTATTAAGTTCATTTTTTTTAGTTTTTCAATTACTTCAGGTGTAGTATCGACATCTGGCGGCCACTCACGGTTAAAACCGTCTATTTTACTTTTGTTTGTACCGTCTATACCTATGATTTCCTCAATCCATACATCCCTAAGCGCATCAATATTGTTTGTCACCCTCCATACAAGCATATACGGATTAAACGTTTCGGGAGTGTTTATAAACACTACAACTCTTAAATGCTCTTTGAGTTCTTTTAACTTATCGAAAATTTCCCTTGCGGGCTTTGTTTTATTGAATTTGATCACACATACCGGATTTTTGGTATCCGTCATATACTGTTTAATTTCCTCCACACTCTCATCAAGCGCTTTTATTTTCTCCAACAGCTCCTCATCATCTAAAATTCTCAATTCTCCATTCTCAATTCTCCATTCATGCGTTGCATCCACTCCAAGCTTTCCGCCTACAAGTTCTTCTACGCTTGAATGGTCAAGCTCGTCTACAACACCTTTGCTTATAAGCACTTTTTCAGGATCCAGATTGTTAAGTATATATCTTGTTATGTTTTCATAATCTCTAAGTTCAGGCGCATCCTCACCTACAAAAACCGCGTGTTTTACAAAACTCATCTGCCCGACACCCCACAAAGAGTGCATTACCTGCATACTGTGTCCGGGATATCTCGGAGCTATTTTACAAAGAATTAAGTTATGAAAAACCCCGTTTTCAGGCATTGCGTAATCAATTAAATCAGGTGAAGTGGTTTTAAGCAGAGGCAGAAATATTCTCTCTGTCGCATAACCCATATATTTGTCTTCCAAAGGCGGTTTCCCGACAACAGTTGCATAAAACACAGGGTCTTTTTTAGTTGTAATGGTTTCTACATGCATAACCGGAAACGGCTTTTTAAGCGTATAATATCCGGTATGGTCCCCAAACATTCCCTCAATTTCCATCTCTTCAGGTTCGCACCACCCCTCAATTACAATATCCGCATCCGCTGGAATCTCAATATCATTGCTTATACATTTGACAAGTTTAGGGCTTTCGCGTCTTACGAATCCGTACAGCATTACTTCAAATATCCCGGGAGGCATCGGTGCGGTGGCACACCATGTCCACAGAGGGTCTCCCCCTATTGCAACGGATACAGGCATTTTTTTGCCTGCCTTTTTATACTCCCAAAACAAGTGTGCGCTGTCTTTATGTATCTGCCAGTGCAGTCCGAGTCTTTTATCGTCATATATCTGAAGTCTGTACATTCCCACGTTTCTGACACTTCCGTCAAGACTTTTGGTATAAACCTGTCCCATTGTGATAAATTTCCCGCCGTCAAGCTCCCATGTTTTAAGTATCGGAAGATTAGAAAGTTTTGCGGCGTCTCCCCGGTATACTCTGTACTGACACTCTGCGGATTTAACGGTTTTTGGAATTGTGTTTTTAATTGCAAACAGCTTTCCGAACGCTTTTAATTTTTCACTAAGTGTTTTAGGAGGTTTCATTTTAATAAGACTTTCAATCTCACCTGCTATTTCATCAAGCTCTCTTCCAAATATCTCTCTTACAACCTCATCGTTTGCAAAAATATTCATAACAACAGGCATATCAAACTTTTTGCCGTTTTCCACAGGGTTTGTAAACATCAGTATTTTAGGATTTTCTTTTTTTGCTTCTATATAAGCCAGATGCGGTATTTCAAGATTAATATCCAAAGGCTCGTCTATAATTTTTATATGTTTTTGCAGATCACTTAACTTCATCACCGTCCTTTAACAACATCATTATTTTAGAAAGCAGTATCATTATTTTAAAAACCTCTTTTAATAAATATTCTTTTTCTTCCAAATCTTCCGGATAAGAAAGCATACTTAAAATCTCCAATGCCTTTATTATAGCTTCGCTTATTTCATTCCCGTAAACAGAATTAAGCTCCTGTCTTAATTTTTCCAAATCTTTGCTTAAAACAAAATCTTCCGGTAAAAAAGGAGCAAAAAACAAGGCAAGCTCACGTGAAAGCTTTTCATAATTGCCGTCAAAATATTTCATTAGCTCTTCTTCAGAAATATCCGTGTTATGAAATTCGTCATAAAATTCAGCATATTTTTCCAGACCGTATTCTTTTAAAAAATCATTTAAACTTTTTTTATCATATGATTTAAAAAGAAAATAGAGTGCTATTTCACTGAATTTGCCGTTTTTTAATTTTTCAAGCATTTTCATCCTTAAAGTGTCTGTATTGAAAAAGAGCCTTTAAAACCCCGTCTTCTATTTCGGCAAGAGAAGGTTTTCTGAGTTTCAGTTTTAAATTAGGTGCATACATAAGTTCTCTTACGAAATTACCAAGATCCGGTTCATGTCCAACTATAGCCACCACACCGTCTTTATTTTGTAAAACCTGTTTAAGTTCAATCATACCCGCACCCGGATACAGCAAAGCAGTTTCTTCAAAAAAAGCATTAGGGTAATAAGATTTTAAAATTTCCGCAGTCTGTTTTGCTCGCAGGGCTTTAGAAGTTACGATATAGTCAATTTCCGGATATATTTTTTCTATATGTTTGAAAAATTTTTTAGCTCTTTTTATACCTTTTTCCACTAAAGGCCTTTCAAAATCGTGTCCGTTAAACTCTTCCCTTTCCATTGCCAGAGAATGCCTGATAAATAAAAGCTTCATTTTGTTTTCCTTAAAAGTACTCCCGTTAAATAAAGCGAATTCGGTATATTCAAAACATAAGGATGGTCATAATCCTGTTTTAAAAATTCCAAAACTGACAAATAAGAATTATCAATAATACTGCTGCTTAACGCCAAATCCAGCAGATCTTTTGAAGTTATTGAATGTGAGCAGCTAAAAAGTGCAAGACAGCCTCCGTCTTTAAGCAGTTTTAAAGCGTTTACTATTAAATATTTCCAGCCCTTAATAGCCCCGTTTCTCGCTTTTTTATTTTTAGCAAAGGCCGGCGGATCTATAATAATCAGATCATACGTTTCTTTTTCTTTTTCAAGAAACTTAAAAACGTCCGCTTTAATAATATCGTAATTCTCAACTCCGTTTAATTCACAGTTTTTTTCTATCTGTGAACAGGCAAGTGCCGAAATTTCTACGAATTTAGTATATTTGGCATTTGCATAAATACCAAATCCTCCCGCATTGGCAAACAGATCCAGTGTTTTTTTATTCCCGAATTTCCCTACTAAATATCTGTTCTTTCTTTGATCAAGGAAAAATCCGGTTTTTTGTCCTTCTTTTAGGCTTGTCAAAAATTTTTTATCATTTTCTTCTATTATAAATTCGTTATCTACATTGCCGTATACAGTATGGGATATAACTTCCAGCCCTTCTTTTTCTCTGATTTTATCTGCTTTTTCATATATGCCTTTAGGATTTAACAGTTCAATCAGTATTTCAAGTATTACACCCTTAAAATTATCCATACCCGCAGTGGTAAAACTCACAACAAGATTGTTACCGTATTTATCTGCTATAAGACCCGGCAGAAAATCCGCTTCCGAATGAATAAGTCTTAAAGCATTAGTAGTGCTTGCGTTTATTTTCCACAAACCGTTTTTAACAGGTCCGTTTTTTCTTTTTTCAATCGCTTTTTCTATTCTGTTTTTAAAAAACTCCCTGTCTATGTTTACTTTTTCAAAGCTCAAAACCCTTGCCGTAATTTTACTTTCCGGATTAACAAATACCGTTGCCGCATATTCGCCTTTATAAACAAGATCGGCTATACTGCCTTTATCGCATTCAGGTATTGAAACTATTTCGTTTTTATATATCCAGGGCACTCTTCTTTTCAGCTTGTTAAAAGCCTCTTTTGTTATTTCTACCTTCATTTTCCGTCTTTCATTTTAAAGTGATATATTTTCCGTTGCTTTTTATGTATTCTATCAAATTTTTATAAGTTTGGCTGACAATCAGCGTTTTAGCGTCTCCGATAATGACAAGTTTTCTTTTTGCTCTGGTAATCGCTACATTCAAGCGTCTTATATCTTTTAAAAAGCCTATTTCCTCTCTTTCGTTTGCCCTGACTAAACTTAATATTATTATTTCCTTTTCCCTTCCCTGAAATCCGTCAACACTCTTAACTTCCAGCAAATCACTTTTTACTTTACATTTTTCACTCTTCACTAAACTTTTTATGTATTCCTCATGGTCTTTATACGGAGTAATTATCCCTATATGCTCTTCCTTAGCACCGTTTTTCAAAAACTCTTCAACGAGTGAAACTACAAATTCAGCTTCTTTCGGATTGTATTTTGAAGGTGAATCTTTTTTACTTTTTTCCATAAATTTGCCGCATGTGTCTATAAATACAGCCGGTATATACTCCCCGTACATTTCACTCGGCTGGATATTAAGATCTCTTATCGTTATATCCTTAATTTTTTCATAAGTTTTTACTTTGCACTCATAAAACTCACAGCTTGGAAATTCATTTATTTTTTCATTCATACGGTATTGTATTTCAAGAGTATGTAAAACATTCGGATATAAAGCGCTGAATCTTTCAAACATACTTATTTTCAGTCTTTCGTCATTGCTTAAAATAGTAGGAGGAAGCTGTTTGTGGTCTCCGGCAAATATTACACTTTTACCTTTAATAAAAGGTATCAGGCTGCTAGGCTCCATCGCCTGAGCCGCTTCGTCTATAAATACCGTATCAAAATCCCTGTTTTCCAGAAATTCTCCTCCGCATGCCGAATTTGTAGCAAAAATTATTTCAGCGTTATTTAAAACATCATTCATAATCTGTTCGATTATTTCGTTTTTCTGATCGTACAGTTTATTTATATTCTTCTGAATTTTAAGCCATTCGGCCATTTCTCTCATCCATTCTTTCAGTACTCCTCTGGCCCCTTTGCCCTCTTTTGCATATTTTAATATTTCCTCATCGCTTAAACCTCTTCTCCTTCCGGGAGTCGGTTTTTTATATCTTTTATCCTGCAGATATTTCAAATCATCGATTTTTTTAATTATTTTTTCAACCTCTTTATATCTTTTATCGCGTCTTATTTTTACATCCAGCGAATATTTCATAAGTTTAGAATCCATTTTCGCAGGATGTCCAATTCTTACGACATTATATTCCTTGAGTTTCTCAAGCAGGTTGTCAACAGCTACGTTGCTGTCGGCGGAAACAAGCAGTTTTTTGCCTATATGTTTTTTGATCACCTCCGCAAGAGTTGTAGTCTTACCGGTTCCCGGAGGTCCGTGTATAAGAAAAACGTCTGAATTAATGGATTTGCTAAGCGCTATGTTTTGAGATTCGTTTAAAATATCGCTTTTTTCGTCAACCGTTTCAACTTTCGGCTCTTTTTTACCGAGCAGTATTTCCTTAGCATTTTCAATTTTCAATTCTCCATTCTCAATTTTTTCAAGCGCTTTTTTCATTCTTTTAAAAGTTATATCGTTTACAAACAGATCAAGTCTGTAAAGTTTTGAACGGAATATCGGTTCTTTTGAATATACTTCTATAAAATTTCTCCCAACACCGCTTACAGTCGCCTCCTGGTTAAACTTAAGGGGTTCTCCTTTGCTTATAAGCACAATATCTCCGGCTTTAATCTGATGTTCAGGCATATTGTTTCTGTTAAATCTGTATATTTTAAAATCCAGAAATTCTCCGACATATTTCATTCTAAGCCCTAACACCGCACGGCCTCTTTTTTGTCTTTCTCTGCCGCTTAACCTTTTTATTTCATTTAAATGAAACTCTTTTTCCGCCAGACGTTCTTTTTCTATCAATTTTTCAAAATATTCAACATATTCTTTTACTGTCTTAAATTTATACAACATATACTCCTATAGCATAAAATATTATTAATAATGATACCAGATTTATACCATAAAATAGCCTTTTTGAAAAAAATGAAAAAACACTTCCCAATATAAAAAACAGCCCGAACCATAAAGGGATTTTCACCGTTACAAAGTAATCTCCAAAATGAAGAAACTTTTCTAAAACAGAATCGAACACTCCCCCGAAACCTATCATATGAAGAAAAATTTCAAAAGGATAAAACAGGGTAAACAGTATGTTTATAACGGGAGAAAAAAGCTGGTATAAATTGAAGTTTCCGAAAAACACATGCGAAACAACAAACATATTCAAAAACATATAAAAACTCAAAATAAGAGAATTTATAAACGTAGGCTTGTAATATCTGAAAAACAGATAAATATAAAACACCCCCAATATACTCAAAAAATAGCCGAGGCTGAAAACTTTGCTTCCGAATATTATTAAAGAAAGAAAAAATACTGTAATCAATACTTTCAGGGAAAAAGGGTTTTGAAGATTGTAAGCATATAAAAACACAACAATTTCAAGTATATACGCCCTGATAAGAGAAGGCGGAAATCCTGTAATATAAAGATATAAAAATTCAATAACAAAAACAGCCGCGGCCAAATCCGCAAATCTGTTCCGGTATGGAAAACGTGTTTGAAACAGTTTATAAAACGGAGTCAAAAAAACATACAAAAACACGGACAAAAAACCTAAATGCAGACCGCTTAACGCTACTAAATGCGAAACACCCAGAGTGCTCAGCTCCTGCCTCGTTTTATGACTGATACTTTCTCCCAAAAACAGAGCCTTAAAAATATCTGCCGTTTCTTTTCTCAGATGCTGTTTTTCTATATATTCGTCAGCCTTTGAAACCGGCAGAAGTTTAATATTAAAACTCGGAGCATAAAAGGTAAACATGAAACCGCTAAAAGCTATATTAGACGTTATAATACTTAAAGAGAGTTTTTCATTTAACAGATTTTTTAAATCTTCTTTGGATGTTGTATAAAAACTGAGCGTCCTGTTTCTAAGCTTCAAAACATAATAATCGCCTCTTTTCCCTTGTTTTTTATATTGATTAACCACATTTGCGTTTATATTTTGAACCTTATGATATTTAAAATCAAGATAGTTGAAAAAAGAGATCTGGAATCTGACCGTTATAAGAATAACAGCAGCCAAAATTAAAAATTTATTTTCTGAAAAATATCGCGTAATTTTAAAATATACCGCAAAAAGCGGCGGTTTTAATCTATCTGATTTTGACAAAATCTCCATATATCATTCTCTATTCCCTAAATGGAAGGTATTTCTATCTGAGCCTCGCTCATTTGAATTTCCTGTACTTCACTGACTTTATCTGTAAACAGTACATAATTCTTATGAAACAGCATTTCGACTGTGCCCGTCGGCCCGTTTCTCTGTTTACCGATGATTATTTCGGCGTCTTCAACTTCTTTTTCTTTAAACTCTATCTGAACGGCTTTTCCCTGCTCCATTGCTTCTTTTTGTTTCTGCTTCGCCTCCATCGCTTTATAAACGTCGTCTCTGTATATAAACATGATTATATCGGCATCCTGTTCAATTGCGCCTGATTCTCTAAGGTCGCTCAGCATCGGCCTTTTGTTAGGTCTGCTTTCAAGTGAACGGTTAAGCTGTGAGAGCGCAATAATAGGTATCTGAAGCTCCCTTGCCAAAAGTTTCAGGCTTCTTGAAATTTCAGCAATTGCCAGATGCCTTTCTTTTAAATCCGAATTGATAAGCTGAAGATAATCCACTATTGCCAAAGAGAGTTCCGGATTTTGAATTTTAAGCTTTCTGAGTTTTGCTCTGATGGTATGAATATTTACATTACCTTCGTCATCTACAAACAGCGGTTTTTCGCTTAATTCGTCTGCAACAGCCGTAAGCTTGCTCCATTCATTGTCATCGAGATTCCCCCTTCTTAAATCCTGAAGCGGTATTTTCCCGGCTGAGCTCAGCATTCTAAGCATCAGCTGATCAGCCGGCATTTCAAGTGAAAATATTGCCACGCCCTTATTCTGTTTTAATACATTTAAAGCAAGATTTAAAGCTAAAGCCGTTTTACCCATAGAAGGTCTTGCGGCTAAAATAATCAGATCACCTTCTCCAAAACCGCTTGTCATTCTGTTAAGTTCAACGTAACCCGTATCAAGTCCCGTTACGATTTTATTCTGTTTGCTTACCTGGGCTTTGATATATTCAAGCGTTTCATCTATAATAACCTGTGAATTTTTAAAGTCTCCGGCAAGATTGGAAGTTGCGATGCTAAAGAGTTTGCCCTGTATTTCTTCTACTTCTTCAATAGCTTTTTTATCGTCTTCCAAAACTGTTTTTTTAATTTCATTGGAAAGATGTATCAGCTCCCTTTTAACCGCAAGATCCTTAATTTCCCTCGCATAAGCTTCGACAGCCTCAATAGGGGCCGTTCCGAGTATTTCCAAGAAAAGCTCTTCATCAAATTTATTCTGTTTAGTAAGATAGTCTCTTAAAAATATTTCATCAATCGGATAGTCTTTTTTAGAAAGATCCTCCATCGCCGCAAAAATATTCTGATGAAAAGGAAGATAAAAGTCGGAAGGTTTAAGAATAGCCGCCACGTCTTCATATATTTTCCCGTCAAACAATATGGCGCTCAGTATCCCTCTTTCTATATCCAGGTTGTAAAGTTCCACTATTTTTCCTTTTATAGCATTTATGTTAAAATTATAAAAAAAGGTTTTTAATGATTTTAAAAATCACTTATCCTTACAAAGATTCTTTGGCAACATTGCAATACAGAAGTATATATATCCAAACGGATGACAAAGAATTAATAGAAAATCTTAAAGCCACAAAAAACCCTATTGATATTGGTGTTATTTTATCTGAAAACGAAGAAAAATTCAAAATGCTCGAAAACGCAAAAGAAGATTACGAAATTGTAATCGACGAAGTTTTGGCTAATCCTGATTTACGTCTCCATTTTCCCGGTCAGTAGTTTTTAATATGTGTTTTTTAATATGCTTAACGGCATCATACAGGTCCTGAGATTCAAAAAGAGTTTTTAGTTTTGTTCTTTTTTTCTTAGGAAGTGCCCTTATCAGTTCTTTAAGCTCCTCGTCGTTTTTCGCTTTTTTAATCTCTTCGGCATGTTCGCCTAATATTTTAAGAATTCTCTCTTCCGTAATTTCTATTTTTCTAAGCAGCATAAAAATAAAAATAAATGCCATAGAGGCAATACTTAGCCCCACGATATATATCATAGTAGTTGCGCTCATTCACTCTCCTTTTTTACTTCTTCCAAAAACCTCTCAAGCAGTTCGCTTTCTTTATATTTGCCTATTATTTCGCCTTTTTTAATAATAAGCCCGTACCCTTTGCCGCAGGCAATCGCAACATCCGCTTCTTTTGCTTCGCCTATGGCGTTAACCACACAGCCCATGACCGCAAGATTAAGAGGTTTTTTTATATTTTTGGTAGCTTCCTCAACAGCTTCAACAATAGGAGGAAGGTCTACTTCTATCCTCCCGCAGGTAGGACATGAAATAATATTGACCCCTTCTTTTGAAAGTCCTAAATCTTTCAATATCGCTTTGCCTACTTTTATCTCCTCTTCAAGCTCTCCGGTTATTGACACCCTCATAGTATCGCCTATACCTTCCAGAAGCAAAGCGCCAAACGCGGCAGCGCTTTTAATAGTTGCATGAAATTTGGTTCCGGCTTCGGTTACACCCAAATGAAAAGGATATTCGACAAGAGGTCTTAACATTCTGTACGCTTCAACCGTTCTTTGAACGTCGCTGGCTTTTAGTGAAACTTTTATATCCCTGAAATCAAGATCTTCAAGAAATTTAATATGCCATAAAGCAGACTCAACCATGGCTTTAGGCGTCTGGCCGTATTTGTTTTCAAGATGATCTTCAAGGCTTCCGGCATTAACACCTATTCTGATAGGAATATTTCTCTGTCTGCATGCGTCGACAACTGCTTTTACTCTTTCTTTTCCGCCTATATTTCCCGGATTAATACGAAGAGCGTCTACCGCTTCAGCGGCTTTAAGTCCCAGCTTGTAATTAAAATGTATATCCGCTACAACCGGAAGGGGAGAGTTTTTTTTAATTTCTTTTAAAGCGTTTGCGTCTTCCTCATCCAAAACTGCCACCCTGACGATATCAGCACCCGCAAAATAAAGCCTGTTAATCTGCTCAAGAGTAGCTTTTATATCTTTTGTTTTTGAATAGGTCATAGACTGCACCGAAATAGGAGCATCTCCTCCTATTTCGACGTTTCCGACTTTTATTTTCCTTGTTGGATATCTGCTTATCAAAATTAGACCTTTTTTGTGCGATTATATCAAACTTTTTTGAAATGATATATAAATTCAGTGTTTCCTTCTTTTCCTTTAATACTAGACTCTTCTTTTCTTATCAGCTCCCAGCCCAGCTTTTTACATTCATTTTCAAAATTAATCATAGCAGATTCTACAGCCTTCATATCGGTTACAACGCCTTTTTTATCTCTTTTGGCCTCTCTTCCGACTTCAAACTGCGGTTTAAAAAGAAGTATAATGTCTTTTTTTGCCAGTGTATCTATTTTATCAGTAATTTTAAGCAGTGAAATAAAACTGACGTCACTCACAATAACGTCAAATTTTTCATTATATACAAACTCTCTTATATCGGTATTTTCATAAAGTTCTATTTTATGGTTGTCTCTAAGCGTTTTATGAAGCTGACCGCTTCCTACATCCACACTTACTACCTTTTTAGCACCCGCTTCCAAAGCAACCTGCGTAAATCCTCCGGTACTTGAACCTATATCCAACACATACTTGTTTTCAAAAGTAATATTGTATTTTTCAAGATAGTTTTTCAGTTTATATGCGGCTCTTGAAACGTATCCGTCATTTTGCACAACTTCAATTTTATCGTTTTCGTCAATTTTAAATGACGGTTTTTTAATGATTTTATCATTAACTTTTACATATCCGCTCTTTATAATTTCCTGCGCCTTGTTTCTGCTAAATGTATATTCATTTGTTACCAAATACTGATCAAGCCTCATTATTTTCACTTTTTTTAGCAAATTTTAACAAAAATTATTCACATATTCACATTATTTGCTATAATAATCGAAACTAAAAAAAGGAGAAAAAATGGGATTTAGCGGATTTATAGCAATTTCTATGTGTGTTATTGCGACAGGAATTATTCTTTCAATAGTTGCGGGTGCAGTTAAAAAAGCACAATAATAATTCTTCTCCCTTTTACGGGATCAGCCCAGTAAATCTTTTAACGATTTTAACGGTTCTTTATTTTCATAAATAATTTTATATACTTCGTTTGCTATCGGCGTATAAACTTCGTTCAGTTTTGCCAGTTTATAAATCGCTTTTGTTGTATACACCCCTTCAGCCACTTCTCCAAGTTCATCCAATATATCATTAAGAAGTTTTCCTTTGGCAAGATTAAGTCCTACCCTGTAATTACGGCTCATAGTGGAATTTGCTGTCAAAAACAGATCTCCCGAACCGGCCACACCTAAAAAAGTGTCTTTTCTTGCTCCGAACTTTTCTCCGAATCTGTCCATTTCCACAAGTCCTCTGGCTAAAAGCGCGGCTTTTGCATTAGACCCCAGATTCAGCCCTTCGCATATCCCGCCGGCTATGGCTATCACGTTTTTATATGCTCCGGCAACTTCTACGCCTGCCACATCGTCATCGATATATATTTTTAAAAATGTAGGGAAAAATGTTTTAAATTGTTCAGCCAAATCCGTATTTTTAGAAGCGATTACAAGAGCCGTAGGCTTGTTTTCCCTGACTTCTTTTGCGAAAGAAGGCCCTGAAATAAAAGCGAGATTGTCAGGAGACACATATTCTTCAAAAATTTCATTTAAAAATTTGAGTTTTTCGTTATCTATTCCTTTGCTGGCTACGAGTATTTTTTTCTCAGAAAGATCAACTTTTTTTAAAAAATCTTTAATCGACTGAGCAGCAATAGCTATTAAAATATATTCATTTTCCAGCGCTTTGTCCAAATCAGCGAATCCTTCAATGTTTCTTTTCGTCCTTGAGGTGATTACTGCATCAGGTACCATCTGTTTAATTGCATAATATAAAGCGCTCCCCCAGGCTCCCGCACCTATAACGGATATCATATCATACCTCCGTGTTGAAATAGTTCAAGATCATTTTTAAATCTTTCAATTTCTTCTACGTCTCCGACTACAACCAAAATATCGCCCTCGTCTATTTTATGGTTATAACCTTTTGTAACAAACTGTACGTTGTCTGAAAGCTCTTTGTCAACAATACCTATAATTAACAGATTGTATAACGAAGAAATATCTTTAAATATGTCTTTAATATATTTACCTTCTAAAAAAGAATTAGGAGGTATCACTATTTCAGCAAAAGAAAGCTTGTTGTCCTGAAAAATTATTTCTTCTATAACTTTCAGGGTTAAAGGCTTTTTCAGTATAGTCATAATTCTGTTTGCCGTAACTTCGTAAGGATTTATCAGTTTGCTAACTCCTGCAAGTCTGTATTTGTATTCATTGTCTTTGTCTGCAACTTTCGCGATTATCTTTTTATCAGGAAACAGATCTCTTAACGTAAGACATAAAAACAGGTTTTTATCTTCATCATGAAGAACAGCTATAGCTATATCAAACTCTTCTATTTTAGCAATTTCATCATCGTCAATATTGTGAAGCTTTACTACGTCGTAAAGCTTTTCCCTGGCTCTTGCTTCTTCTTTTTCATCCAAAACCACAATAACGATATCTTTTTTATTTAAAAATCTCGCTACTCTTTCCCCAAAATCGTCAAATCCGAATATAGCTATTCTCATATACTACTCTTTTCAATCTGATATTTAAAGTAATTCACACTCACACTGTAACCCATTACAACCAGAATATCGCCTTCTTCAAGTTTTAAATCAAAAGGAGGGTTAAAATAAAAATGGCCTTTTTCAATCTGCAAGGTCTCATTAAGAAGTGGAGACTCGTTCCTTTTTAATACCCCGAACAGAATAATTTTATACTTGTCAAAATCAATTTCTCCTACAAGTTTACCGTCAAGAATAGAATCTTTAATAACGATAATTTCATCAATAATAGCATTTCTTCTTTCAGTTAAAATCGCATCAATCACTTCAAAAGTAATAGGATTTCCTATATATTCCGCAGTCAGTAAAGCGGTAACGGTAGACGGAACCACTACGTGATTCGCTCCCGCTTTTTTTATTTTGCTTACGTTTCTTTCGTCATTTGCCAGTGCAATAATTTCAGCTCCTTTGCTGTAAGCTTTTACACTTAATACGATAAATGAATTACTGATGTCGTTATTTGTAAGTACGAATATTTTTGATATTTTGCTGAAATCAAGCACCTGCAAAAATGTCTTTTGTGTAATATCGCCTTTTAATGTGATATACCCTTTATGGTTAGATTTTTCAACTCTGTCTTCATCCATATCCACCACAACAAAATCTATATTGTCTTTTTTAAATCTTTCTGCAAGAATTTCCGCTTCGTTAGAATATCCGCATATTAGATATACATCTTCCATATGTTTTATTTTTCTCAAAACCCTGTCCGCTTTAAGTTCATTCAGTTTTTCCGTAAAAGCGGAAGCTATAATTGATGTGGAGAATGAGATAAATCCGATACCCACTACAATCAAAAACATGGTAAGAACTTTACCTTCCTGGGTAACCGGGGTAATATCTCCGTAACCGACGGTGGAAATGGTAATTAAAGACCAGTATATCGCATCGAATATTGTTTCGATTTTAGGATTTATGTGCGCTTCAAAAACATATATGACAGCACCGCCTATAAACGTTACGAAACCTACAGCCAGCAATAATATTGTAAGTTCGAATTTTTTACTCGCTAAAACCTCTATAAACGTATTAATACTTCTCGTATATCTTAATATTTTAAATAGTCTGAAAATAACAAAAATTCTTAGTATTCTTAAACTTCTGAATCCTGGAAGATTTGCAAGAAAGTCTATAATTGCAAAAGGGGATTTAATATATTCCCATTTTTTCAAAAATGCTTTTTTTATTACGTTTTTAAGAGAAAACTCCCGTTCTAAAAAAGTGGATTCTTCATACTCTTCTATAATGATTTTATGCGTGTCGTTATATACCCAAAGCCTTATAAGATATTCTATCGCAAATATAAAAGTTACAACGTAAAAGTCAAACTCTTCAACCCACGGATTAAGATCGTGCTTAATATCATATAAAAGTATGCCAACGCTTGTAATAACCAAAAAAAGCATAAAAAAATCAAAAAATTTCTTTGGCGTATAATCGTCATCGTTCATTAAACGCCTGAAAAAGCCTTTGATTTTTTTATATCTGGTATTACTGTCAATATAAAAAGCAAAAGCCACAAGGGCTTTTACAATGAATTCTTTCAATCTCAAGACAGCTTGCTTTTAAGTATTTTATTTACAACTTGAGGATTTGCTTTTCCGCGGCTCGCTTTCATAACCTGTCCGACAAAGAAACCGAACAGTTTGTCTTTACCTGCTTTATATTCAGCAACTTTATCTTCATTTGCCGCCAAAATTTCATCAACCATTTTTTCTATGGCGCTTTCGTCGCTTACCTGTTTCAATCCGAGTTTATCTATTGCGACATCAACTTCTATTTCTTCTTCCATTAATAAATCAAGCACTTTTTTACCTCCTGCGCCGCTTATGGTGTTATCTTTAATTCTTAATATAAGTTTTGCTAATTTTTCACTGCTTACAGGAGAATTTTCTATTGCATATCCGGCTTTATTCAGTCTTCCTAAAAGCTCGACTGCCAGCCAGTTGTTAGCCATAACAGGTTCACATCCTCTTTCAACAAGATCTTCAAAATATGCAGCAAGTTCAGGTTCTGACGTCAGAACTCCTGCATCATATTCTTTTAGACCGAATTCTTTCATGTATCTTTCTTTTTTCTCATCCGGAAGTTCCGGTATTTTCACATCAAAAAACTCATCCGGAACAACAAGAGGCAGTAAGTCAGGATCCGGAAAATATCTGTAATCTGCAGACTCTTCTTTTCCTCTCATACTTCTTGTTTCGCCCGTTTTAGAATCAAACAGTCTGGTTTCCTGTACTACTTCATCTTCGTATTCGTCATATTCATACGCCTCAATATGTCTTTCAATTTCATACTCTATTGCCTGTTTGATAAATCTGAATGAGTTGATGTTTTTAATTTCAACTCTTGTACCGAACTCTTTTTGGCCTTTAGGTCTTACAGATACGTTGGCATCACATCTGAATGAGCCTTCCTGCATATTCGCATCACTGATTCCAAGGTATTTGACAATAGCGTGAAGTTTTTTAAGATAAGCAATAGCTTCATCGCTGCTTCTCATATCCGGTTCGCTGACTATTTCAAGAAGCGGCGTCCCGGCTCTGTTTAAATCAACTTTACTTACATCGCCGTCATGTATGTTTTTACCGGCGTCTTCTTCAAGGTGCGCTCTTGTAATACCTATTTCTTTCGTTTCACCGTTAACTTCTATGGTTAAACTTCCTTTACCTACGATAGGAATCTCAAACTGGCTTATCTGGTATCCTTTTGGAAGGTCTGGATAAAAATAGTTTTTTCTTGCAAAAATAGATTTTTTATTAATTTCGGCATTTACCGCTTTTCCAAACATTACGGCTTTTCTGACAGCCTCTTTATTTAATACAGGAAGAGCTCCCGGCAGTCCCAAACACGTCGGACACGTATTGGTATTAGGCGTATCTCCGAAACTGGTGGCACAGTTACAGAAAATCTTTGTTTTAGTATTTAACTGAACGTGAACTTCAAGACCTATTACAACTTCATAATTTTTGCTCATTAATTCTCCTTATTTTTATATTTCATTAACCCTTCTCAACTTCACTACTAACCTACTTACCTACTCCACTACAAATTTATAACCGTTTTTATGAAGGGCTCTTTTAATAGCCTCCTGATGCTCAAGACCTCTTGTTTCAAGAGCTATTGTCACGTTTGCATCTCCGATAGCAAGATTAAGATCCGTTCTGTCATAACCTATTTGCACTATATTCGCTTTTTCAGCCGCAAGTATTTCAGTCAGTCTTTGAAGAGCTCCCGGTTTATCAACCAGTCTGATAATCAGTTTCATTTTCCTGTGTGATTTTAACAAACCTTTTTCTATAATCAGATTAATCATTGTCACATCGATATTACCGCCGCTCAGCACAACTCCTACTTTTTTAGGAGCTGTAAATTTAATCTTATGATGCAGTAAAGCCGCTACTCCCACAGCTCCTGCGCCTTCTACGACAACTTTTTGTCTTTCCATTAAAAACAGAATCGCATTTGCGATTTCTTCATCATCAACCTCAACAATGTCATCAACCACTTCTTTTACAAGTTTAAACATTTTAGGATTGGTATCCCTTACCGCTATACCGTCAGCAATCGTTTTCACAAAAGTGGTGTCCTGAACGCTTCCGCTTAAGAAGCTCAGTCTCATAGCCGGCGCACCCTCCGCGGTAACTCCGATAACTTTTATATGGGGATTGATCTGTTTTACCGCGCTTGCAATTCCGCTGATTAAACCGCCTCCTCCTATAGGAACGATAATATAATCAAGCTCAGGCACCTGTTCCAGCATTTCTATTCCGATTGTTCCCTGTCCTGCAATAACTTTATCGTCTGCAAAAGGATGAATAAACTCAAACCCTTTTTTTTCGGCCAGTTTTACCGCATACTCATAAGCTTCGTCATAATTATTACCTGCAAGTACGACTTCTCCTCCGAATTCTTTAACGCCCGTTACTTTTGTAAGCGGCGTAGCTTCAGGCATTACGATTATAGCCGGCACGTTAAAATAATTAGCACTGAAAGCAACACCCTGCGCATGATTTCCGGCACTTGCGGCAATAACGCCTTTTTTTCTTTT
This sequence comes from Nautilia sp. PV-1, assembly GCF_004006315.1. NCBI lineage: Bacteria > Pseudomonadati > Campylobacterota > Epsilonproteobacteria > Nautiliales > Nautiliaceae > Nautilia > Nautilia sp. PV-1. The sequence goes on from NZ_CP026530.1 coordinate 1,049,586, forward strand.
TTCTTCCGGAATAGAAGCTATTTTATTAAAAGCCCCTCTTAATTTAAAAGCCCCGGTAATCTGTAAGTTCTCTTTTTTAAGGTATATTTCGTTTCCGACTTTTTGCGAAAGTATAGGAGCATACGCAAAAGGTGTTTTATAAACTACTTTTTTTATTCTTTTGTGAGCCTGTTTTATTTCTTCAAAAGGTATCATAACAATCCTTCTTTCTTACATCTGATATGATCAACCATTATACATCTGTCCTCAACATAAAACACACCGGCTTCTTCGGCGATTTCTTTAGATTTCTCATTTACAACGCCTTCTTGAAGAAAAACACATTTTATTCCCGGCAGCTTTACCGCTTTTTCCACAATAGGAGGCGTATCTTCCCCTTTACGGAAAATATCTACAATATCTACTTCAAAATCAATTTCATCAAGACTTCTGTAAACCTTTTCACCTAAAATTTCTTCTTCTCTCGGATAAACAGGAATTATTTTATAACCGTTCTCCTGCATATATTTTGCAACCTGATTAGATGCTCTGTGTTCTTTTGGAGAGAGCCCTACCACAACTATCGTTTTCGCGTTTTTTAAGACTTCGCATAAATTTTTATCGCTTTTTTTGGCGCTTGGAAGCTCACAGGCATTCATTTTGTACCTTTTTTAACAAAATTATAGCAAAAAATGCCCAAAACACTTGATTTTTGGTAAAAAAAAAGAGTAAAATTTTTTGTACCCAACTAAAAAGGAGGAAAAATGAAAAAGTCAGAATTAATCGCAGCGGTAGCAGAAAAGTCAGGTCTTAGCAAAAAAGATGTAAACGCAGTTATAGATGCTACTATCGAAGCAATGGAAGAAGCTCTAAAAGCAGGTAAAAAAGTTAGTTTTATCGGATTCGGAAGTTTTGAAGTTGTAACAAGAGCTCCAAGAGTAGCTAGAGTTCCTGGTACTAACAGAGAAGTTAAAATCCCTGAAACTAAATCTGTAAAATTCAAAGTTGGTAAAAAATTAAAAGAACTTTTAAATAAATAAGTTCTTTTTTTCTTTTTTATTTAATCATTTAACTTTCTTAATATAAAATCAAAAATCTTTTTATCAGTTCTTGAATTTTAAATAAATTATCGATATAATTTCAATCCTTGCCGGCGTGGCGGAACTGGTAGACGCGTCGGACTCAAAATCCGATGGGCTCTGCCCATGTGGGTTCGAGTCCCACCGCCGGTACCATTACTTATTTAATTTTAACCCTGTTTTAAAAAATTGTTAATTTCTTCATCCCTACCGAATGTTTTTATGTATTTCTCAATTGCGTTTTTGTCTTTAGAGTGTTTAATATAATTCAAGTATGCGCTTTTAATCATACTTGTTATTCTGGGTTTTTTCGTTTTTATATATTCATACTCTTTTAATTCCTCTAAAGCTGATTTTATTTTGCCTTTAAACGCTTCTCTTTCAGCGTTAAGAAGTTTTTTTTGCCATTTTTCTTCATAAACTCTGTAAACCTTTAATTTTTTCAAAAAAGGATATTTTTCTGCCAGTTCAAATGCCCTGTTTTTATCTTCGTTAAACAGTCTTAAAAACTCGAGCGATACCTGTGCCTTGTTTAGAAGTTCCTTTGCTTTTAATTCATAACCTTCAATATCTTCCAATACGGTGCATATTTTTAAAACATATTTAAATTTTTCTTCCTCCAGGGCTTTAACAGCTATATTGTAAAGTTTTTCACCGTATTCGATTACCGATTTATATTCTTTGGTATCTTTAAGCTCCGGATGTTCTTTTATTATTGCAAAGAATCCTTTAAAATCTTTATTGGCTATTTTTTCTTTTAACAGTCTGAAAAGACCGGCTTCTTTAAGCAGCAGATTAATGAGTTTCAGTTTCTGAGGAACGGGAATAAAATCTATTAGTATTTCTTTCGCTTCCGACACTCTACCTTCTGATGCAAGCTGCTTTGCCTTTTCGAACCTTTCTTCCCACTCTTTTTCAGCAAGCATGTAATATTTCGTATTTTTTAACATTTCAAACTGATTTGCAAGCTGATAAAACAGTGCAAAATTTCTGTTTTCAAACGCTTTTACAAATTTTAGTATGTTTTCATAATGAGTAATTATTTTATTTATTTCTTCTCTTTTTTGAAGTACGGCACTAAAAGGCTTCAACAGCTCAAGGGCTTTTTGTTTCATACCTTCTTCATAATATTTCATAGCTTTTTTAATAGTTGCTATATACAGTTTTTCAAGTTTTTCATATGCTTTGGTTTTCTTCAAAAAAGGATTTAAAGCTATCATTTCATATGCTTTTTTATAATTTTCGGATAAAACGGTGTCTAAAAGCTCTTTTTCGTCGGTTAAACATACTTCTTCGAGAATATTTCTCGAAACCAGATACATTCTGTCTTTATATACAACAATTTTTTGAGAATCGGTTTCAAAAAAAGAATCATTGACAAGGACTTCGTTTTTCAAATCATATAAAACAACCTTTGAATCGGTAAGAACAAAAATATAATTATCATAAAGCGCAAAATCTCTGAACTTTTTATATAAATCAACTCTGTCGGTATCGTCACAGGTATCCCTGTCCCATTTTATAACGTCAGAAAACTCCGAAGCGCTTATCAGATAATTTTTATTTTCGATTTTCAGAGCTTTTTTAAGATGTAAAAATCTGACAGTTTTGCGTAAAGACGAACTGTCGACAAACAAAACGGCTTTATCATAGCCCGTTGCGTAAATTTTATCTTCTCCGAACGCAATATCGCTTATAAAATCTTTATGCTTTGCTATTTTAGACACCATTTTTAAAAGTTCAATAGAATAAAGATAAATTTTACCGTCTATTCCTCCGCTTGCAAAATAATTTTGTCCTATTTCAACAGATAAAACGTCTCCTTTATGCCATTCGAATTTACCGAGAAGTTTTTTTTCTTTTATGTTCCAAAAGGTAAGAGGATATCCGCTTACGGAAAGCAAAAGATAATTAAACTCCTCATCACACGAAACTGTATTCTCTTCGGGTCTGTTTTCGGGAAGCTTTATTTTAAATCCGTTAATAAGTTTAAATGAAGAGTCGTAAACGTAAACCCTGTTTTCCTTATCGACTATCAAAGCTCCGTTATTGTTAATTTTAATATAAGAAATTGTGCTTTTAAATTCTTTAACTTTTTTTCTTTCCATTTTCCATCTTTAAAAATTTTTCAACCTTAGGCGCCACTACATACACACAATAAGGCTGTTCCGGATTTTTCTGGAAATAATTCTGATGATATTCTTCCGCAGGATAAAATTTGTCAAGTTTTTTAATTTCCGTTATAGGATTTATTCCTTCGGATCTTAACTCTTTTGTTTTTTTCAAAGCTTTTTGTTTTTGTTCATCGTTTAAATACAGAATAACCGAACGGTACTGTGTACCGACATCGTTTCCCTGGCGGTTTAACTGGGTAGGATCGTGTATGTTAAAAAATATATCTAAAAGGTATTCGTAATCAACTTTATTTTCATCATAATCTATTTCAACAACTTCCGCATGCCCGGTAACACCGGTACAGACTTGTTCATAGTTTGGATCAGGACGTCTGCCGCCCGCATATCCGGCTGTTACATTTCTAATGCCTTCTACCTGTCTGAAAACTGCGTCAAGACACCAGAAACATCCTCCTCCTAGTACTGCTTTAGCCATTTTCAGCCCTGATTTTTTCCGCTATGCTTTGAGCATCTACTTTTAAAAGTTTTTCCACTTCTTCAACATTTCCGTGCGGAATAAATTCATCAGGGTATTCAAAACTTTCTATTTTAACATTTATATTTTCCGCATTTGCAAAATCGCTAAGCATTTCAGCAATTCCGCCCTCTTTTGAGTTATCGCTGATTACATACCATCTGTCTGCTTTTAAAGATTTTAGAAGATCTTTGTCAAACGGTTTTACAAATCTTAAATCCAGCACTCCGCTCTTTAATCCATGCTGTTTGAGAATTTCATGAACCCTGTATGCTTTTCCGACTCCGTTACCGTATGATATCAGCATAATTTTGTCGTTATCAATTAAAATTTCACCTTTTCCGAGTTCAAAATCAGAAGCTTTGAAAACATCATCTTTTAATAAAAAAGCGCCTCTTGGATATCTGAACGCGCAAGGCCCGGAATCAAAACCGTATGCAAATTCCACAGCTTTTTTAAGTGTTTCAAAATCCCTAGGCGCAAAAAGCGTAATATTAGGCAGGATTCTTAAAAATCCGATATCAAAAACACCCTGATGAGTCTCTCCGTCCGCACCGACTATTCCGGCTCTGTCAATTGCAAATCTTACAGGATAGTTATCAAGACACACATCATGTATTATCTGGTCATATCCCCTTTGTAAAAAAGTCGAATATATCGCTACAAAAGGTTTAAACCCTTCTTTTGCCAAAGGCGCCATTGACGTTACCGCATGCTGTTCTGCTATACCAACATCCCAAAAACGCTCAGGAAATTCTTTCATCAGATCTTTCATTCCGGTGCCGCTTGGCATAGCGGCTGTTACTCCGACGACTTTCTGATCTTTTCTAGCTATTTCAAGAAGTTTATTAGAATACACTTTTGTTGCGGAAAGAGAAGATTTTTTAAGAGGCTCTCCCGTTTCCAAATCAAAAGGCCCTACTCCGTGCCAGTGTTCATAATATCCTTCCGCCTGCTTATAACCTTTACCCTTAACGGTTTTTGCGTGTACTATTACCGGTTTTTTAAGACTTTTTGCGACTTGAAGTGTTTCAATAACCTCTTCTAAATTATGCCCGTCAATCGGCCCGATATATTCAAGTCCCATTTCTTCAAAAAAAACTCCGTGAACGCTAAACATCTCTTCTACTTTTTTAGCCATGTATTTAACGTCTTTCGGTGCAGAATCCAAAAATTTTTTAAATTTTTCTTTAAAGCCCTGATACAGTTTTCCGGCTTTCAGCCTTGTTAAATATTTACTTAAAGCCCCGATAGGTTTGCCTATGCTCATTTCATTGTCGTTAAGAATTATAACTACGGGATATTTTCTAAAACCAAGCTCGTTTAAAGCCTCATAAACCATACCGGCGCTCATTGCACCGTCCCCGATTAACACTACAGGAGTTCTGTTTTCTCCTTTTAATTTAATAGCTTTAGCGGCGCCGACCGCCACGGATATTGACGTAGAAGAATGGCCCGCACTGAAATAATCATATCTGCTTTCACTAGGTCTGGTATAACCGCTGATTCCTCCAAACTGTCTGAGCGTATCAAAACTTTCCCATCTGTCTGTTAAAAGTTTATGAGCATACGCCTGGTGAGACACATCAAATATAAAAGGATCTTTTTCTGCATCAAAAACATAATGCATCCCTATAATAAGTTCCACGGCCCCTAGCGTAGAGCTTAAATGCCCTCCTTTTTTAGAAACAACTTCAAGAATTCTTGCCCTGATTTTTTGTGCCGTCTCTTCTAATTCCGGAATACTTTTATGCTTTACATCTATCATTCATTACCTTCCAATACTGCTTCTTTTATTGCTTTAAATCTTTGTAAAATCTGAGCGTCAATATTTCCTATATCGCTTAAAATCACAACACCGCCTTCTTTTACGGCGTCGTCTTCGATTATTTCCACATTTTGTAAATCCTGTTCTTTTAAATATTTTGCATCTTTAGGATTTACTTTTATTTTTATTTTAGTAGCATCTTTAATGTCTTCCATTAAAGCTTTTGCAAGATTATATGCAATTTCTTTGGAATTTTCGCTAACTTCTTTTTGAATAACCTCTTTTGCTATATCAAGTGCTACCGAAATTAACTCTTTTTCAATTGAAAGAATTTTTTCTTCAAACACTTCATTTATTTTATCTACTTTTTTTACCGAATCCTGAAGAAGTTTTATTTTTTCTTCAATTTCTTTAGACACTTCGGAAGATGCGTCTTCTTTACCTTTTTTATATCCTTCTTCAAAAGCCTTTTTTTTCTCCGATTCTATCTGCTGTTTACACTCATTAAGCTGCTTTTCAAAATTAGTCTGAATGTTTACGATATTATTGCTGAGCTCTTCTATTTTTTGAAGAAGTTTTTCAATCACTTCGTTGTTGTTATTTTGTGTGTTTTGTTCATTATTATGTATATTTGTCTGCTGTGTCTGATTTTCATTTAGAGAATTATGCATGTTTTTTTCTTTATTCTCATCGTTATCATCAAAACTTTTAAACGTATACTGGTTTATTATGTGTCTTTCCACTGCTTCGCCGTTTACTATTCTACTCAATTACTTCTTCCTCCGCTCCAACTGATACTTTACCTTCTTCGGCAAGTTTTTGTACTATTTCTACGATACTTCTTTGAGCTGCTTCAACATCTTTGACCTTTACAGGACCTAAAAACTGCATCTCTTCCTCAAATGCCGCAGCGGCACGTTGAGACATATTTGCAAGAAATTTTTCTTTAAGCTCTTCAGGAGCGCCTTTTAAGGCAATCATTAACTGATTTTTATCAGCTTCTTTTAATATTTCACGAATTGCGTTATTGTCAAGTTTAAGAATATCTTCAAACGTAAACATTTTTTCTTTAATCTCTTCGGCAAGTTCGTTGTTAACCTGTTCGATAAATTTAAGCGTTGATTTTGCTGCTTTTTGTCCAAGTCTGTTAAATATTTCCGCAACGAATCTGACTCCTCCGATTTCAACTTTATAACCGGTCAAAGCTTCTAGTTTTGTTTCAAGAATTGCACTTACTTTTTTAATCACCTGAGGAGAAATATCTCCTAAATTACTCATTCTAATAAGAACTTCCGCCCTTATTTCATCAGGAAAATAGCTCAAAGTTTCCGCGGCACTGGTAGGATCCATATGCGCAAGTATAAGTGCAATAGTCTGAGGATGTTCGTTAACTATAAAGTCCGCAAGCTGCTGTGGTTTTACTTTTTGTAAAAAACCGAAAGTCTGTTCGCTTTGAAGCGATTTAGCAAGTTTATCTAGAACTTTTTTAGCTTCTTCAGGTCCGAGAGCCTTATAAAGAATTTCTTTAGCATACTCTATACCTCCGCTTGAAATATACTGATTAGACTGAAAAATAACATAAAACTCTTCTAAAACCGCTGCAGCTATGGCTTTGTCTATTGCTTTTGCCGTTGCAATATATTTGGATATTTCAGTAATAGCATTAACATCCATATAAGAAAACAGCTGAGCTGTTAAATCCTCCCCTAACTGAATAAGCAAAATCGCAATTTTTTCAGGCATTGACAATTCGTCAAGAATAGCCTGCTGCTGTGCCGAAAGTGCCATCATAAATCCTTATACTTCATGCGTTTCTTCTTTAATTAAATTTTCTAATACTTTTGCAACTTCTTCGGTTTTTTCTTCCGCCATTTTAACAATTCTGTCTAATAAAACCTCATATTTAAGCTCTTCTTCATTAACATCGCTAGAAATACCAAGCTGCTGTTCAACTTTTTCTTTTAACTCTTTTATTTTATCATAAGTTGATTCAACTTCTTCCTCATTAACTTCAATTTCATGTTGAACATATTCCGGTTCTTCTTCAACTTTAACTTCCAGCATTTTTTGTGTAAAAGGAGTAATAACCTTTTTATAAAACACAAAAAGAACCAAAATCAAAAACAGATATTTCAACACACCGCTAAACGGTCCTAAATACATTTCTACTGTCTGCATAATCTGCCCTACTTTCGATGTCGGAGCATTGCCGTTTGAAGCCCCGTGAAACTGGAAACTGCTTACACTTACGCTGTCTCCTCTTTTCGGATCGTAACCTATAGTATTTTTAACCAAATTTTCTATATTTGCAATTTCCAGCTTTGAGAGAGGAACAAATTCTTTTTTTCCGTCTTTTGTAACTTTGTAATGTCCGTCTACTACAACAGCAGCGGTTATTCTTTTGATTTTTGCAAGAGGCTCTTTCACATCTTTAATAGTAGTTGATATTTCATAATTGGTAGTTGTTTCGGATTTAGTGTATTTATCTTTCACGTTTTGATTTTTAGTCCCCTGCACCGGTCCGATATTACTTACCGCACCTGGTACACCTCCTACCTGTTTAGGTTTATATCCTATTCTGCTTTCTTCCAGTGTCTGCTCGCTTCTTACGACATTGTCGGGAGAATAAATCGTAGATTTTGATTTCACCTGGGAAAAATCAATATCCAGATTAACTTTTGCGACCACTTTATTTCTTCCTCCGACCACAGGTGCCAAAATCGATACGATATTGTCTTCTAAAGCTTTTTCCATTCTTTTTTTATACGCTATTTCAGCTTTTAACAGTTCATTATTCTGTGTCAGTTCGTCATTTTCTCCTAAAAGATTTCCGTACTGGTCTATTATTTTTACGTTTTCAGGTTTTAATTTAGGAACTGCCGCAGCAACAAGATATTTTATTCCCTGAATCTGTTTTGGAGTAAGTATCATATTAGGTTTAAGTTTAATAACTACCGAAGCGGTTGGAGGAGTCTGGTTTTCTACAAATACACTTTCTTTAGGAAGGGCAATATTAACAGTCGCTTCTTCTACCGCATCCAAAGATTCGATAGTTCTGCCAAGCTCACCTTCAAGAGCTCTTAGATATTTTATTTTCTGTTCAAAATCAGTAATTCCGAAACTGTTTTTGTCAAAAAGCTCAAATCCCACTTTAGAGCTTTTTGGAAGTCCCTGTGCGGCAACATCAATTCTTACTTTCTGTACTACATTTTTAGGAACTTCAATAACTCCGTCTTCGGGTATTTCATAAGGTATCTGTTTTTTTTCAAGGTATTGTACAATTAATGCAGCGTCTTTGGAAGAAAGATTATCAAAAAGTATCGCATAACCTGTTTTGATTTTAGAAGAGCTTGTATTAAACACTATCAAGAAGGAAATAATTGCTACTAACGCGACAATTGAGGCAATAATTACAATTTTCTGTCTTTTGTTTAATTTTTTTGTAAATGCTATTATTTGCCTAAAAAGTTCTTCAAAATTCAACTAATCATACCTTTTAATGTATTTAATAATTTATCGTTTTGTTCAGGCGTACCTATAGTAATTCTCAAGGCTTCAAATCCGTAACTGGCCATATTTCTTACAATTATACCTTTTTTTAATAAATTTTCAGCAATTTGTGTCGAATTTTTAATATATAAAACAATGAAATTTGTATAACTGTCTATATATTTTAAATTATTTTCTTTTGCAAAACTGACATATTTTTCCATCTCTTCAAAGTTTTTTATTATAGAGTTTTTAACAAATTCTTCATCTTTTAATGCTTCTATCGCAGCCGCCAGACTTAGGGTTGTTATATTAAAAGGAGGTCTCAATTTATGAAGATTTTCTATTATATACTCATTCGCAATGCCGTATCCTACTCTCATCCCGCCGAGTCCGTATGCTTTGGAAAACGTCCCTGTATATAAAACGTTTTTGTATTTAAGTATATCTTCAGGTTTGATTTCTTTATTTTTATCTTTATGAGCGGCAAATTCCTGATATGCCCCGTCCACAACAACTAAAGTGTTTTCATCAATTTTTTCTATAAAATCAAACACTTCTTTTGCATCAACACATTCTCCCAAAGGGTTGTTAGGCACGCAAAGAAAAATTATTTCCGGTTTTTGTTCTTTATATATTTCATAAAACTCTTCCAGATTATGAGTCACAGATTCTGTTTTTAAAATCTGCGCTCCAACCTGTTTAGAATATATTTCATACATTGCAAACGTGATACCCGCCATTAAAACCTTTTTAGGGGAGATAGCATGAACGGCGAATTCTAAAATCTGATCGCTTCCGGCACCTATAATAATATTAGACGCAGATATGTTAAATTTTGAACTCAGTCCTTCTTTTAACTCAAAAAAACTGTCATCAGGATATCTGTGCATTTCCGAAGCCAGATTTTTTACTTTTTCAATTGCTTTGGGAGGAGGACCGTAAGGATTTTCATTGCTTGCCAGTTTAATTATATCTTTAGGTTCTATTCCAAATTCCCTTACTACCAGCTCTATCGGCTTTCCGGCTTCGTATGTTTTTAAATCTTTCAGTTTTTCAAACATTAAATCTCCTTAAATTTCACTAAATTCATTATAAATTTCTAACAGTCCCTTAAATAACTGCCGAGCCATATCATTTCTTCGCTGTCAATCAGGTCTGTTACGCTTGTATCATCAATATGACCTTCAAAATCAATATAAAACCATGTATTAAAAGTATCGTCTTTATTCGGTCTGCTTTCTATTTTTAAAAGATTGATTTCCCTGTCTTTAAATTTTTTAAGAAGTTCGAAAAGAGCCCCTGATTTATGAGATGTTTTTGCAATTACACTTGTTTTGTCGTTTCCGCTTTTTTGGGTTTTAAAATCGCTGATAACAATAAAGCGCGTTCTGTTAGCCATATTGTCTTCAATTTTTTCAAAAAGCAACGGCACATTATAAAGTTTTGCTGCGATTTTCGAGCATATTGCACCGCTTTGTTTATCTTCTGCAGCCATTTGAGCAGCTTTTGCAGTAGATTCGGTAGGAATAAACTCTATATCCAAAAGTCCGTGGGTTTCGAGAAAATTCAGACACTGGTTATAACCCTGCGGATGGGAATAGATTCTTTTTATATTTTTTAAATCATCCTGACATGATGCAAATGAATGATGTATATCCATACATATTTCGGAAACTATTTTAACGTTATATTTTTTTAAAGAATCCAGAGTTATTCCTACAACGCCTTCAGTATTGTTTTCTATAGGAACTACTCCGTATTTGGCTTCTTTGTTAGACACCGCTTTAAATACAGCCTCGATATTCAAAAGAGGAAGATATTTTGCATTAGCTCCGAATCTGCTTTCAGCCGCCTGATGCGTATATGTTCCTACCGGTCCTAAAAAAGCTATTCTTTCTTTTCTTTCAAGAGTTCTGCTGATTGCAAAAATTTCAAGAAAAATGGCTTCTATTTCATCATATCCTAGTATTCCGCCCTCTTTTTTGCTAAGTTCTGTAAGTCTTTGAATTATTTCTTTTTCTCTTTCCGGTCTGTAAACAGGAGCGTTGCTTGTGTTTTTAAGTTCCCCTACTTTTTTTACGATTTCCATTCTTTTATTTAACAGTCTGATAATTTCATTATCTATAGAATCTATCTGATTTCTGAGTTGCAGTAGTTTATCTTCCATTCTTTCTCCAATTTTCCAGTAAGAGTTTTAAATTTTTATATATGAAATCCGGTTTTTGATTTATCTCTTTTTCACTTTTAATTTTTCCGCTTAGAACCAATACCGTTTTCATCCCCAGTTGTTTAGCAGGTATCAAATCCCCTTTTAAATCATCGCTAATAATGGTAATTTTATCATAATTTAGGCCTAAATACGATTTAGCCCTGTCAAAAAACTCCCTGCTGGGTTTACCTACGGTTACATAATCCGTGTCGGCAGCATATTTAAGCATTTCAAGTATAGCGCCAAGCCCTGGATATCGTTTGGAATTGTAAGAATACAAAGATGTACGGTGCATACCTATTAATTCCGAACCGTTTAACAGTTTTTCAATTATACCGCTGATTGTTTCGTTGTCATAAAGTTTAATCCCAAGTACAATGGCATCAGGATTTTTATAATCAATATTAAAGCTGTTTTTCATGATTTTTACAAATTTTTCCTGTCCGTAAGGAGCGATTGTTTTATTCTGAATATATTCCCCTGCAACCATTAAAGGGTCGATATAATATTCAAATTCAAATCCTAAATTCTTTAAATAACTGATAAACTCCTCAGAAGGCTTTTTTGTATTGTTTGTAATTAAAACGAAAGGTGTTTTTTTACTGTTTAAATATTTTAAAAATTCTCTGCTTCCGGGAAGAGGAAGAAAGTTTTTATCGTCTATCAGCGTCCCCTGAACATCAATAAAAAATCCTTCCATTCCCCCTCCTGTATCAGAGATAATCTATTTCACAGGCAATCAAATCCTCAAAAGTTTCCCTTCTTCTGATAATTCTGTCTTTTCCGTTTTCCACTGCAACTTCTGCGGCTCTCGGACGCGTATTGTAATTGCTGCTCATTGTAAAACCGTACGCACCGGCGCTGTAAATAACTACAAGGTCTCCAGGATTAGTGCTCGGAATCTCTATATCTTTAGCAAAGAAATCCCCGCTTTCACAAATCGGACCTACCAGATTTGCCCTGCTTAGCTCTCCGTCTTTTTCGCTTAACACTTCTATTTTATGATACGCATTATACAGCGAAGGCCTTATTAAATCATTCATAGCTCCGTCTACTATAACAAACCTTTTATCTCCGTTGACTTTTTCATATAAAACCTTTGTTAAAAACCAGCCGCCGTTTCCTACAAGAAATCTTCCCGGTTCACAGACAATCGTAAGATCAAGTCCGCTAAGTGTTGATAAAATAGCCTGGGCGTAATCGTAAGGCTTGATTGTCGTTTCGTCTTTATATTTAATGCCAAGCCCTCCGCCAACATCAAAAAATTTAATATCGATATTTACAGCTTTAAGACTTCTTACCAGATCGGCCACAATCTGGCTTGCTTCTTTAATCGGTTCAAGTTCTGTAAGCTGACTACCTATATGAAAATGTATTCCGACCGGATTTAAAGATCTTGAATTCTTAGCGAAAAGATACATTTTTTTTGCCGTATCCAAATCAACTCCGAATTTATTTTCATGCAGCCCTGTAGAAATATAAGGATGTGTTTTAGGATCTATATTCGGATTTACCCTTATTGAAATTCTTGCAACGACACCGAGTTTTCCCGCAATTTCTTCCACTCTTTGCAGTTCTGCTTCACTTTCTACGTTAATTATTAAAATATCAAGTTTTAAAGCTTCTTCAATCTCATCGTCTCTTTTTCCGACTCCGCTGAATATAATTTTATATTTATCCACACCTGCTAAAAGAGCTCTTTTTACTTCTCCGATACTCACACAGTCCGCACCGCTTCCGAGTGATGCAAACTTTTTAATAACGCTTAAATTCGAATTTGCTTTTACAGCATAAGATATGATGCTTTTTCTGCCTTTAAATGCATTTTTAAGCTCATTAAACTGATTTTCAAAATGATTAAAATCATACACATAAAGAGGCGTATCGTATTTATTAGCTAGTTCTTTAAAATTCATTATTTCTCCTTATATAATAAAAATATTCCGTAACTAAACAGTACCGCAAAAGGAATCACCAAAACATAAGGCGACAATACTCCCTGTTTTGCAAATTTATATATCATAAGCTGAATTCCCCATGTAAAAATAGTTAAAAAAACGGATTTTACCAAAAATAAAGAGACATTAGAAACTCTTTGATGAACGGGAGTCTTAAACATTAAAATTATCAAAAGCGAAATAAAGCTCAAAGCGGTAAAAACTTTATAAAAGACAATTGAAAGCAGTGTATTGACGTTTATGTCTTTAAAAAGTTTTATTGCAATAAACGCGTCATAAAACGAAATAGAATTAAGATTTTTTAAATTTGAAATTATTTTTGGTTTAAAATCTTTCAGAAAATAGACATTATCTACCAGATTAACAATTCTTTTATCGTTTAAATATGTGATTTTAGCCTTTTTGGCATACCAGATATCATTTTTAAACAGGGCTTTTTTAGCAGAAATTATTTTGGTGACTTTTCTTCCCTTTAAATAAAAAACCTTAATATCGTCCGCCTGTTTCAAAATCGGTTCTATTTTTTTTATATATACAACTTTATCGTTATATTTAATAAAAAGATTCGTACTGCTGTATTTATTATTGTTTAATATAAAATTCGCATATTCTCTTACATATGCAAATTTTCCGCTGTCTAACACCAAAAACAGAGCAAAAACAGCAATGGCGAAAAACATAAAAGGCTTTAAAAGTTTTTTTATTGTAAAACCTAACGAATAAAAACTTACAAGCTCGTTAAATTTAATCATATAATACAGCGTAAGTATAAAAGAAAAAACCAGAGCAAGGGCATAAAACATATCAAAACTGTAAAGCATAATATAATATACATATAAGACCTGAAGGTTTGAAGAATCAGGCAGTCTGGAATAGTTCGCTATAAGATCTACAATAACGAAAAAAAACGATAATGAAAAAAGTATAAGTAAAAAATTTTTTAAATATTTTTTTAAAATAAAAATAAAAAACATCAACACTCTTTTTGAGTATATTTACTCGCCGCTTTGTTTATTTCAGTAACGGCTTTAGCTATTTTTGGAAAAAGAGATTTCATACATTCAAGCTCTTCTTCTGTAAAATTACTTAAAACATATTTTACAACTTCTTCTTTTCTTTCCGGTCTTCCGATTCCTATTCTTATTCTCCAATAATCGTTTCCTATATGCTGGTCTAAAGATTTAAGTCCGTTATGTCCGCCGTGAGAACCGCCTCTTTTAAATTTAAGAGCTCCCGTTTTTAAATCTATATCGTCATGTATGACAATAACATCTTCATTATCAATTTTATAATAATTTTTTACTAGTACCGCGCTTTCACCGCTTAAATTCATATATGTCATAGGTTTGAGTAGTAAAAAATCTGCAGATTTATAAAGTTCGCCTTTAAATGAAGAGTTTATTTTTCTGGCATTAAAATGCTCAATCAGATAATCAATACTTAAAAAACCGATGTTGTGACGGGTAAGTTTATATTTCTCTCCTGGATTTCCCAGACCGATAATGAGTTTCATACAACCTCTTTATGTAGTAGTTAAAGAAAGAAACGGCAAAAGCCGTTTAAATTATTTAGCCTTAATTACACCTACAACCGGAATTGAAGGGTTTAAGTAACATTCAACACCTTCAGGCATTTCAATGTCTCTGATAAGAATATTGTCACCCACATCAAGATTGCTGATATCTAATTCGAAGAAATCAGGCAGATTCTCAGGTGCGGCTTTAACTTTAATTCTTCTTCTGTGATAAATTAATACACCTTTGTTTTTAAGACCGATTGGCGTACCTTTAACTTTAATCGGAACATGGTAATATGATTTTACACCGTCTTGAGCCATTAATAGGTCAACATGTAAAATTTCGCCTGTTACAGGGTTTTTTTGATATTCCTGAACAACAACTTTTACTTCTTTATCCCCTACTTTTACAGGGAACACCAAATGTTCTTTGTTTCTTAAGTATTTAATGAAGTCACCTGTTTTGAATGCAGCATTTATGTTTTCCTGACCTTTACCATAAATGTTAGCAATCAGATAACCATCCCTTCTAAGCTTTTTAGTTTCAGCTTTTGAGGTACTCTCTCTGATAATTCCTTCAAGCATATTTTCTCCTTAATTTTTTTAGAACTGAAATTATATCTAAATTTTTATATTTTTCAACCGTCTTTAAGTCCGATTTTTGATTCTTCAATAACTTCCATACCGCTTTCAAGTTTTGCTTTTTTAAGTTTAAGTATAAAGTCGTCCCTGCTTGTCGCATAATCAAGCGCAACTTCTTCGCTGACCCTTCCCTGTATAACAAGATCGACAAGATGCTGATCGAAACTTTGTGTTCCGTATGTTTTTTTACCTTCTTCTATTACGTCTTTTAATTCGTTATCTCTTTTTTGTAAAATCAAGTCTTTAATTCTAGGTGTTTTAATCAAAATTTCCATAGCAGCCGTTCTTTTTCCGTCTACAGTCGGTACAAGCCTTTGTGACACGACACCTTCTAATACGGATGCCAGCACCATTCTTATCCTGTCCTGCTCTTCTACCGGAAACACCCCGATAATTCTGTTTATAGTTTCTTTTGCATCAAGAGTATGTAGGGTTGAGAACACCAAATGTCCGGTTTCTGCGGCATGAAGCGCTATTTCAATTGTTTCTCTGTCCCTCATCTCACCAACGAGAATAATATCCGGGTCTTCCCTTAAAGCCGCTCTAAGAGCTTTGCTGAAACTTAGTGTGTCTTCTCCTAGACTTCTTTGGTTGATTAAACATTTTTTGTCTTTATGCACGAATTCTACCGGATCTTCAATCGTTATAATATGCTTAGATCTAGTTTCGTTTATTTCATTAATCATTGCAGCAAGAGTAGTAGATTTACCGCTTCCCGTAACCCCGGTAACAAGCACAAGCCCTCTTTCTGTTTGGGCAAATTTATGTAAAGCCGGAGGAAATTTCAGGCTCTCTATAGTTGGTATTTTACTAGGTATTACCCTGAATACAATAGAAGGACCGTCTATCTGGAAAAACGCATTTCCCCTGAATCTGTAATCTTCATTCAGTTTATAATTAAAATCTATTTCTTTGTTTTTTACAAGCTCGTCAAACCTGCTTCTTAATATTATTTTTAACAGTTCAATAACATCTTCCCTTTTTAAAAACGGAGACTCCATTGTAACCAGTTTACCCTGAACCCTGGCTTTAATACCGTTCCCTGCCTTGACATGCAAGTCGCTTCCGTCATATTTAATTAAAGCGTGCAGGTATTTATTTAAATCTTCTCTTGTCATATTTATCCCTTAATAGAATTAAGCATATCCTCAAATGCTTTTTCAAATGCCTCCACCCCTTCTTCAAAAAGTTCCTGATACACTTTTTGCATATTGATTCCGGCCGGTGTCAAAAAGCTGAAAAAACCGTCAATATGTTTAGTCTGAAAATGAAAACTTTCTTCCAACTCTTTATCTTTTATAGCTTCTATTACATCCAAAGGCAATGTCAAAACGCTGTGCGGAAGATACAGGTTTTCTACATAATAATCGGCAGGAAGATAATCTTGTTTAACTCCTGTAGATGCAAAAAGCGTTCTTATATTTGGCATTTTCATATTTTCTATCTGGTTATAGATTTTTATAGCGTTAAAAAATCCGACTCTGTCCTGTGCAAGATTTTTTTCTTTTAAAACCGGATTTAATTTTCTGTCAAATCTGCTTACAAATACGGAAATAACGCCGTCAATCGTTCTTGGGCCTTTGCTGATAGCTTCAGCCGCCTGCATCGCCTGATTTGGAGAAAACACTAAAGTCGCATTGATATTTATTCCCTTTTTGGCCAGCTCTTCCATGGCTTTAACTCCGGCTTCGTTGGCAGGAATTTTTATCATTACGTTATCTCTTTGTATTTTATCAATCAGTCTTAACGCCTCGTCTATTGTACCTTTTGTGTCGTTAATAAGCCTGGGATCTACTTCGATACTGGCATAACCGTCATTTCCTTCATCATATAACGGTTCTAATATATCACATGCTTTTTGAATGTCCTTTACGGCGATTTCTTCATATATCTCTTTGCTTGATTTTCCTTTGAGTCTTTCAAAATCTTCTTTATAAATATCTTTTTTCAGCGCATTTGCAAATATCGCCGGATTGCTGGTCAGTCCGTTTACCAGCCCGCTATTAACCCACTCTTTAAATGTGGTATCCAAAAACTCCCTGTCAAGATAATCAACCCAAATACTTGTACTCATTTCTGCTCCTTGTTTTTTAATTTCCCGCCCTTTTTCTTCCTATTAATATTTTTATAATTTTACTTAAATTATCCAATTAAATGAACTCTAATATTTTTGTAAGATCTTTTTCCTCAATAACAATATTAGCCTCTTTTTTCAACACTTCTTTTGCACAGAAGGCCACTCTGGTTTTAGCATGTTTAAACATACTAAGATCGTTTGCCCCGTCACCTGCCACCATAGTCTGATCTTCGTTAACTCCCAATATGTTCTGAATTCTCTGTAACATATCACCTTTTGAGTGGCTAAACATCATTTCTCCTCCGACCAGTCCGGTAAGTACACCGTCTTTTGCATGCAAAACATTGCTGAAGTCCGCATCAAGTCCTATCAAATCTTTAACATATGAAGTAGCATTTCTGAAACCTCCGCTAAAACACACAACCGTAACATTTCTTTTTTTAAGTTCTTTTACTATTTCTTTAGCTCCCGGCATCAAAGGTAAAGAGTGACAAATATCGTTTACCTTTTTTTCTTCAAGCCCTTCAAGGAGTTTTACTCTCATAATTAAACTTTCAAAAAAGTCCAATTCTCCCCTCATTGCCATTTCGGTAATTGAAGCCACTTTTTCTTTAAGTCCCAGTGGTTCGGCTAAAAAGTCTATCGTTTCTCCGTCCATTAACGTCGAATCAAAATCAAATACCGCCAGTTTCATATTAATTCCTTATTAAGTACTTATTAAGTATTCGTTAATTAAATTAAAATATAATAAAATTTTATCAAACTTTGACACCTATTCATAAATTTATGCTAAAATTCTCTAAAAAAGGACTAACATGGGTGTAAGTACTTGGCAAGTAATCGTAATTTTATTGGTAGTATTACTATTATTCGGAGGGAAAAAAATTCCGGAACTCGCAAGCGGTTTAGGTAAAGGTATCAAAAACTTCAAAGATGCTGTAAAAGAAGGTGAAGAAGAGGTAGACGTTAAAAAAACTGAAAAAATCGAAGAAAAAACTGCTAACACAACTGAATCTCAAAAAGAAAAAGAAGTAAATGCTTGAGGAAATCAAACCTCACATAGCCGAGCTGAGATCTCGGCTTGTTAAAATAACAATCAGTTTTTTTGTTATTTTTATAATTGCTTTCATTTATTGGAAGCAGATATTTTTGTGGATAGCTCATCCTGCTTTTGCCGTTATTAAAACAAAAGCGGATTCTGAAATGATCTTTACTAATATCGTGGAGCCTTTTACAACCGCGATTAAAGTTTCATTATATACAGCTTTTTTTATTACCCTGCCGGTAATACTGTATCATACATGGCGATTTGTCGCTCCGGGACTTTATGATAACGAAAAAAAACTAATAATTCCGTTTGTAGTATTTGGAACTATTATGTTTGTTGTAGGTGCAGCGTTTGCTTATTACGTTGTTTTCCCTATAGGATTTAAAGTGTTAATAAACTTCGGAGGAAAAGATTTTGTCGCTATGCTTAAAATCAGCGAATATGTCAGCGTAGCGCTTAAAATTATGATTGGTTTCGGTATAGCATTCGAACTGCCGGTTATTACTTACTTCCTGGCTAAGCTTGGTTTAGTAACCGATCAGACTTTAAAAGAGTTCTCAAGATATGCCGTTGTTATAATATTTATAGTTGCAGCAGTATTAACACCTCCTGATTTATTCAGTCAGCTGGCAATGGCAACACCGCTGTTATTTTTATACGGACTATCAATTTTAATTGCTAAAGCGGTAAATCCGGCGAAAGAAAACTCATAATTTTACTTCCGGATTTTCTTTTTCCTATCATTTTAAATCTTTCTTCTGCATAATCAATAAATTCTTTTGCTATAAGTTTATTTTTTGAATATTTAGTAATTACCGCATAAACATAGTCTTTATTATAAAAATCACTGTTAATTACGTTTGCTTTTATTTTTTTATTTTTGTTCCAAAAACCAGTACCTATCCAATCGATACATACATCCACTTTACCATGTAATAATGCTTTTTTACACTGAGTGGAATTTTGATAAAAATATTTTTTATTAAATAGTTTAACTTCCAGATAAAACCTTTTACCCTTAGATTTTTTTAATACATTCATAAAAATATTGTAAATTCTGTTAGAAACAAATCCTATTGAGAGCTGCCGTTTTTTTATATTTAAAGTAGTTATTTTACTCTCAAGGGAAAGTATTGCAAGTTTTTTAATACCTATTTTCTTATAATATATATCAAAAAGCTCCGGATGTTTATATACGTAATTAATATTGTCTGTAATAAACAAATCAGCTTTTTTTTGAGTTTCAAGTTTCTTTATTAATACATTTAATGGAGCTTTCAATATTTTAATCCTGTAAGAAGGATAATATTTCTGATACCCTACTTTTAACTCTTCTATAGGTCTGTCACAATTTAAATTCGTATAAATCCATAAAGTATTATATGCATAGACGCTTACAAAAAATAACAAAAGCACTGTTTTTTTCATTACACCCCACCCCGTATAAGTATTACAAACAGAATTATAACAAAACATAATAAAAAGTTTGTTTAAAATTATTTAGTCCACTTGACTAAATTTAAATTAGTTTGTATAATTTCAAAAATTAATAACAGGAGGCGCAATATGATTATAAAAAATCATTCAATAAATATAATACTGGACTTATTAAACAGTAAAAGCAAAACTTTAGATGTTAAAAATCTAAACAATGAAGCAATAGAAGAGTTAAATTTAAGCGGAATAGTGAGATTCCCTACACCTGCACAAATTGAACTAACTTATTCTGGTAACATTATAGCAAACGTTCTAAACAGCGTTAAGGACAATATACAAATAGACAATGATGCAAAATGGGTAAGCAGTGAAATAATCGCTATGATTGATGCTGCAGTAAAAAACAACAACAAAACTACATCAATTTCAAACAGCGAACTTGAAAAAAGAGGTTTTGCCCAAAACGGCGAACTAACTAAAGAAGCTCTTGATTTATATGAAGCATATAAAATCACAAATCCTGAACTTGTAATTGACGCTAAGTTAGCTGAATATATAAGAAAATCACCTATGGGTCCGACTGATGCCCATTATTTACCTGTAGAAGGTAATAAAAAAGATCTTCTTGAAGCTATGAGACTAATAGCTTATTCAATTCCGGTCGGAGAATATTTTACATTTACTGAACTTGGACAGGCAGTAAAAGAAACATTAACTTACGGAGGCTGGGCAGCCGAAGGAAGCGTACTTGATATTTCAATTTTAGAAGATATTGCAAAAGTAGCCGACGGAGAAGAAATCGACATCGATTCACTTGCAAACCTTGAAGCTTTAGGTTATGTTTCCGACGTAGATCAGCTTACAAAAGCCGGAGAAAAAGCTCTTGAAGTTTACAGAATCTATAAAGACCAAACTGAAAAACCTTTAAAAACATTTGCAATTTCAGAAGAAGAAATTGAAACACTTAAAACAATAAAATACATATGGGAAGAAAAAACAACTCAAAACCCTGAAGAAACACCTACATTCGATGAAATTAAAGCGGAACTTATCGACAGAAAAGTAAAAGAATACAAAAAACTTATCGAAAAATACGGAAAAAAACTTGACGAAATGCCTAAGAAAAAACAGGAAATCGCTAAAAAATTCCAAGATTTGAGTGATAAGAAAAAATGGTTTGACGATAACTTTGATTTAAGAGAATATTTATATTCACTTGAAGCGTTTAATCTTATTACAGAAGGTATTGACGAAAAAGGCAAAGCTGTTTATTTCGTAACTGAAAACGGTGAAAAAGTTTTACAAGACCAAAATTTTGATGAAAGAGCAATTCACAGCTGGTCAGTTAAAACACTTGCAATCTCTAATAAAATTTTCAGTGCTCCTAATAGAGAATGGGTTGAAGAAGCAAGACGAGAAAGAATTCTTGGAACATATGAACCGAGCAAATCCGGTCTTTTATATGAAGAACTTGCAACACATGAAAAAATGCCGTTCATGACAAGATATGAAATGGATATCTTTAAAATAATTCCGGATGCCGGAATAGCGTGTGAAAATATTCTTGAAGGTAAAAACGAAGACGAAAAAAGAAAAATATTAGAAGCAATCGATAAGCTTGAAGCAAAAGGCTTTATTGAAGTTATGCCTGACGGTCATATTATTGAAACTGAATACGGAAAATTAATGGACGATGCAATGAGCGGAGTGCCTGAAGGATTCGGAGCACCGATTAACCCGACTATATACAGAGTAGTAAAAGCAATTGCCGATACAGGCAGCATGTATGTAAAAGAACAAAAAATCAGAATATTGCCTGAAAATATTAAAAAAGCGGTAAAAGCTTCCGGTCTTAGCAAAGAAACTTTCGACAAAGCTTATATCGCGGCTAGAGAAGCTAAATATCTAGGAAGAAACAGCGTAAACGAAGCGGGAATAAAAATGCTAAAAGCGGTAGAGGTTCTTAACTCTTAACCGCTTTTTTATTTTCGTACATTCTTTTATCGGCAATTTTTAAAACTTTTTCTAAATCTTCACTGTCTGTTGGTCTGTGAGCAAATCCCAAACTACATTCTAGTTTTATATTATTTTTAATGCTTGCATTGTGTATTTTGTTAACAATTCTTTTAGCGACTTTGGATAAAACATTCGAATCTGCAAAAATCATTATTACAAATTCGTCACCTCCGAATCTAAACGCATAATCAATATCTCTTATAGACTGCTTGATTACATTTGCTACTTTTTTAATCACCTCGTCTCCAAATAAATGTCCGTAAGTATCGTTAATTCTTTTAAAATTATCTAAATCTAAAAAGATAATTCCTATTTCCATATCTTCCGATTTATACCTGTCTATAATAAATTCAAAAAACCTCTTATTATATAATCCCGTCATTTCGTCTTTTAAAGCCATTTCAGTAAGATATGACGCAAAATCATAAAAATTAATTATTTTCTTAAAATATACGTCTTCGTCAATAACAATCAAATGATGTATTTTATAACTTCTCATAAGTCTGTAAGCCTCAAACACAGTTTCCTCTTCAGACACCGTTATCAGACTTTTTGGACATCTTTCAATATAATCGCTTAGAGGAATATTGTCAAAATGGGCCACCAAAGCGTCAATAATATCACTTGACGTCAATATATAATACGGTTTTTTTTCTTTTGTAATAACTAATACGTCTGTTTTGTTTTTTGTAAAAATTTTAGAAACATCATTAATAGTGCTGTTTTTTATATCCTTAAACTCCATTATGTTTATATCACTGTTATGATGGCATTCAATATTTTTTATTTTCACTCACACTCCTCAAGAAGTTTATTAATATGCGAATCGTCATACGGATCTGCATGAATGTTAATAATCCATTTTTTATCCGGATCGATTTTTCTTATTTTTTCCTCAACATTTTCTATAATTGTATGGGCAAGTTTCAATTTCATATCCGGTGTCAGAACTAAATGCACGTCTACAAAATTTCTATGCCCTGCTTTTCTAGTTCTTAAACAGTGGTAATCAAGTACTAAAGGCTCTTTTTTGATAATTTCCTTTATTTTTTCTACAGTTTCAAAATCCAGTGACACATCAAGAAGTATTTCAAAACCTTCTTTTACAATTTCACTTGCTTCTTTTATAATATAAATTCCTATTAAAATGGACAAAATAAAGTCAATGTAATACCAGCCTGTAAGTTTAACAATCAAAAGTGACACTAAAACCGCACCGTTGGTAATTAAATCCGTTTTATAATGCAAAAGATCGGATTTTATAACTAAATGGTTAGTTTTTTTTACTACGTAAGCCAAAAAACTGACCAAAGCTAAAGTAACAATCATTGAAAACACCATTACATAAATAGAATAGTCAATTTTCACTATAGGCTCATGATCTATTATTTTTCTGATACCCTCATATATAATGTATAATCCGCTCGCACTGATAAACAGCCCTTCAAAAAGCGCCGCCAAACCTTCTATTTTACCTTTTCCGTAATTAAACCTGCTGTTTGGTTTGCTCTCACTTACTCTGACTGCAATATTATTAAATATACTGATAACCATATCAAGAAGAGAATCAATCGCACTGGCAATTACAGCAACGCTTCCTGTCATTACTCCAACTATAACCTTAGACACCGCTAAAATAAAAGCACTTGCTGTTGCAACGGTAGTAGCTAAACGGGGTAAACTCATTTTTCTCCTTTGTAAGTAATCAGATTATCGGTAATACCGTTTTTAAGAATTTCAACCAATACGGTAGCGTAGCTTCCTTTAGGAAGAATAAAAGAAAATTCATACCAGGCTTTTTCTTTTATATATGTTTTTTCCAATATTTCAGGGAAAATCCAGGCACTTCTTCTGTCTCCGTTTGCAGGAATCAGTTCATCGTATTTTTCTTCAATTTTTCTTGCGTAATCTTTGGCACGGAGTGCTTTTTTACCTGGCAGAAGACCTGTAGGGACAATGTCTTTTTTATAAAACCTTTCACTGTCTTCCAAAATTTCAAGATAGAAATTTTTTCCGAAAGGATAATGACACATTACATCGCCCGGAAGAAGTTTAAACGGATGTTTTTGTTTTTTTATAAACTTAATAAGTTCTTTTTCATATCCCACAAATTTTAGCTCGTCTTCTTTCATATCAAAGATATTGCTGAGCTTTATCCTTTCCATAAGCCAGTCGTTAAACAGCTTTGACTGATAGGCGCTTATAAGCAGTTTTTGAAGTCTTTTGTCTTTAATATATCTGTCACCGAAAATAAACTCTTTCGCCTGTTCAAAATTATCTCCGTATTTACCGAATCTCTGATAACCGAAAAAATTCGGAATTCCGTATTTTTTAATATCTATAAGCACTCTTTCTATTTTCTTAGCGTCTACCGGAAGTACTTTTTTTAGTCTTACAAAAAACCTGTTGCCTTTTAAATGTCCTATTTTAAGTTTATTTCTATGCAGATCCTGCTCTACTATTTTTATTTTTGGATGGGAAAATTCATTTATTTTGGCTCTTATTTTTCTTGGGACGCTAAACCACTGGACCGTTAATCCGTCTTTGTCTTTAAGACCGGCGTAACCTATATCCCTTTTATTTATGCCGAGTTTGGAAAACTGGCTCACAACTTCATTAGTAGTAGCGTCTTTTTTTCTGACTTTAAGCATTAACCATTCACCTGTATGATCGAATGAATAAAGAGGAATTTCTTCAACAAAAAAATTTTCTGAATTTTTATTAAAGTGGAAGTTTATGGGAGAATGTGAATATATCATTTTTGCCCTTCAAATATTAATTCGAAATTATAGCAAAAGAAAATTTTTTTTGATTATTTTCCCTTAAGAGTTTTTTTTACACTTGTTCAATACAAAATGCGTCATTATAATAAGCTGAAGCGTATAACCGAAAAAAGACAGTATCGGTACAAAATATATAAATGAAGTAAAAAAAATCAAAGACCAGATTTTAAGATTGTTTTTTCTCTCAAATTCCTTATAATCACAAAACATTGCACTGCTGTCAAAAACTAAAGGCTTTTTAATTGCCAGAGACCATAAAAAGGCCTGGTAAAAAATATTTACAACAGGAATAAACAGCAGATAAAAAGTCAGTATGAAAAATATAATAAAATTCAGCATACCTTTTAACGACACCAAAACACCTTCAATAATACTGGTCTCTTTTTGCGGCAGATTATAATATTTTTCATTTATTCTGGAAGTTATCTTATCAACAAAAAACGAACTGAATACACCTATACTCAAAATAACCAATTCGTAATACAAAAACATTAATACTATAGTTGAACCCACTCCGGCAAGTATGTTGTTAATACTCTCCCCAAAAGGCAGATAAGAAATATAGGTATGAACTATGCTTACAATATTTCCTGAAAAAAAGTAAAAAACCGCTCCCCAAAATATAACGCTTAAAAACAGAGGAGCGAATGAATATTTAATTATTTTTGAGTCAAACAGATCCGAAAAAGCGTATTTAAATATATTCATTGTTCACCTTAAAAATGATTTTCTCTGCATTTGCTTCTGTATGTGCCTCTTTTTGTAACGGCAAAAACTGTAATTTTAGTTCTTGTTAGTTTAGCAATATTTAAAATTTTTGGCAACTGTTTTTTATTAAAAGTAAAAAGTATTTCATATTCTTCTCCGCTGCAGCCTGTATTTTTATCTATATTATAAAAAAATTCAAATCCGAGTTTTGATATTTTTGAAATTCTTTCAAGCTCTTTAAAAAGTCCGTCACTTATATCAAGAGCGGAAGTAATATACGGAGCAGCCTTATAAAAAAATTTATCCCGTAATAACGGTTTTATAAATTTCGAGCTTCTCGGAATCCTTCCCCCTCTTAAAAGAATATTTAAATCTTTTCTAACACTGCCCAAAGTTCCAGTAAAAGCTACAAATTCATTAAGCTTTGCTTTTCTGTAGACAGGTTTTTTACTTTCTCCTATAAAAGTCATGGAAATTGCCAGTTTGTCACTTCTAATCGTATCCCCGCCAATTATTTCATACCCGTATTTTTCGGCGCACTCATTAAAACCCTCTGTTAACTGTTTAATATCGTGAAGTGAATACTTTTTTGGAAAACCTATGTTTAAAAGGGCATATTTAGGCTTAGCGTTCATTACTACAATATCGCTGATATTTACCAGACTGGCTTTAACAGCTATATCTTTAAGACTCATCCATTCTGTTTTAAAATGTATATCTTCAAAAAAAGAGTCGCTAGCTATTACCTGATTTCGTATTACTGCGGCATCGTCTCCGATGTATTTGGAATTTATGTTTTTTATAAAAAACTCTTCTTTCATAAAACCTTCAATATTTCCTTTTCCCATTCTTTTAAATACATTTTACTTATTAATTCTTCTTTTTTCAAATGCTTGTAATATTCTGTGGCTTCTTTAACCTCGCTTCTGGTCGGTTCTCTTCTTATAGCCACATATCCGTGTATCTGTTTGTTATTATATCCATTTTGTACGTTTTCTCCTACCGAAGCCATTGAACTGATAATATTACCGTTCGCGTCAATTGCGTCAATTCTTACTTCAACCCAGTAATATTTTCCGTCTTTTCTCATATTCATAACCAGCCCGCTGAAATGCTTCCCCTCTTTGATTGTATCCCACATATCTCTGAAAACGGCTTTGGGCATAAACGGATGTCTTACAATACTGTGGCTTCTTCCAACCAGTTCATTTTTGGAATAACCAGTCATTCCCCTGTACGCTTTTGAAGCAAACGTTATCACACCTCTAGTATCTGTTCTTGTTACCAGAGCTCTTGCGTCAAAACCTTCTTCTTCAAACCTTACTTCTCTCCAAATCGGAGTTGTTGGTGTTCTTGACATAATCCATCCTTATTGACTTTATATGTAAGTATATAAAGCCAATATGACAGATGTCTGATATTATAATTTTTTAAGAAGCTCTTTTTCCCAGTCTTTTAAATGAAGTTTTTCTAAAAGTTCAGCTTTTCTCATTGCTTTATATAATTTTAAAGCTTCATTTATCTCATCACGCGTAGGCTCTCTTCTGATAGCAACATAACCTGCTATTTTCCCAGGTTCGCTTACAACATTACCGTTACTGTCAATAGGGTCAACATGAACTTCCACCCAATAGTGTTTTCCGTCTTTCCTTAAATTCATAACGAGCCCGCTCCAGTGCTCGCCTCTTTCTATAGTGTCCCACATATCTTTAAAAGCTGCTTCAGGCATTAAAGGATGTCTTACAATACTGTGGGGAGCTCCGATTAGTTCGTCTTTTGAATATTTGGTCATATCTCTATATGCTTTTGAAGCAAAAGTAATTTTACCGTTTTTATCCGTTCTCGTTACAAGAGCCCTGGCATCCAGTCCTTCTTCTTCAAATGTTATTTCTTCCCATTTGGGAGTAACGTGCGGTCGAACAGCCATAATCATCCTTTTTTTTAATGAAATTATATATCAAATGTGACATAATTATGACAAAATTAAATTAAAAAAACATTGAATTTTCCGAACTGAATGAGGGTTCGCCGTAAGATTTGTCAGAATTTTGTAACATTTTTATATCAAAAGCGCTTGCAATCCCTTTCGGACATACCATTACACACTTTTGACAGTTTATGCAGCTGTAAAGACCGTTATCTTTTGCTAAATCAATTCTTTCTTGCATATCTTTTTTATCCCTGCTGTCAAATACGAACCTGAAATATTTAGTAAATATAAAAGGACCCGCAAAATCAGGTGTATAATCAAGAGCTTCACATTCAAAATGACACGCCATACACAATATACAGTCTGTCTGTTTTTCATATTTTTTCAATTCCTGAGGCATCTGCAGATTTTCCTGATCACCTCTTATTTCATCTTCAAACCAGAGTTTGTTTTGTTTTATAGCTTTTTCTATATAACTGTGATCGACTACGAGATCTTTTATAATTCTGCTTCTGTCAACCGGTTCTATAATGATTTCATCATGTTCTATAAAATCTTTTACTTTAGTTTTACAGGCAAGTACTGTTTTATCATTTACTTTCACGGCACATGTACCGCATATGCTGCTTCTGCAAAAACTCCTGTATGTAATGCTTCTGTCTATAGCTTTGAGCCTGTCAAGAAGTTCAAGTATTGTTTCGTCTTCTTTGTATTCAACTTCAAAATTTTCAAACCACACTCTACCGTTTAAAAATCTTTTTATATTAACTTTCATCCATCAGCCTTATTGTTTTATTTAACGCTTTTTTTCTGTTTTTTTTGTAAAGATCTACGATTAAATTCAGATAATTTTTATCATATTTTTTATCCCTAAACAAGTAATATCCGATAATTTGCAAAAAATTTCTAGGATTTTGTGTAAAGACGCTTCTTTCAAAATCAATAAACTTTACACCCGTTCGAGTATTTAAAATATGATAATATCTTCCGAGCTGTCCGTGAAAAACACCTTTTTCATCAAGCAGATAAGCATTGTATAATGCGTTTTTTAACACTTCATAATATTCTCCGCTTCCGACATATTCTTTTAAAGGCCTGCCGTCAATATACTCCATAATAAAATAACGTTTCCCCCTGTATATCGGTTTTGGAGCACATAATCCGTTTAGAAAATTAAGAATTTCCCACTCTTTGTCTATTTCATAATTTTTTGCCCATTTTATGGCAGCGATTCTTCCGTCTTCAAGTCTTGCTTTATAAACTTCTCCCCTGTTCCCTTCTCCGATCTTTTCAATTATGTCGTAACGAATCGTTAATCCTTTTTGATCGAATATTATCAAATTTAGTTATTAAAACTTATATATTTTATTTTAAATTAACAGAATAACTTAAAAAAATTATATAAAGATAAGATAAAAGAAATAAATCAATTAGCGCCAGACACTATATTTGACAAAAAGAAAAAGAGCAAAAGCTCTTATCCTATAGAAATTTTAACTTCCGTTTTGTTCAGATTCCAGAAAGCGTCTTCAGGAGATGACCCGCAAGCGACGTTTATAAGCTGAGTAACCTGTAAAATAGGCTCTTCATAACCATCCATCGCTTTATGACAAAGAGGACAAGGAGTAGTTACTATATCTGCACCCGCTTCTTTCGCACCGTCAAGAGGTTTTACTGCAAGTCTTTCTTTCTGATCAGGATTTGTAAATCTTGCATGGTATCCGCAGCATGTCTGTTCATGCTGATAACCTTCTACAATTTCAACACCTAAAGGCTCAAGTATTTCTTTAAGTACAGTAGGATTTTCAGGATCGTCTAGTGCAACTTCATCAGGTGCAAGAACATGACATCCGTAATATGGAGCCACTTTTACACCGCCGAGTTTTCTTTGAATTTTACTTTTATACACATCCATTCCTATAAAATCTCTAATTAAATTCAATGTATGATAAATTTTTGCCTCACCTTTATATTCCAGACCTTCGTCTGCCAAAATTTTATTTATTTTTTCTTTTAATTCCGGGTCTGAATCAAGCGCAAGTTTTGTTTTGGCAATAATCATATAGCATGTATTGCACGGCGTATATAAATCCACGCCTTTTTCTTCAGCTAAAGCGATATTTCTTGCGTTTAACCCGTAAACAATCATTTTGTTTGTCTCATCAATAACGCCGCCTCCGCAGCATGCGCTTCTCTCAAGTAAAACGCCCTCAACGCCCATTTTTTCTAAAAAATCTTCCGTTATATCATAATTATGTATATCTGCTCCTTGAAAGCAACATCCCGGATAAATACCTATTTTTTTCATTACAGTTCCTTTTCAAGTTTTTTAATAAATTTCTGGAATTCTTTAATACCGTCAAAAGGCTGAGGACCGAATTCTTCTTCTTTCATACCTCTGCTTCTAAATTCTTCTTCCAGTTTATTTGTTATAGCTTCACCTTTTTCATCACCGAAAGCAACTTCAGGTAAATGCCATTTGTCAATCTGACCAGTTTCGAATACGTTAGCAAACCATACTTTTGCTCTTCTTGTAGCAATATTGTCTTCACCTACGTCTTTAGCTATTCTTCTAAGTTCCAGTATATCTTCTCCAGGTTTAATTCCCTTAGGACATGCGGCTAAACACATCTGACACTGTACACAGTCCCAGATTCCTGCATCTTCTACAAGTTTAATTCTTTCTTCCACATCCACACCGTCTCTGCTGTCCATTATAAATCTGAATGCTTTTGTAAGCTGGAACGGCCCTAAATACGCCTCTTCACCCTCAAGCGCATTACACTGCCCGTAACATGCCATACACAAAATACAGTCGGTTTGTTTGTCGTATTTAGCAAATTCTTCAGGAGTAACTAGTGACTCACATTTTAAATTATCAGGTACTTTTTTAGGATCCGGTTCAAGATAAGGTTTAATTTTTTTAAGTTTATTAAATGCCGGGTCCTGATCAACCACCAGGTCTTTTACAATCGGTAAATGATTTAAAGGCTCTATTCTTATAACACCGTTTTTAATTTTGTCTTTTGCCTGAATTTTACATGCAAGCCCTGCACGCCCGTTAATAATCATTGCACAGCTACCGCAGATAGCACTTCTGCAAAATGCTCTGAATGTCAAACTTTCGTCTATTTTGTCTTTTATGTACATTAAAAGTTCAAGAACGGTTAAACTGTCTTCAACCTCAACCTCAAAATCTTGCCAGTAACTTTCGTTTGTTTCAGGATTATATCTTTTGACTTTTGTTACATATTTTATTTTTTCCATTTAAAATCCTTTATAAAATATTTGGTATAATTCTACTCCCTCCCGGTAGCTCAGCAGGATAGAGCGTCGGATTCCTAATCCGAAGGTCGTGGGTTCGAATCCCGCCCGGGAGACCACTTTATAAATTGAGAATGTAGAGTTGAAAATTGAGAATTAAAAATTCTCCATTCTCCATTCTCAATTTTCCATTAATATTTTCTTTCAGCCGGTTCGTAAATACTTAAATCGACTTCACCTTTTTCATATTTAAAGCTTCCGTCGCTGCTTTTAGTTATCATTGAGTGATATAAAAAGTTTTTATCGTCTCTTTTCGGATAATCGTCCCTGTAAAAAGTGCCTCTTGATTCTTTTCTTTCTAATGACGCATAAGCAAGTACATCTGCAATTTCAAGTAAATTATAAAATTCAAGCAAACTTTGTAAATCAGTATTGAATACTTTTGATTTATCCTCTACGGCAAGATTTTTATGGGCTCTTTCAATAAGATTTTTAAGTTTTTCATAACCTTCCTGCATCTCTTTTTCATTCTTAAACACACCGAAATGTCTAAACATAATTTCTCCGAGCTCATCTCTAAGATCACCTAACGTTTCTTTGCTTTTTCTGTCAAACAGTTCTTGTATAAATTTTACGTCTTCTTCTAATTTAGATACACCGCCTTTTGCAAAGTCCGTACCTTCTGCATATCTTACAGCTTCTTTTCCTGCCACATGACCGAATACAACAATATCAAGAAGCGAGTTTCCTCCTAGTCTGTTTGCACCGTGAACGCTTACGCACTGAGCTTCTCCTGCTGCGTAAATACCGGCAATAGGAGTTTCACATCTTACATTAGTATGAATTCCGCCCATTGCATAGTGAGCAGTCGGCTTAATAGGAATAGGCTCTTTTATAGGATCGATACCTTCAAAATCAATAGTCAGTTCTCTAATTTGCGGAAGTCTTGATTTGATTTTTTCTTCACCGAGATGAGTAAGGTCAAGATGTACGTATTCTCTTCCTTCTTCGTCTTTAAATCCTCTGCCTTCTCTGATTTCGGTCATAATACTTCTTGAAACCAAATCTCTAGGCCCAAGCTCCATTTTTTCAGGAGCGTATTTACTCATAAATCTTTCGCCTTTATTGTTTAAAAGATGTCCGCCTTCTCCTCTGGCCGCTTCAGATACCAGAATCGCCGATTTTCTGAGTCCTGTAGGGTGAAATTGTAAAAATTCCATATCTTTTAAAGGAAGCCCCGCTCTAAGCGCAGCAGCCGTACCGTCTCCGGTACATCCTAAAGCATTAGAAGTATACCCCCAATAAATTCTGCTGTGCCCTCCGGTAGCCAGGATAACGGCTTTGGCATGAATAAACTGAATATCTCCCGTTGCAATGTTTATTGCCGTAACACCCTGAAGTCTCTCTCCGTCATGCACAAGATTTAACATAAACCATTCATTTAAAAACTTAATATCGTGTTTTATACATTGTTCATAAAGAGTATGAAGCATAACATGTCCCATTTTATCGGCACTGTAACATGTTCTGTCTTTACTTGCCCCTCCGAACGGTCTTTGAGCAATTTTTCCGTTGTTTAATCTGCTGAAAGGAACTCCCATATGTTCCATTTCCCTAATAATTCTAGGAGCTTCAAAACACATGTATTTAACTGCTTTTTGATCAGCAAGATAATCGCTTCCTTTTACAGTATCGAATGTATGAAGCTCTTCACTGTCAGTCGGGTCTACATTAGCAAGTGCGGCATTAACACCACCCTGAGCAGCTCCCGTGTGGCTTCTTGTTGGATAAACTTTTGTAAGTACCGCAATTTCCATTCCTTTGGCTTCCTCTGCCGCGCTTAATGCGGCATAAAGTCCGGCACCGCCAGCACCGACAATTAAAACATCAACTTTCATATCACTCCTTTAATTTTGTAAATATTTAGTATTATAACGAAAACTTATATTAAATAGGATAAATTTTGTGTGAATACTCCTTCAGTGTTACAAGCCGTTACAATAACGGCCGTTTAACGGCAAAGAAATCAAAAAGTAAGTGAGAAATTATTAAGTTTATAATACAAGTTTAACAGCAGTTTTTGTTTTTGAAGTTTTAAGATTTGTATATTTAAATACATTGTTTTTTTAGAATTTTGCAAAATCTCAAGGTCAAGTCTGGTTGCATTTCCGGCTTCTATGGAATCCAGTGTGGAACTTATCAGACTTTCGTATATATTTATGTTGCTTTTATATATTTTTATTTTTTTATTTATAGCATTAACCTGTCTTATTATACTGTTATATTGATTAATCAAAACTCTTTTTTTATCAGTTATCAAAATTTGGGATTTAAGATAATCAAGTTTTGTTTTTTCTATCTTATTTAACGCATTAAAACTTATTGGCATATTTATACTGAGTCCGACTCTGTAATAGTCGCTTGAACTGTCCTGCAGTATAGGAGAACTGTCTTTATAATCAACTTTTTGCCAGTTTAGTGAAGCATTCAGATTTACACTTAAAAGCTGGTTGCCTATTTGCATTTTATATAGATCTTTTTTTACTTTTTTAAGTCTTTTTTGCTGTACTAAATCTAGATTGTGATTAATATACCTGTTTATCGGAATAATTCTGAATTGAGGCAGCTTCAACGTATCAATATTAAGTGAGGAAATGTTGGCAAACGAATATTTTAAGTTGTCTGAATTCATCTGCAGATCTTCTAAATTCAGTTTCAGAGAATTCAGAGTAAGTACAGCATTGTTTAAAAGCGTTGAATCTCCTACGCCGTTTAAAAACTCTTCCTTTTTCTTCTGTATATCTATTTTTGCGTTTTTAATGTTTAATTTGATTATTTCTTCATTAATAATATTGATTTTATAGTCATACGCCAAATCGAGAGCCTGTTTTATAAGCTCTCTTCTTTGAAGCTCGACATTGCCTAAATTATAACTTTTTGCGTTTTTGGCATATTTTATCGAATAATATATCGCTCCTGATTTAAAAATAGGCTGATTTACCGATATGCTGAACGTCTTTGTAGTGGTAATCGTGCCGATGCTGTTGTCTTTGGAATATGAATACTGCAGCATTAAAGGATTTACCCATGATTTTTCGGTATCTTTACTGTCCTGAATTGAATATTGTTTATCGTAATTAAGCTCCTGTTTTTTTAAATCGTTTAACAGAGTGTTTCCAAATAAAAACATTGGAAAAATTAACAGTGCGAATTTAGTAATTTTCAAACCTCTTCTCCGTTTTATATTTTATTTATTGCGTCTTTCAATCTGTCAAAACCTTCATCAATCTCCTCTTTGGAAATAGTCAGAGGAGGCAAAAATCTTACGGATTTATCGCCGGCTTTTAAAACAAGCAGTCTATTTTCAAATGCCAATTTCACTATATCGTCTCTGATTTGAGAGTTTTTCGCCCTGAGTGCTCTCATTAACCCGTATCCGCTGACCCCGTCAAATATATCGGGATACTCTTTTGCCATTTCAAGCATTTTATTTTCAAAATATTCAATCGTCGAATCCAGCTTTCCGTTTCTTTTTTCTTCATCAAGTATTTTTATAACCTCCAAAGCGGCGCTTGTAGCCAGATAATTACCTCCGAATGTACTACCGTGGTCTCCAGGCTTTAAAACGTCAGTATGAGATGTTAATACCGCACCGATCGGAACTCCGCCACCCAGACCTTTTGCCATGGTGACAATATCAGGTTTTATACCGTATAAGTTGCTTGCTAGAAATTCCCCCGTTCTGTAAATTCCCGTTTGAACTTCATCTACGATCAGCAGAATATCTTTTTCTTTTAAAAACTCTGAGAGTTTTTTAATTTCGTCTTTGTCAAAAGGATTAACTCCTCCTTCACCCTGTATCAGTTCTATCATTACGGCAACTGTTTTATCATCAATTTTGTTGGCAATATCAGCTATGTCTTTTGCATACGTAAAGCCGTCCGGAAAAGGTCCGAAATACTGATGAAACTTCGGCTGTCCCGTAGCCTTTAAGGTTGAAATTGTTCTTCCGTGAAACGAATTTTCAAGCGTAATTACTTTATATCTTTTAATTTCTCCGTTAACTTCGCCGTATTTTCTTGCAATTTTAAGTGCGGTTTCATTTGCTTCGGCTCCGCTGTTGCAGAAAAACACCCCTCCTTTTATACCGCTTTTGTTTACAATTTCTCTGGCAAGCTCCTCTTGCGGTTTTATTCTATATAAATTGGATATATGGATTATGTTTTTCGCCTGGTCGCAAATAACATGCGAAAGTCTCTCATTGCCGTGTCCGACGCTTACAACTCCGATACCGCTGGTAAAATCAATATAATTGTCGCCTTTGTCATCCCAGAGTGTCGCATTATGTCCTTTTTGAAAAGATATATCAAATCTGGAATATGTATTTAACAGATACTGCATTAATTCTCCTTATTCATAAAAATAAAATTCATCATAATAGGATATGTCTTTTTTTGAAAATATACCTATTTTATTGCTAAAAAATCCCATCATCACCAAAAAACTCATTAACGCTTCAAATTCTTCCTCTTCAATTTCTTCGATAATAATACTTATTTTTTCTGAATTGTCCATTAAATATAAAACACCGCTTATTTCTTCAAGAGTAGTCAGATGTTTTTTGATTTGAGTTTTAACTCTGACTCCTTTTAATACATCTACGAAATCTTCAAATTCTTCCGAATCTTCAAGCCTGTCGTCGTATATCTTAAATACATAAGCAAGTCTAGCAAGCAGCAAAGCCAGATCCTTATCGGCTCTTGGTACGTCAACTTTAGAATGCTCATCGCTGCCGCCTATTACCGCGTAATTTTTAATCAGTTTTTTAGGTTTTGCGTTCCAGTATATAACCAAATCAGACTCTTTTAAAAAATTTTCGTCTTTATTGGTGTAATATTCGCCTTTTTTTTCAAACATTTTGTTCCTTTAAGAGTTATTATGGTTGTTAAGGTTAGTTAATTTTATATGTAAAGCTAAATTACATCAATTTAATAAACTTCTGAAACCTAACTAACTTCAAAACTTCTCTAACTTCACTAACCTCAACAACTTAACCAACCTTATATGTTATAATTCCGCCTCGAAAAATTTAAAAGGATTATACTTGTTTTCTAAGATATTACAAAATTATAACGCAAAAAATACAAAAAACGAGTTACTGAGCGGAACAGTCGTGGCAATAGCACTTGTCCCGGAAGCAATTGCATTCAGTATCATAGCCGGAGTTTCTCCTCTTGTAGGTTTATATACCGCATTCATTTTAGGCCTGATTACAGCTCTTTTCGGAGGAAAACCCGGAATGATAAGCGGCGCTACGGGAAGTGTTGCGGTCGTAATGGTTTCTCTTGTTGCAACACATGGTGTTGAATATCTTTTCTGGGCGACGGTGCTTGCCGGAATTATTCAGATTCTTGTAGGTGTGTTTAAACTTGCAAAATTTATACGTCTTGTGCCTATGCCTGTAGTTTACGGATTTGTCAACGGGCTGGCAATCATTATAGCCATGGCACAGTTTCCTATGTTTAAAAATGAAGGTCCTATAATGTATATTCTGGTAGCACTGACCATGGCGATTATGTGGTTTTTACCTAAATTCACAAAAGCCATCCCTGCGGGGCTCGGCGCTATAATTGCAGTTACCGCGCTTGTGCTTATATTTAACCTTGATACGAAAAAAATAGGAGATTTAGCACACATCAGCGGAAGTTTCCCTCATTTTCACATCCCAGTTGCACCTCTTAATCTTGAGACATTAAAAATTATACTTCCGTATGCAATTATTATGGCACTTGTAGGACTTATCGAATCTCTTCTTACTTTAGAGGTTTTAGAAGAAATGAGCGGTGAGAGAGGAAACGGAAACAAAGAAGCCATAGCGCTTGGAGCCGGAAACGCAACATGCGGACTTTTCGGTGGAATGGCGGGATGTGCAATGATAGGACAGAGTGTAATTAACTACACTTCAGGCGGACGAGGAAGACTCAGTGCCGCATTTGCAGCCATACTTTTAATTCTGTTTGTCGTGGCACTAGCAAAATATATAGAACAGATTCCTCTTGCCGCGCTTGTCGGAATTATGTTTATGGTAAGTATTGCAACATTCGAATGGGCAAGTTTTGACAGACTCAAAAGAATGCCCAAAGAAGACGCGTTCGTTTTAATAGCCACAACTCTGATCACAATTTTTACAGACCTTGCGGTGGCTGTAATAAGCGGAGTAATTATATCCGCGCTTGTATTTGCATGGAAACACGCAAAAGTTTATTTCAAAACAAAAATGGAAGGCGACAGAAAAATATATGAATTCGAAGGCCCTCTATTTTTCGGAAGTGCAAAAAGTTTTATAGAAAGTTTTGATGTTAAAAACGATCCCGACGAAGTAGTTATGGATTTTAAAAACGTACGTGTTAAAGACTCAAGCGGCGTTGAAGCCATAGACAAAATCACCAAAAAATATCTGGAAAACGGCAAAAAACTTACAATCAGACACTTAAGTAATGAGTGTAAAAAACTCCTCAAAGTCGCAGGCCCTTACTGCACATACGAAGAAGACGACCCTAATTACAAAGTAGCGGTAAATCCGGAAGAGCTTAAACAAAGCTGACCGGATCCACATCCAATTTCATTTCATTAATATCCACACACGGATATATGATTTTATGAAGGTTTTTGCCTTTAAGCAGTACCTGATATCGGTATATATTTTTGATTTTGAATATGGGAGCTTCACCGAATCCAACAATTTCAGGCCTGTTGCCAAGACAGAGTAAAAACCTATCCATTTTTTCTTTGGCTTTTATTTTGTCTTTGTCCTGAAATTCTATTTTTATAAGTCTGTTAAACGGAGGGTATCCGAGATCTTTTCTGTTTTGTATCTCTTCTTCATAAAATTCCTCATAGCTTCTGTCAAAAAATTCGGGATTCAGCGTCTGAATAATGACCTCTCCGTCTTCTTTTCTTCCGGCTCTACCTTCGACCTGGCGTGCCAGGGCAAACGCCCTCTCCCCTGCTCTGTAATCTGCACTGTTAAGCACAAAATCTATATCAAGCACGATTGAGAGCGCAACATCCGGATAATCATGGCCTTTACTGAGCATCTGCGTACCTATTAAAATATCTATTTCTTTATTGGCAAATCTTTTAAGAAGTTTATCAACTCTGGATTTGGAAGTAATAACGTCCCTGTCAAATTTTTCTATAACGGCATCCGGAAAAATTCCTTTTAAAACTTCCAAAAATTCACTCGTACCCATTCTTTCGTTTATAAACTCATCACTTCCGCAATATTCACAGCTTGATGGAATATGCATACTGTAATTGCAGTAATGACAGACAAGCGCCCTTTTATTTTTATGTACACTCATAGCAACATCACAGTGTTTACATTTTACCGCCTTGCCGCACTCGGCACATATCATATATTTAAAATTCGCGCGTGTCGGAAGGAATATTATTACCTGTTTATGATTTTCAACAGTGTTTTTTATTTTCTGTATGGTAAAATCATCAAAACTGTTTCTGAAATATCTTGTTTTTTTAGTATTGTAAAACGTTCCCTTTAACCTGAAATGAGGAAATTTATAAAGATCACTGATTAGAGGTGTCGCACTTCCGAGTACCACTTTGGCATTGTAAACCTTACCGAAATATACTGCCAGATCTTTTGCGTTGTATTTTGGAGTCTGTTCACTTTTATAGCTGTCGTCATGTTCTTCGTCGACAATTATCAACCCAAGATTTTCAAGAGGTAAAAACAAAGCACTCCTGGCACCCGCCACAATTTTAATCTCACCTTTTGCTATTGAGGAGAGGATTTGCTGTTTTTTCTTTTTGGTTATTTTACTGTGCCATATGGCAAGGGCTTCTCCAAAATATTTTTTAAGTCTTTTTTCCATCTGTGAGGTTATGGCAATTTCAGGCAGTAAAAAAAGTGCCTGTTTGCCGCTATTTAATACTTCTTCAATTAATTTAATATATATTTCCGTCTTACCGCTTCCGGTATCTCCGAAAAGTACTGATACATCGTTTTTTCTTAAAAACTCCAATGCTTCTCGTTGTTTATTTGTCAACTCAATATCAGTATTTATTTCAACATTTTCATTAATTCTCCATTCTCCATTATGGTTGGTTGGGTAGGTTCTCCATTCATAAAACAGTCCCGCTGCTTCACCTACAGGAGCAAAATAATATTTGGAAATAAAATCTATGATTTTTTGTTTTTTAGTAGAAAAAGAAAACACTTTAGATATAACATCTTTACAATCAAAATCAGGCTTTTTGACTTCTTTTATCACATATCCCAAAGCTTCTCTATTTCTGACTTCAATTTCAACAACATCACCGATATTTAAATCTTTTTCCGACTGGTAAGTAAAAGTATTCGGAGTATTAATAATCGCTATATCGTAGTATTTCATTCACCTATAACACTACAACCTGATACACATGAAAATTTACAGTTATTAGACGTATTATTGTCATAATGAAAAGTAATTACAGTATTTCCTCCGTCAAGCGAAACATTATAATCCGTTCCGTTACCGTCCCATTTTACAGTTCCGCTGTTTTGCTTAATAGGATAAGTCAAAATCCCTTCAAAAAGCTGTCCGTCAGTTGTAGAAGTTTCCAATGTAGGACATACATCATTACCTTCCATTACGTTTTTACCGTATTTAGTCGATATTGCAGTACGTATAGTAGCTACGTCTGTTTTTACTTTTGCAATCTCGGCATCGCTTACACCGCTAAACAATCTCGGGATTGCAACTCCGGCAAGTATTCCAATTACAACTATAACAAAAATTAATTCAAGCATCGTAAAAGATTTTCTCATATTTAACCTTCCAATTATATGAAAATAAGAGCAAAAGCTCTTATTTTATTATCTTAAGATTGTTCCTGTTTCACCATTGCTAAATGTTGCTGTAGTAGAAGTAGCATTGATATCAGTTGTATTATTATCACCTAAAGTAACTGTACCAGTAGAAGTTTGTCTTATTAAGATAAATTTAGGTGCTTGATTTGCATTCCCATCTATACAAGCAATAAAATAATCTTTACCTGCAACATTTTTATCAGCAGTACCAACAATTTGATAATCAGTAGTACTATTACAATCTGATAAATCCATATTTTTAATTTCTTTTGGCATATCAATGTATTTTGTTAAATTACCATCTGGATTTGTATCTTTGTCATATTGTAAAGCTGTATATGCAATATCACCATCGTGTCCGCCACTAATAGACTCACTCCATAATGTTGGTGCTACAGTTCTGTTTAATGTACCGACAAATGATTTAAGATTACCTTCATGTGCCTGTTGAGCAACACCTAAAAATTTCGGCAATGCAACTGCTGCTAAAATACCTAAGATTACAATAACGAAAATCAGTTCAATCATCGTAAATGCTTTTTTCATTTAAACTCCTTTAATTTATTTATTACAATTATATCATATAAAATTAAAAATTTGTCAATTATTTGTTACTTATTTAACTTTTATTTAATAAATATCATTTTTATGTCACATAATATTCATTTTAATATTATTTTTAACGGTTTACAAGTATTTTACCGTCTTTGAGCCTTATTAATCTAAAGTAAGGGGCACTTTTAGCCGTACCGTCTTTGCATGTAATGTTATATTCTTCTCCGGCAACTTTTACATCCACTGTCATTACAGTGTTATATGTTTCATTGCCACACCTTGTCAAATCAATACTAGACGCATTAACTTCTGGAGGAATTTCAATATATCTGCTTAATAACTGATAACCTTCACTGTTTTCAAGATGTGTAATACTGCCGTTTTTATTTTCACTTATGCTTTTAGACCACAAATCTTCTCCGGTAGTTCTGTTTAACATTTTAACAAAAGACATCAATACTGCCTCGTGTGATTTTTGTCCTAATGCAAAATACCTCGGTACGGCAACTCCGGCTAATATTCCAATTATAACTATTACAAATATTATTTCTAATAATGTAAAAGCTTTTTTCATTTCTGCTCCAATTTAGAGATTAAATCCTTTATCTTTTTATTTACTTCAAAAATTTCTTTTTTGTTTTTTAAAACCAAAAAAAGAAGCTCTTTCGGTGTGGGATGCTGAATTTTTAACAGATCTTCTTTTACAAATTCAAAAAACTCATCCTCAAGTTCTATTTCAAATTTTTCACCTAAAACCGAGAGGGATATTTTTTTCATTTGCCGAGAATTGCTTCGATTTTGCTTACAACTTCTTCAAGTTCTATTTCTTTGAGTGCCATTTTTTCTTTACATTCCAAAAGTTCAGTATCTTTTTCGGCAAGCATTTCTTTTGTGTTTTCAAGTTCGAGTTTTAAGTTTTCGTTTTCCTGTTGCAGTTCTTCGTATTTTTTCAATAAATTATCTATTTTTTCATTTAATTTACCAAGTAGGTCCATTTTTATCCTTTATTTTTATATAATTTTATCAAACTTAAGTGACACAATTATAATAAAAAGGAGCGTTTTGTTCAAATTAAACTCAAACTTCAAACCCACAGGCGACCAGCCTCAGGCAATTGAAAAATTAAGCGGCTGTATAAAGCAAGGAAACAGATACAATACATTAATTGGTGTTACGGGAAGCGGTAAAACGTTTACAATGGCAAACATCATTCAAAAACTTCAAATCCCGACCCTTATCCTTACGCACAACAAAACCCTTGCCGCACAGCTTTACAGTGAATTTAAGGAATTTTTTCCTCAAAACCACGTGGAATACTTCATAAGCTATTATGATTATTATCAGCCCGAAGCCTATCTTCCGAGACAGGATCTTTTTATTGAAAAAGATTCTTCCATAAACGCGGAACTTGAGAGGTTGAGAGTCAGTGCAACAGCCTCGCTTTTAGAATATGACGACGTTATAGTGGTCGCGTCCGTTTCGGCATTGTACGGACTCGGTAACCCGATCGAATATAAAAAAATGGTAGCAAAAATAGCAGTGGGAGATGAAATAAACCAGCGTCAGTTTATGATGAGGCTTCTTAGTATGGGATACACCAGAAACGATAAATATTTTGAAAGAGGAAACTTCAGGGTAAATGGCGAAGTTATAGACATATTCCCTACATATTTTGAAGACGACGTTATAAGAGTCGAATTTTTCGGAGATGAAATAGACAGAATTTATACCATTGATTATATGACAAACGAAAAGCTCCAGGATCTTAAAGAAATCACCATCTACGCCGCAAACCAGTTTATCGTAGGTGCCGACAGACTTGCTGAAGCCATCCAGTCTATAGAAAAGGAGCTGGGAGAGAGACTGAAAGAATTTGAACAACAAGGAAAAATTATTGAGCACCAAAGGCTTAAACAAAGAACGGAGTTTGACCTTGAAATGCTTGAAACAACGGGAACATGCAAAGGAATAGAAAACTATTCAAGACACCTTACAGGAAAAAAACCCGGAGAAACGCCGTATTCATTACTTGATTACTTTGAAATAAAAGGAAAACCTTACCTTGTAATAGTGGATGAATCACACGTAAGCCTTCCTCAGTTTCGCGGGATGTACAACGGTGACAGGGCAAGAAAAGAAGTACTTGTGGAGTACGGATTCAGACTGCCAAGTGCGCTTGACAACAGACCTTATAAATTTGATGAATTTATAAATAAAGCCCCTCATTATCTTTTCGTATCAGCCACTCCCGGGGAGTATGAGCTTGAAATATCCACATGCGTGGCGGAGCAGATCATCCGCCCTACTGGACTGCTTGATCCGATAGTTGAACTGCTTCCGAGCCAAAACCAGGTGGCAACGCTTTTTGACAGAGCCAAAGAGGTAATTGAAAAAGGCGAAAAGGTACTTGTAACGACTCTTACCAAAAAAATGGCTGAGGAGCTGCAAAAATATTATCTTGAAATGGGACTGAAAGTCAAATATATGCACTCTGACATTGACGTGGTGGAAAGAAACGAAATAATAAGAGGGCTTAGAAGCGGTGAATTTGATATGCTAATCGGTATCAACCTTCTAAGAGAAGGGCTGGATCTGCCGGAAGTAAGCCTTGTGGCAATCCTTGATGCGGATAAGGAGGGGTTTTTAAGAAGCGAGACGAGTCTTATTCAGACAATGGGAAGAGCCGCAAGAAACGTAAACGGACGGGTCTTAATGTTTGTAGGAAAAATTGAAGAGCCTATAGTACTCGATGATGATCTCGAAGTACTCGAAAAAATAAAAGACAAAATCACAGGCTCAATATACAGAGCAATCAAAACCACAATTACAAGACGTATCAAACAAAAAGAATATAATAAAAAGCATGGAATCATTCCAAAAAGCACCATTCGTAAACTTGACAAATCACTAAAAGAAGAAGGATACGAAGCAATAGCCAAAGAGCTGAAAAACAAAAACAAAATTCCGGCAAAAGAGAAAAAAGCGATTATTGCAAAACTGCGTAAAGAAATGAATGAAGCCGCAAAAGCACTCGAATTTGAAAAAGCGGCAATGCTGAGAGACAAGATTGAAGAGCTTAAGAAAATGAAATAAGGAGAAATAATGGCAAATTTTGATATTAATTTACAATTATCTTTAACTTATCAAGATACGATTGATCGAATTGCCGATGCCAAAAAAAATTTATTTGAAATAACTAAGTGGATAATAACTTTAAACTCCGGTGTACTTGGATTATTTTTCTCTGTAAACAAAGATTTTTCAATTTATTTTACTTTATTACCTATTCTCATTGGAATAATTGGACTTTTATTGGAATATAGTATCTCTTATGAATTAAATGTTCATAGAAAAACTTTAGCAAACTTAAGAAAAAAAGTTGGAGGCTTAATATATGATATTAATAAAGAACAAGTAGATTTGATGTTAAAAAACAAAAAAACATCTCATAAATTTTATTACTTTTTTTATAAATTCAGTAATTTTAGTATTATTATCTTTTCAAGTATTATAACTGCATTAATAATATTTTTTAATATTTAAAAATAAAAGGAAAAAAAAATGACTCTGCGCTATAAAGACGACTTCCCTAAAATCCATACAACCGCATGGATAGCTCCGAGTGCCGATATTATCGGTGATGTGGAAATCGGAGAAGATTCTAGTGTGTGGTTCGGGTGTGTTATAAGAGGTGATGTGCATTATATTAAAATCGGAAAACGCACATCCATTCAGGATATGAGCATGATACACGTAACACATTATGAAAAAGAAAAGAAAATAGGAGACGGTTTTCCGACTATTATAGGTGACGACGTAACAATAGCTCACCGCGTAATGCTTCACGGCTGTAAGATAGGAAACGCATGCCTTATAGGTATGAGTGCCACAATCCTTGACGGTGCCGAAATCGGAGACGAATCGATCGTAGGAGCCGGAGCTTTGGTTACAGGCGGCAAAAAGTTTCCTCCAAGAAGCCTGATTTTAGGATCTCCAGCCAAAGTCATAAGGGAGCTTACCGACGAAGAAGTGGCGAATATATACAAAAACGCCGAAAATTACGTTAAATATAAAAATGATTATATAAATTTTGTAAGGTAACATATGATAAATAAATTAGACTTAGTCGAGTACATAAACAAACTCACATCCCTCTTTGCAAGAGAGAAGGATTATAAAATCCAGGGAAGTATCGAATCGCTTTACAAATACCTACAAAAGCTGCAAAACAGGGATTTTAACGCTCCTCCGAGCGTAAAAAACCTCGATACGGAAATAATGCATCTTAAAAAATTCGGTGTGCTTAAACACGACCAGATTTTTGAATTTCTGAAAATCATACGTTATTTTATTTACCTCAAAACAAGAAACTGGCAGGATCTGAGTGAGTGGTTTGATAAAATCGAAATCCCTCAGGACATTCTTGAAATAGACAAACACTACGATAAAAAAGGCGAGGTAATC
Organism: Nautilia sp. PV-1; assembly: GCF_004006315.1. Classification (NCBI taxonomy): domain Bacteria; kingdom Pseudomonadati; phylum Campylobacterota; class Epsilonproteobacteria; order Nautiliales; family Nautiliaceae; genus Nautilia; species Nautilia sp. PV-1. The sequence goes on from NZ_CP026530.1 coordinate 1,094,035, forward strand.
GGCTTTGAAGAGCTCGATATGATAAATGAACGTATAAAAGATCTAAAAGCCCAAATCCGCCAGCAGTTATACAAATACATAAATTCAAAAAAACTTGAGCCGTTTTTGGTAGATAAACAGATACACGTCCAGGGAGGTGAAGAAACCCTGCTTGTAAGAGGCGGATACAATAAAGTAATAAACGCCGAAATTCTCGGAAGAAGCCAAAGCGGATTTTTTTACATCTTCCCGAAAACAATAGAAAAATTAAAAGAAAAAGAAGACAACCTCAAAAGCCAAAAAGAAGAGATACTATATGAAATTGCAAAAGAATTTTCAAACAGGCTTAGAAAATGGACTAAATTTTTAGAATTTATAAACCGCGAATTTGACAAATTCGACCACATACAGGCCCGTATTTTTATGGCAAAAAACGAAAATCTTGAATTTATACTGCCGAGTAAAACCAAAAAAATGGTGCTGAAAAACTTCTGCCACCCTGCCCTTAACGAATGTAAACCTATAAACCTTGAATGGGACAAGCAGGTGCTGATTATCACGGGTGTAAACGCCGGGGGTAAAACGATGCTTTTAAAATCAATCCTGAGCAGTGCTTATATGGCAAAACACCTGCTTCCTATGAAAATCAGGGAAAATTCCGTAATTCCTTCGTTTAAAGAGATAAAACCGATAATCGACGACCCGCAAAACGTAAAAAACGACATTTCAACATTTGCGGGAAGAATTAAAGAGTTTAAAGAAGTCTTTTTCAAAGAAAATTACTTAATAGGTGTGGATGAGATTGAACTCGGAACGGACGCAAACGAAGCGGCGAGTCTTTTTAAGGTGATAATTGAAGAGATTATGAAAAAAAACCGAATAGTCATCACAACCCACCACAAACGCCTTGCGACGCTTCTTGCACAAAACGAAGAAGTGGAGCTTCTCGCCGCAATTTACGATGAAAAAAACCAAAAACCGACCTATGAATTTATAAAAGGAACCATCGGTAAAAGTTACGCGTTTGAAACGGCAAAAAGATACGGAATTCCGTTTAACATCATAGAAAAAGCCAAAAAAGAATACAGCGACGATCTTGAAAAACTTGATGTACTTATAGAAAAATCGGCGGCTCTTGAATTCGAACAAAAACAGAAAATTAAAGAGCTTGAAAGCGAGCTTGAAGACGTTAAACTTCTAAAAGAATCTCTAATCCGTCAAAAAGAAGAATTTAACGAAACCATTGAAAAAGAAAAAAACCGCCTTTTAAAAGAATACAATGAAGCAATTAAAAAAGCAAAAGAAGCCATAAGGGCCAAATCCGTAAAAGATGCACACAGGGCCCTGAATGAGGCAAATAAAATTCGCTCAAACATTAAGGTCAAAAAAAGCGAAATTAATAAAGAGTTTAAAGTCGGCGACACGGTCAAATACTTTACAAGCATAGGGGAAATACTCGATATAAAAGGCAAAAACGCCCTTGTAGACATTGACGGCAAAAAACTCTGGATTCCAAAAAACAGCCTTGAGCCGTACAGACTGCCTAAAAAAACAAAAGCACAGATCATTAAACCGAAAGCCTCCAAAGTCGACATTAAACTCGACCTTCACGGTATGAGGCTTGAAGAAGCGCTTGAAAAAACCGAAGAGTATTTAAATAACGCTGCTCTTGCAGGACTCGAAGAAGTATGGATTTATCACGGAATGGGTAAAGGAATACTTGCCAAAGGAATTACTGAGCTTTTAAAAGGCCACCCTCTTGTAAAAGAGTTTCACGACGCACCTCCGCACATGGGGGGATACGGGGCTAAAATCGTCAAACTTTAACCCTTTTTCTTTTTTGCTATATAAAAATAATATTCAAAGAGAAGAAAACAATGAATGAATAATTAGTATCAGGCACCTTATATTTGTTGAAGGAATTTTTTATATGGTTCGGTAAGAGAAAGTTATTTTCCGGTTGTTTTTTTAGATTTCAATTTATCTAATTATATTATTGTTGATATATTGCAGTTATAAAAGATTTGATCCAAAGTTTATACAGTTACATTAAACACTAAATAAAGTGACAGCTTAAAAAACTGTCACTTTATACTTAAATTAATCTTTTTTTTCATAAATCTCTATAGTTTTAATCTCATCGTTTTTTTTGATTGAATCAAGTACTTTAAAGCTCTCTTCATCCCCCTCTTCTATACCGCCGAATACAGTATGAACCCCGTCAAGATGAGGACAGTCTGTAAAACAGATAAAAAACTGACTGCCTCCCGTATCTTTTCCGGCATGAGCCATTGAAAGGGAGCCTCTTTTGTGAATTTGTTTCGGAGCATCTGTTTCACACTCTATCGCCCATCCCGGACCTCCGGTACCTGGCATTCCTGATGCTCCTTCTTTTGAATTAGGACATCCTCCCTGAGCCATAAAGCCCGGGATGACTCTGTGAAATTTAAGTCCGTCGTAAAATCCCTCTTTTGCAAGATGTGCGAAGTTTGCAACCGTATTAGGCGTAGCTTCAGGGAAAAGTTTTACCCAGATATCGCCTTTATCAGTTACAATTTTTACATATTGGAATTTTTCAACATCGCTTAAATCGTATTTTTTTAGTTCTTTTTTAAATCCGAACATTTTATCTCCTTATATAAAAATTAACGTAAAAGTAAACAAATGACAGCGTTGCGAAATTTAGTGAAAAATTTTGCGTATAAAAAATTGCATCTACCCGAAGGGCAGCGATAGCTGTTTGCAATTTTTAGCAAAATTTAAACGTTGTTAAGCAAAATAAGCTCTCAGCTGTCATTGTTTAACTTTGAAGTTAAACTTAACATAATTATACCAAATTTATTTGACAATTGATACGAAAGTTTATATAATAGCGCTAAAGTTTTTTGATAAAGGAGTGAGAATGAGTAATAGTAATATAGTTATTGCATGTCCACATTGTAAAAGTTTAAATAAATTACCTAAAAAAGACGAATATAAAAAAGCGGTATGCGGAGTATGCAAAGGAAATCTGCTTGAGAATAAAGCCATTTCCGTAGACAGTTACGACGAGTTTCAAAAAATAGTAAACTCTGTAACAGTTCCTGTAATAATCGACTTCTGGGCTGAATGGTGCGGTCCGTGCCAGATGTTTGCACCTATATTTAATAAAGTGGCAGGAAGTTTTCCTCTTCAGGCCCAGTTTATCAAAGTCAACACAGACAAAAACCAGCAGGCTGCCATGCAGTTTGGAATCAGAAGTATTCCTACAATCGTAGCTTTAAAAGACGGAGTGGAAATAGACAGAGCTATGGGTGCATTGGATGAATTCAGCTTTAGTATGTGGGTAGATAAACTAATTGAGAATTGATAATTGAGAATGGAGAATTAAAAAAATAAATTAATTCTCAATTCTACATTCTCCATTCTACATTAAATTATAAGCATTGCGTCTCCGTAGCTGTAAAAACGGTATTCGTTTTTTATGGCTTCTTCATATAGCTCAAGAGTTTTTTTTCTTCCTATAAATGCAGCTACGAGCATAATTAGAGTAGATTTTGGCAAATGAAAGTTTGTAAGAAGATGATTTACTCTAATTGGCGGATTCAGAGGGTTTAAAAACAGATCGCACTCGCCTGAGAGTTTACCCGTTCTTGCATAATATTCCACCGTTCTTGTAACGGTCGTTCCGACTGCCACTATCTCTTCACTGCCATCAAGCACCCTTGCGGTATCTTCCGGTATTTCAAAAAATTCACTGTGCATTTTATGCTCTCTAATATCCTCCACATCCACCGGTTTAAACGTACCGGCTCCCACATGCAGGGTCAAATATGATTTTTTATCTATTTTATTTAAAAGCTCGTCTGTAAAATGAAGACTTGCCGTAGGAGCGGCAACCGCTCCAACTTTACGTGCAAATACCGTCTGATATTCTTTTTCGTCTATTTTTTCATCTTCTCTTTTAATATACGGAGGAAGCGGAACATGCCCTATTTCTTCAAGAATTTTTACTAACTGTAAAAAATCAATTTCTTTTTCAGTTTTACATTTTTCACTTTTCACTTTAAACTTCACCACCCTGCTTCCGTCATCAAGCAGTTCAACGACCTCTGCCATAAGTCCCTTATCAAAAAAAAGTTTTGTTCCGACTTTCACTTTCCCTCTTATATATACCAGATAACCGTCTTTATAAGGTCTGTTTAAAAGAAGCTCAACCTTTCCGCCGGTTTCTTTTGTTCCGAAAATTCTGGCTTTTATAACTTTAGTATTATTAAATATAAAATGAGATTCACCCACAAAATCAAGTATATTTCTAAACACGGTATGTGTAATTTTGTCAGTTTTTCTGTTATAAACGAGAAGTTTGGCACTATCCCGGGGAGTTACGGGATATCTGGCTATTAAATTTTCAGGCAGGTTATAATCGTATGAGGATACCAATACATCCTTATTAATCAGTTGATCACTTTTCATTTTTTACTTTTAATTTCATTATACGCCTATAAGTTTTCTAAGCTCTTCCGGTTTAGTAGTATAAGCCATAGCTGTTTCTTTATCTATAATGTGGCGTCTTACATATTCAGCAAGAACCTGGTTCATAGTCTGCATTCCGGTAGCACCCTGATTAAGCTGCATTTGCGAATAAATCTGAGGAATTTTATTTTCACGGATAAGGTTTGCAATTGCCGGGTTGTTAATCATGATTTCATGAGCGGCAATTCTTCCTCCTCCTATCTTCGGAAGCAAACTTTGTGAAATTACTGCAAGTATAGCCATTGAAAGCTGTGTTCTTATCTGATCTTGTTCGTTTGCAGGGAATACGTTTACAATTCTATTGATTGTCTGAACGGCAGAGTTTGTATGCAATGTAGCAAACACAAGGTGTCCTGTTTCAGCTGCAGTAATTGCTGCGCCGATAGTTTCTTTATCTCTCATCTCCCCGATTAAGATTACATCCGGGTCTTCCCTAAGTGAAGCTCTAAGAGCATTTAAAAACGCTTTCGTGTCTCTTCCGACTTCTCTTTGGGAAATAAGTGATTTTTTATGTTCATGCACAAACTCGATAGGATCTTCAATTGTAATAATGTGTTTTGCAAATGTTTCGTTAATTTCATTAATCATTGCCGCTAAGGTCGTTGATTTACCGCTTCCTGTTGGACCTGTTACAAGAATAAGTCCTTTTTCCCTTCTTACTATTCTTTTGAAAATTGCAGGAGCGTGTAATTCGTCTAAAGTAAAAGGCTTTTCAGGAATAATCCTGTATGCTGCCGCTAAATTTTCTCTTTCAAAATAGTAATTAGCCCTGAATCTTGCAACTTTAGGAATTTCAAAAGAAAAGTCAAGTTCTAACTGGTCTTCAAGTGCAGCTTTTTGTTTTTCTGTTAGAACAGAATAACAAAGTTCAATTACATCTTCTTTATCGAGTTTAGGAAGATTAAGAGGTGTTAGTTTTCCGTCAATCCTAAGCATCGGCTCCGCATTTACATTTAAATGCAGATCCGAAGCTTTATAATCTTTAATACTTTTTAAAAGCTGTTCTAGGGAGTATGTAAGTGCCATAATTTTTACCTTATTCAATTATTTTAGGAACAATAAAGAAACCATCCTTCGCTTTTGGCGCATGTTCTAATATTTCATCAATAACATCATTTTTTACAGGTTCGTCTTCTCTCAAATAGGTCGGGTTATTTAATGTTGAAAAAGTAGCGTCTATTTCGTCTGTATCAAGCTCGTTTAACATTTCTACAAACTCAACTATTTCAGCCAGATCTTTCGCCATTGCCGTTTTGTCTTCTATTTCCACCATTGAAAGTGTTTCAAGTCTCTTAACCAAACTTTCGTCTATTTTCATAAGCAACCTTTTTTTGTATAATTTTAGCAAATATTAAATAAAAAGGATAGAGATGAGTGTTTTTGAAGAAGCTAAGAAATATATCGTAGGAGGAGTCAATTCTCCCGTTAGAGCATTTAAAAGCGTAGGCGGCGAGCCTCCTTTTATTGAAAAAGGAGAAGGCGCATATATATTTGACATTAACGGTAACAGATATCTTGATTACATTCAAAGCTGGGGACCGCTAATTTTCGGTCACTGTGATAAAGATATAGAAGGTGCTATATGTAATGCCGTAAGTAAAGGCGTAAGTTTCGGAGCACCTACAACGGTTGAAGTGGAACTTGCAAAAGAAGTTCTTGAACTGTTCCCTCATTTGGATTTAATCAGATTCGTAAACAGCGGAACGGAAGCTACAATGAGCGCAATCAGGGTTGCCAGAGGGGTTAGCGGAAAAGACGATATTATCAAATTTGAAGGCTGTTATCACGGACACAGCGATTCGCTTTTAGTAAGTGCCGGAAGCGGCGCGGCAACATTCGGAACACCGTCAAGTCCCGGAGTTCCGTCTGATTTTACAAAACACACGCTTCTTGCAAAATATAACGACATTGAAAGCGTAAAAAAATGTTTCGAAAACGGTAACGTCGGATGTGTTATTATTGAACCTATAGCCGGAAACATGAGCCTTGTACCGGCTGAAAAAGAGTTTTTGGCAGAACTTAGAGAACTTTGTACTAAAAACGGCGCGGTACTTATTTTTGACGAAGTAATGAGCGGTTTTAGAGCGGGGCTCAGAGGAAGTTACGATGTATACGGTATAGAAGCGGATATTGTAACATTTGGTAAAGTTATAGGAGGAGGAATGCCTGTAGGAGCATTCGCAGGCAAAAGAGAAATAATGGAGCAGTTAAGCCCTGAAGGTCCGATATATCAAGCCGGAACACTCAGCGGAAATCCAGTAGCCATGAATGCGGGTCTTGCGATGCTTAAAAAACTCAAATCAAATCCTGATCTTTATAAAGACCTTGAAGCCAAAGCCAAAAAATTAATGAACGGCTTTGAAGAAATTTCAAAAGAAAACGGTATAGACATTCAGACAAACGTTGTAGGAAGCATGTTTGGGTTTTTCTTTAACTCAAAAAAACCTAAAAACTTTGACGACGTGAATGAGAGCGATACAAAAAGATATGCAAAATTTCATTTCGAAATGTTAAAAAGAGGTTTTTACTTTGCTCCTAGCGCATATGAAACCGGTTTTATATGCACAGTTATGAGAGATTCCGATATAGACGCAACGCTAAACGCATATAAAGAAATCGCACCGAGCCTGTAATGAATGACAAACAGCATAAAAAAGGAAAATTCGGTAAAACCGTAGAGGGGGCAGAAAAGCTTTCTCTTGGTATTTCCATTGTCGTAGCAATATTAATGGGTATAGGAATTGGCATATTATTAAAAAAATGGACAGGCTATACCTGGACTTTATGGCTTGGAGTTTTTTGGGGCGTTGCCGCAGCAATAATGAATATCAAAATAGAATACAATAAATTAAAAAAAGATTTAGATAAAGTCGCAAAAGATCCTAAATATAAAAATTATAAAATGAATACAAAAGATGAAGAAGAACTCTTAGAAGAGTTTGAAAAATAAACTAAATATTTTTGGCGGCGTTTGCCAAATCCCACATAGGCAGGAATATTCCAAGAGCAATCCAAAGTACCAATGCACCTATTACCGTTAACATAATCGGTTCAATTGCAGCCTGCATATTATCAATAATATCCTGGAATCTGTCTTCATAATATCCGGCCGCGCTCTCGAGCATTGTATCAAGCTCCCCTGATTCTTCACCTGCACTGATCATTCTTAAAGCAACAAAGTTAACCAAATCCTGCTCCGCAACCATTTCAGCAAAGCTTCTACCCTGATTAATTCCTTTAATAATTTCCTGAATTTTTCTTTTTATTACCTCGTTCGCAATAATACCTTCACTGATTTTTAAAGCGTCCACAAGAGGAATACCACTTTTCAAAAGTGATGCCATAGTCATTAAAAATCTGTGTAAAGACGAATAAAGAATTATTTTATTAATCAGATATGTCTTTAAAAGTATTTTATCCACTTTATATTTGAAATCAAGCGATATTTTATAAAAGAAATTAACAGCTACAATGATTATAATCAATACACTTAAAACCACAACTCCGTAATTAGATAAAATATCTTCGGTTTTTAAAAGCATAATAGTCGGAAGCGGCAGCTGAGCATGCAGCTGATCAAACATAGATTTAAATTTCGGCACAACAACCAAAATTAAAAACGTAAATGCTCCAGCAATAGCAAACAGCGTAATTACCGGATAACGCAATGCTTTTACCATTTTTCTTCTGTTTTCATACATGTTTTCATAAATCTGTGCAAGACTTTCAAGCGCCATAACCAAATCCCCGGTCTGTTCACCGAGTCTCACCATTGCAAGGGAAATACCGCCTAAGTACTCTTCATATTCAGCAAATACGTCTGATAAAGATTTACCACTGTCAATCGCTTCCGCAGCTTTTAAAAACACTTCTTTAATTAAAGCGTCTTTTGTATTGTTAGCAATATCTTCCAACGCGTCTTTAAGAGATATACCGGCTTTTATCAATACGGACAGCTGTCTTATGGAGGAGATATACGACGGATAATTAAGTTTTTTTCTTAAAATTTTGGATTTAAAAATATCTTTTGCAACTTTAATCTTTTCTTCCAAAGGCATAGGTATTTCTTCTATTTTTACAAGAAGACCTTTATTTGTCTTTTTACCGTCAATAATAGCTTCCGCTTTATTAAGCGATTTTAATATTACCTCCTGCTGATGCCCTTTATATAAAAACGTTATCTTATAATATCTCATAGCTTAGCCACCCTGTATACTTCTTCTAATGTAGTAATACCTTTCAAAGCTTTTAATAATCCGTCATAAAACATTGTTTTATAATCCTTTCCTCTGAGATAATGTAAAAGTTCGAGTTTTTCTTTTTTCTTTGATATCATCGATTCAAGATTTTCATCGTTTAAAAACACTTCTGTTATTAACGTTCTTCCCGCATATCCGGTCATATTACACTTTTCACAACCTTTTCCTCTGTAAAAAACGGAATCTTTAGGTAAAATATTTTTTATTGGTTCAAGATATACATCGGCAGGTTTATACGTTGTTTTACAGTATGGACATATAGTTTTTACAAGTCTTTGAGCTTCTATTCCGATTAACGCGGTTGCGACCAAAAACGAATCGGCTCCCATATCTATCATTCTGTTAATTGCACTTACAGCATCATTTGTATGTAATGTTGATAAAACCAAGTGACCGGTCATTGCCGCTTTAATAGCAATTTCAAGTGTTTCAAGATCCCTTATCTCCCCAATCATTATAATATCAGGGTCCTGTCTTAGTATACTTCTTAAAGCTCCGGCAAACGTTAGACCTACTTTGGGATTTACCTGCACCTGCTGAATACCTTTTAATTTATATTCCACAGGGTCTTCAACAGTAATTATTTTTTTATCGGTACTGTTTATTTCATTCAGCGCAGCATATAATGTAGTAGATTTACCGCTTCCTGTAGGACCGGTAACAAGAAAAATACCGTTAGGCTGTGACAATGCTTTTTTTAGCAGGCTTAAATTTTTTTCACTTATACCTATTTCATCTATTCTTTTTAAAATACTTCTTTTATCAAGAATCCTTATAACAATGCTTTCACCCCATATAGTTGGAAGCGTTGACACCCTGAAGTCAAATTTGTTTTTACCGAACTGCATTGAAAAAACCGTCCTGAGGTTTTCTTTTTTCACTGACGTCAAGCCCTGCGAGGAGCTTTATTCTTGAATTTATAGCATAAAATATTTCTTCGTCAAAATCCAAAAATTCATATAAAGTTCCGAATATTCTGATTCTAACCTCAGCCTCACCCTCTTCCGCCTCTATATGAATATCACTAGCGTTTCTTTCTATTGCGCTAACAATAATATATTTAATGAGCCTCATTATAGCGGACTCGTCGCCTTTTATTTCCTGTCCTTTAAGCTCTTTTTTTATATCATTTAAAATTTCTCTTACTTTTTCCCTGTCTTCTACTTTTTTAATAACTTTTCTGATATCATCCCTGAAAGCAAGAACAATTTCTAAATTTTTATCATGGAAAAATCTTTTTATAAGAGCCTGTGCATTCCAGTCAAGAGGGTCAGCCATTGCGACAACAACTTTATCGTATTTAACTTCAACGGGCACGGACATGGTCTGTTTTAATATGTTAACAGGTATTTTAATATCTCTGAGCCTTACATGCTCCAAATCGTCAATATATCTTATACCCATCTGTTTAGAAACATGCTCAAGATAGTCTTTTTTAGAAATAAATCCGAGTTCAAATAAAATATCTACAAATTTTTTAGCGGGATATTTTTGCTGATATTCCAGCGCCTTTTTATACTGATCTTCAGAAATTATTTTTTCTTTTAACCATTTTTCTTCAGCTTTCACCAATAATACTCCCTATTTTTAAGTTCGCCGTTAGAAATTGTATCGATTACAACATTATTATTATGACTGATCCATACTTTATATACTGTATTTTTACTGACGTTAATTTCCAGAGTGTTCTTTTCCCTTTTAAAAGAGCCGTTTTCTATCAGACCGAATGCTTTTCCTAAACTGTTATCCGTAATTTGAGGAAGTTTTATATTGCCTATTTTTAAATCATCGTCGATTATCTGCATAATAAGTTTTTTCATTAAAAAAAGCGTTACTATATATGTGGCGTTTTTACGCCCTTCTTTAGTAACTTTCAATACTTTAGCCAAATCAAGGGCCGGTGTAAGATATCTTTTTTTCAAGCAGGCATATGCTACCAGCGAAAGAAGATCTTCCCTTTTATTATTGTATTTATTGATAAAAATCCATCTTTTATCACATATATATGAATAATATTTGTTATTAAAGAGCTGCAGCAAAGACATATTTTTAAGATCATTTTGAGATGCAAATAATGACGCTAAAAAAAGTATAAGTATTATTATTTTTCTCATTAACCATCTCCTTTATTAAAACAATCAATTATATCAAATTATTTGCTATAATTCCAAAAAAAAGGAGATTTAGTATGTCACTAAATATGTATTATGACAAAGATTGTGATTTAAATATAATCAAAAGTAAAAAAGTTGCAATGATAGGATTCGGAAGCCAGGGTCACGCTCACGCACTTAACCTAAGAGACAGCGGCGTTGACGTAGTAGTAGGTCTTAGAAAAGGAAGCAAATCTTGGGAAAAAGCGGAAGCTCAGGGATTTAAAGTACTTCCTGTTGATGAAGCAGTAAAAGAAGCTGACGTTGTAATGATTCTTCTTCCTGATGAAATTCAAGCGGATATTTACTACTCTCAAATCGAACCGAATCTTAAAAAAGGCGCAACAATCGCATTCGGTCACGGATTCAATATCCATTTCGGTCAAATTAAACCAAGAGAAGACTTAAGCGTAATTATGGTAGCTCCAAAAGCTCCGGGTCACACTGTTAGAAGCGAATTCGTAAGAGGCGGCGGTATTCCTGATCTTATCGCTGTATATCAAGGCGGTGAAGAAGCTAAAAAACTGGCTCTATCTTACGCAAGCGCAATCGGAGGAGGAAGAACAGGAATTATTGAAACAACTTTCAAAGATGAAACTGAAACTGACCTTTTCGGTGAGCAGGCAGTTCTATGCGGCGGTGTAACTGCTCTTATCAATGCTGGTTTCGAAACACTTACAGAAGCTGGATACGCTCCTGAAATGGCATATTTCGAATGTCTTCACGAACTTAAACTAATCGTTGATTTATTATATGAAGGCGGTATGGCAAACATGAGATATTCAATCTCAAATACTGCTGAATACGGTGACTACGTAAGCGGGCCTAGAGTAATCGGTGAAGAAAGCAAAAAAGCAATGAAAGAAATTCTTAAAGAAATCCAAAACGGTAAATTCGCTAAAGACTTCATTCTTGAAAGAAAAGCGGGTTATGTAAGAATGAACGCTGAAAGACAGCTTACAGAAAACAGCCTTCTTGAACAGACAGGTAAAAAACTAAGAGAAATGATGCCTTGGATTACTAAAAACAAAATAGTAGACCCTACTAAAAACTAATTTCTCTCCCTTTTGGGACTTACAAAGTTTATAAAGTAGATTTTGTAAGTTACAAAAAAGGAGAAAATTTGGCACAGGTTATTACTATTACAAGCGGAAAAGGCGGAGTCGGAAAATCGACAACCACTGCGAATATCGCAACGGCGTTGGCAAAACTCGGCAAAAAAGTCGTAGCGGTCGATTTCGATATCGGACTTAGAAACCTGGATATGATTTTAGGACTTGAAAACAGAATTGTCTATGATGTGGTAGACGTAATGGAAGGAAACTGCAATCTTGCACAGGCTGTTATTAAAGACAAGAGAACACAAAATCTACACTTCCTTCCGGCAAGTCAGACAAAAGACAAAAATGTCCTAAATAAAGAAAAAGTCGAAAAACTGATTGAAGAGCTTAAAAAAGATTTTGATTACATTTTGGTAGATTCCCCTGCCGGGATTGAAAGCGGATTTGAACATTCTATTTATCTTGCCGACAGGGCACTTATAGTTACGACTCCTGAAATTTCTTCGGTAAGGGACGCAGACAGGGTTATAGGTATAATAGACGCAAAAAGCAAAAAAGCCCAGGAAGGCGAAGAAGTTCAAAAACATATAATCGTAAACAGAATAAAACCCGAACTTGTGGAAAAAGGAGAAATGCTTTCAATTGACGACGTGCTTCATATACTCGCACTTCCTCTTATAGGTGTCGTTCCTGATGACGAAGATATTGTAAAATCGACTAACCTGGGTGAACCTATCGCACTTAATGAAAAATCAATCGTCGGAGAAGCTTTCAGAAGAATTGCAAAAAGAATTGAGGGAGAAGAAGTCGAATTTTTAGATTTAAAAACTAAAAAAGGATTTTTAGGCAAATTAAAAGGACTTTTCAAATGAGTTTTTTTGACATATTCAAAAAGAAAAAATCAAAAGACGTAGCAAAAGACAGACTTATGATGATGCTTGCTTATGAAAGAGCAAATACCAAAATCGACAATCTTGATGAAATGAAAAAAGATTTAATCAATGTCGTTAAAAAATACCTTAACGTAAAAGATGTCCACATAAAATCAAACTCAAACCAGGACATAGAAACTCTGGAAGTGGAAATAATCCTTAACAAATGAAAAAAACTCATAGAAAAAAGAAAAAGACTTCAAAAAAGTCTTCTTTTAATCTTAAATACATAATTTATTTTCTGATACTAATTATTTTTTCACTAAGCGCTTTTATAGTCGGAATAGTATATACCCAGAAAAATTACGAAAAAGAGCTAAAAAAAACACAAAACAGCATAAAAATTCTTCAGGAAAAAATAAAACAGCTAAAATCACAGACAAAAATAAAAAAAGAAAACGCATCTGCTTCAGTTCCGTCAGAAATAATGGACTATAATAAAGCCCACAATACGACGGTAATACTTCCTCCTAAAGAAACAGTTCAGCCCGTTATTCCTGTTTCGAAAAAGCCCAAACTTGTAATAATAATTGACGATGTTTCCTTTAAAGGCCAGGTTAATAAAATCAAAGCGATACCTTTTCATGTTACGCCTTCGTTTTTTCCTCCCACAAACAGACATCCGAATACGGCAATTTACGCTAAAGAATTTTCCCATTATATGATTCATCTTCCTTTAGAAGCGATACACTTCAACAAACCGGAACCTAAAACTCTAAATATAAACGATTCTTACGCAACTATTTTAAACAGAATAAAAGAAGTCAAAAAAGACTTTCCAAAAGCAAAATTCATAAATAATCATACCGGCAGCACGTTTACCGCTAACAAAGAAGCGATGCTAAAACTCTTCAGGGCTTTAAAAACTGAGCATTTGGGATTTGTCGATTCGAAAACAACACCGTATTCAAAATCTCAAATTGCGGACAAAACCTATCGTATACCGTTATATTCGAGAAATATATTTTTGGACAATGAAGAAAATCCTGAATATATACGCAACCAGCTTAAAAAAGCTATAAGAATCGCAAAAAAAAGAGGTTACGCCATAGCAATAGGACATCCTCATTCCGTAACCCTGCAGACACTTAAAAATTCAACGGATTTACTTAAAAACATAGACGTGGTATATATTGATGAACTTGCCAAAAAATAAAATAGAATATTCGGGTTTTGAACTGTACTACAAAGGCAATATTGAACTTTTAAACAAACCTAAAGTCGCAATAGTCGGAAGCAGAAGAGCCGGCAGATATTCAAAAGAGACGGTAAAACTTTTAGCAAGAAAACTTTCAAAGAAATACACTGTTGTAAGCGGTGGCGCTTTGGGAATTGACAAAGCGGCACATGAAGGAGCGTATCCCAATACGATATTCGTTTCACCCTCTTCACTTGATATAATTTATCCCAAATCAAACAGGGAACTTATTAAAAACATTTATGAAAACGGCCTTGCAATAAGCGAATACGAAAAAAACTTTTCTCCTTTTAAACATACTTTTTTACAAAGAAACAGAATTATTGTAAAAATAAGCGATTTTGTCATAATTGCGGAAGCGGAACTCAAAAGCGGAAGTATGAGAAGTTTCGAATGGGCTCAGAAATATAATAAAAAAATATATGTTTTACCGCAGCGCTTAAACGAAAGCTCCGGCACAAGATATCTTGCAAAAAACGGTTTTGCCGAAGTACTATGGGATTTGGACGATTTTTGTAAAAGTCTGGGAATTGATGAAAAGTCAGACATTTTATCATTAAACGAAGCTCTGAACAGATTCGGAAACAAAATTTATGAAATGGAACTTAACGGTGAAATAGAAATAAAAAACGGAAAAGTTTATTTTAACTGAAAACGGAGAATAAAGAATGGAGAATGAAAAATTAATTCATCCTTTTAAACCGGTTGTTTTTGAAGACAGTGAAATATTGATACTAGGAACGTTTCCGTCTATCAAATCATTTGAAAACAATTTCTACTATTCTCATCCTAGAAACCAGTTTTGGAATATACTGTCTATTATATTTAATGATAAAAAACCTGAAAACATCCGAGAAAAAATCGAATTTTTAAAAAGACACAAAATCGCCCTTTGGGACGCAGTATGCGAATGTGTGAGAAAAGATGGAAACTCAAGAGATGATAATCTGGAAATAATCAAACCGTGTAATATTGAAAACTTACTAAAAACATATAAGAATATACAAAAAGTTGCGGTAACTTCAAGAACTGCGGAAAACGTAATAAAAAAACATTTTAAAAATTCTCAATTTTCAATTCTCAATTCTCCATTATACCTGCCAAGTCCCAGTCCGTTAAACGCAAGATTAAAACCAGATCAAAAGGCTGAAATATGGAAAAAATTATTGGAATTGACGTAGGATTAAAACGTATAGGAGTGGCGTTTTCAAACGGAAGCGTTGTTGTGCCACTGCCTGCAGTCATAAGAAAAAACAGAAATCAGGCGGCAAAAGAAGTTATGGATAAAATAAACGAATATAAAGCCGATGTGCTGGTAGTTGGACTGCCAATGACAAACGAAGAGATGCAAAGAAGAATAAAACATTTCATTTCGCTTTTGGATTTTAACGGCAGTACCGTTTTTATTGATGAAAGTTATACAAGTGCGGAAGTGGAAGAAGAAATAAAAGGAGTTATAAAACATAAAAAAGACGGCAGGATAGACTCTCTCGTGGCAAAAAAACTTATAGAAAACTATTTAGCCAGAAAATCGTAATATTTTTTAATAAAATCACTTTTTTCGGCAAGAAAACCGGTAAGATTGTCTACTTCCGTTTTGTTACCTTTTTCATAATCGATCTGCATGCTCATTTTGCTTTCATACGGTATATTTAATGCCTGATTGATAACTTTTTCTTTTTCAGAACTTAAATCTATACCGTAACTCTTTGCTATATTTATTACTTCATCCAAAAATTTTTCTACCTCTTCACGCTTATTTTCCATAATCCAGCCGGTAGGTTTGTCATAATAACTCTGAAGTGTCGCGAACGTTGAAATAAAGAGATATTTTTTCCATATCTCTTTATCGATACTGTCTGAAAATTTGATTTTCAAATCGCATTTTTCAAAAACTTTTTTCAATATCTCATCATTCTCAAGACACATATAAAAAAGCGGTGTTTTTTTATAAATAACGTTAACGTCTTTTTTATTCGAAAGAATATAAATACAGGCCTTTACAATCTTAGCCCCGATATTTTTAAATTTTTCAAAATGCCCTATTCCGTTTAATATAGGAACTATTCTTGTATTATTATGATAATGGCCTTCTATTTCATTTATAACCTCATCAAGACTGTATGATTTAGCCGTAATAAAAATAATATCGTAAATCCCGTCGATGCCGACATTCGGGTAAACGGTATCTTCTTTATCGACATCTATTATTTTAAGTCCTTCTTTTTTGACTTTTTCGTTTGTTTTTTCAGTAGCGTATACATCGATATTATATCCGCACTTTATGAGTTTATACGCCAAATATCCTCCAACTCCGCCTAATCCCACGACAAGTATTTTCATACGTTTCCTTTTATCCAGAATTTTCCCTGCAATAACGGCACCGAGTGCAAGTGAAAGAAAAAGACCTATTAAAAACAGTTCCCCTATTAAATCTTTAAAATCTATCAAATTTACCATAATTATCTTTTTTGCAAAATAACGCCGCATTCGGCATGGTTTGTATACGGAAACTGGTCAAAAAAGGCAAAAGCTTTTATTTCTCTGCCTTTTGAGAGTGTTTGCAAATCTCTTTTAAGGGTTTCGGGATTGCATGAAATATATATAATATTGTCAAATTCGTTTACAAATTCCCTGGATTTATCATCAAGCCCGGCACGGGGAGGATCTATTAAAACGTTTTTTAAATCATATTTGGTGATTAAAGGCGATTTGTCTTTATACAGTTTTGAAAATTCAGCCGCACTCATAGCAAGAAAAGTTATATTCCCTCTTTCGTTAATTTCCGCATTATAAGTTGCCGCTTCAATTGATTCTTTACTGATTTCAGTGGCTATTACCCTGTTAAACCTCTCACTAAGCGGAATGGTAAAATTTCCGTTACCGCAGTAAAGTTCAACCAAATCGCCTCTTAAGTCTTCCGAGTTTCTCATTGCCCACTCTATCATTTTCTGATTCATCTGCCGGTTAGGCTGTGAAAAAGTGTTTTCGATTATTTTATATTTGTAAATTTTTGAATTGATATTAAGCTCTTCAATTAAATAATTTTTATCAAAAACATACTTTCTTCCTTTTTTTCTGACTATGAAATCTATATTTTTAAATTTGTCTTTAAGCTTCTGTATATCCTCCGCTATGGTTTCATCAACTTTTCTGTGATAAATAAGCGTTACGATAAGCTCGCCTTTGGAATTGCTTAAAAAATCTATTTCATAAAGTTTAAATCTTAAATTGTCATTTTTTTCTATTTCATTTAAAAGAGGCGTCATCACCTCGTAAATGGCCTTGTCGACTATTTTACACTCTTCTATCGGAATTACACCTCTTCCGTCTTCTTTTCTTTTTCTCATAGCGTAATAGCTCTTATCACCCTCGTGCCACACCCTGAATTCGGCTCTGGCTCTAAAATGTTCGTCGCTTCCGTGCACTACTTCAAGCCCGGGCATATCAAATTCACTGAAAAGCTCTATTAACTGTCCGCTTTTCATTTTTAACTGTTCTTCATAAGGCATTTGCCAAAGTACACAGCTTCCGCATTTTCCAAAACTGCTGCAGTTCATTTTACTCCTTTATTAAACTTCAATTTTTTATGAACACTCTAATGGAAGCTCTTGACAAGCCCCAGCACTATAAGATTCCAGCCGTCCACCAATATAAATACCAGTATTTTAAAAGGCAGTGATATCATTACAGGCGGCAGCATCATCATACCCAAACTCATTAAAATGGAACTTACCACCATATCTATAATCAAAAACGGCAAAAATATCAAAAACCCTATTTCAAACGCCGTTTTCAATTCGCTTATCATAAAAGCCGGAACAAGAATAGTCAAAGGCACGTCATTTACCGTTTTAGGATTTGGAAGATGTCTTATTCTGAAAAAAAGAGCCAAATCTTTTTCACGGGTATTTTTAATCATAAACGTTTTAAAAGGCTTGATACTCCGTTCAAAAGCCTGTTCATATCCGATTTTCTTTTCAGTATAAGGTTTTATTCCGTTATTGTAAGCCTGTTTTGCGTAAGGTTCCATAATAAAAAACGTCAATACCAAAGCCAAAGAAACCAGTAAGGTTGTAGGCGGCGACTGAGGAGTCCCCAACGCCTGACGCAAAAAACCGAATACTACTAGAAGCCTCACAAAAGAGGTCATAACAAGTATAATACTCGGAGCCAACACCAGTAAAGTTAAAAGAATGGTAATATTCAAAACGCTTACCAGCTGTTTAGGAGTTTCCGGTGCTGTCAAAGACAAATTAACGGTTGGAATCTGCGGCGCAGCCGCAAATATCAATATAGGAATCAGTAAAAAGAATAGTTTTTTCATGCCGTTCCTATTTTTTAACTTTGTCTAATACGGATTTTTCAATTTTACTTTGATTTTGTTTTTTCTTCGAGAAGAACCATATTTCCACCCGTCTGTTTTTAGCCCTTCCCTGTGGTGTCGCATTAGCAGCTATAGGATGATATTCCCCGTATGCGGCGGCACTCAGCTGTTTCGGATTTACACCGTCTTTGATTAATATTTTAAGAACGCTTAAAGCTCTGGCCGCACTCAGCTCCCAGTTGTCCGCATAAGGAGACGTTGGGGGAGGAGGAACGTTGTCGGTAAAACCTTTTACCTGAATTTCAATGTTTTTAGGCAAATATTCTTTGATAATAAGCGCGATTCTTTTCAAAAACAGAAGACTGTCCTCATTTGTAATCTGCGCGCTTCCGGATTTAAACGTAATATCTGCAGGAAGTCTTATGAAAAAGCCTTCTTCTCCCTCTTCAAGAGTGATAGCCGGCCCTTTGCCTCCCGCTGTAAACTGTTTAAATTCAGCAATAGCCTGTGAAAGTTTATTTACGGTCTGCGCAGTTTCCTCGTTTCTTTCAATAGGAGTAGCCTGCTGAATTCTGTTTCTGCTGATTTCTGTCTGTGTTCCGCCTTCTAATACGCTCAATGCCCCGGCTAAAGAACCTATAGCTTCTTTAACTTTTTTGGCATCCATCGTAGACATTGAGAGAAGCAAAACGAAGAAACATAAAAGAAGACTCATCAAGTCCCCAAACGTAGCAAGCCATTCGGGCATACATTCAGGACATTCGCACTTACATTTTTTAGCCATAAATTTTCCTATTCAAATTGTGACTTTCTCTGTGCCGGCGGCAGGAAGCTTAACAGTTTTGCTTCCAGCGTTCTTGGATTGTCTCCGGCCTGAATCGACATAATTCCTTCAATTATCATTGTTTTAGCAAGTATTTCGTCATCATTTCTAAGTCCGAGTTTATTGGCTATAGGTCCTCCGAAAATATTCCCGATCATCGCACCGTATAACGTTGTCAATAACGCAACCGCCATCGCCGGACCAATCGCAGAAGGATCCGACATGTTAAGAAGCATCGCAACAAGACCGACCAAAGTACCGATCATCCCCATCGCACCGGCAAGACCTGCCCAGCTGTTAAAAATCGATGCCATCTTTTTATGTCTGGCATCCATCTGTTCAAGATCAATTTCCAAAAGTTCTCTGATCGTATCGGGTTCGTTTCCGTCTACGGCCATTGAAAGACCCTTTTTCAGAAACTCATCCTCTTCGTTAGCGGCGGCCTGCTCAAGTGAAAGTATACCGTCGCGTCTTGCCTGTGTGGCGTAATCAACAAGTTTTTTAATCAATTCTTCGTAATTTGGCTGATAGCTTGGTTTGATGGCAATCATAAAAACTTTTGCAAACTTGGTCATCATTTCCATTTTGTTTGCAATAAAAAGCGTCATAATTGACCCAAGCACAACGATTAACACCGACTGACCGTCGATATATGGACCTATACCCACCCCCATTGCCATTGCGGCAATAATTAAACCGAGCGCTCCTACTAGCCCGATAACACTTGCTAAATCCATTAAAATAGCCTTTTTTGCTATAATTATAACAAAAAAAGGAAATTTGTATGCTTCAAATTATTATTTTAGCCGCAGGTAAAGGAACGCGTATGAAATCCCCCACTGCAAAGGTGCTTCATAAGCTATGCGGCAAAAGTATGATTGAATACATTATAGAAGAAAGTTTAAAACTTACAGATAAAATAGACATTATATTAAACCACCAGTTTGACAAAGTAAGCGAAACCGTAAACGCATATCCGGTAAATATTATAAAACAGGACCTTGAAAATTTTCCCGGAACGGGCGGAGCGGTTAAAGAAGTGCCGCTCAGCGCAGATAAGGTTTTGGTATTAAACGGCGACATGCCTCTAATTAAAGCCGAAGAGCTAAAAAAATTCGAAGAAATTGACGCGGATATCGTCATGAGCGTAATGAAACTGGATAATCCCGACGGTTACGGAAGAGTCGTAATAAAAGAAGGAAAAGTTGAAAAAATCGTCGAACAAAAAGACGCAAACGAAGAAGAGCTCAAAATTCCTTATGTGAATGCGGGAGTATATCTGTTTAAAAAAGCGGTTTTAGAAAAATATCTGCCAAAACTTTCAAACAACAATAAACAAAAAGAATATTATCTAACCGATATAATCGAAATGGCTTCAAAAGACGCCCTTACAATAAAAGCAGTCGAAGTTGATGAAGAAAACTTCAAAGGCGTAAATTCGAAAAAAGACCTTGCCCACGCGGAAGAGATAATGTGCAGGAGAATAAAAAACTTCTGGATGCAAAACGGGGTAATAATGCATCTGCCGGATACAATTTATATAGACGCTTATTCAAGTTTTGAGGGAGAGTGTGAGATAGGAAACGGATGTGTAATTAAAAAAAGCGTAATAATCGAAAGCGAAATCAGACCTTTAAGCGTAATAGAAGAAGCGGTTATAAAAAAAAGCGGCGTAGGACCGATGGCGAGAATCAGGCCTAAAAGCGAACTCACAGACACACATATAGGAAATTTCGTAGAAGTTAAAGCTTCTAAATTAAAAGGTATAAAAGCCGGCCATTTAAGCTATCTCGGAGACAGTGAAATAGATGAAGGTACGAATATAGGAGCCGGAACAATCACGTGCAATTATGACGGTAAAGCCAAATACAAAACGAAAATCGGCAAAAACGTATTTGTCGGAAGCGATACACAGCTTATAGCTCCTGTAACAATTGAAGACGATGTAATGATTGCCGCGGGCAGCACGGTAAACAAAGACATAAAAAAAGGCTCTCTTGCAATCAGCAGAGCCCCTCTTAAAATAATTAAAAACTTCTACTACAAGTTTTTCGGGAGACAGAAGTGAATATTCTTATCGGAGTAACCGGCAGCATAGCTATTTATAAAACATGCGAGCTTATAAGACTCTTTGTGAAAAACGGCGACAGCGTCAGGTTGGTTATGTCACAGGCAGCCGCAAAATTCATATCACCCCTTACATTCGAAACCTTAACAAGACAAAAAGTTTTAATAGAACAAAACGAAGACTGGTCAAGCGAAATGAACCATATTGATTATGCAAAATGGACAGATATTTACATAATAGCGCCCGCAACTGCAAATACAGTAAACAAAGCGGCAAACGGTATAGCGGACAATCTGCTGTTACAGACTTATCTGGCATGTACGGCACCGGTGCTTTTCGCTCCTTCCGCCAATACAAATATGTATAATCATCCAACAACCCAGGAAAGTTTCAAAAAGCTAAATATAATTGAAGCAAATGCGGGACTTCTTGCGTGCGGCGACGAAGGAATAGGCAAAATGGCCGAGCCGGAAGAAATATTTTTAAGAGCACTCAGGGAATTAAACAAAGACGAATTTTGGCAAAATAAAAAAGTAACCGTAACAGCAGGCGGAAGTATAGAAAAAATTGACGATGTAAGGTTTGTAAGCAATTTTTCAAGCGGTAAAATGGGAGAAGCTTTGGCTAAAGCCTTTTATATAAAAGGAGCCGACGTAACGCTTATCTCAAGTAAAGAACATAATATCACCAAAGAAATAAAACAGATAAAAGTTCAAAGCGCAGAGGATTATTACAGGGAAATATTAAATTCCGATCCCGATTATTTAATTATGGCTGCCGCAATTTCAGATTTTAAACCTTCATACACCTCCGGCAAACTTAAAAAAGAGCAAATAGGTGAAAAAATGATTTTGGAAATGAACAAGAATATCGATATTCTTGAAAGTCTGAAAGATCAAAAATTCAAAAAAATAGGTTTTAAAGCGGAAAGAGACGAACAAAATGCAGTCAAATACGCAAAAAACTCTTTAAAAAAGAAAAATCTCAACGCCGTTTGCCTGAATCTTCTTACAAAAAACGATTTCGGAAGCGATGAAAACGAAATAATTTTCATCACCAATAATTCGGAAACTGTTTTTACGCAGGACACTAAAGAAAACATAGCTTTGAAGATAGCCGATGCCGTTAAACATATCTAAACTCGGCAAAATTCTCAAAGCTGTAAACAGACTTGAAGAAATTAAAGAGTTTAATGCGACTCTTCCTGTAAAAATAGAAGTAAAAAAACAGATCAATCCCATAAGATATCTTATTAAACTCGGAAACAGGGAAATCGAAACAAAAAGCTCCATTCCCCTGCTTATCGGAAAAAAATATTTCGCCGAAATAAAAGAAAACAAAAACAGACTGCAGATAAGCAATTTAAAAGAACTGCCCCGTCTGCTTGAAATGATGGAAAAACTGGAAATAAAAAACACAAACGAAGAAAACAGCTCACTGCATTCATTCGGAAAACAGGAAATTTTACAGCATTTGTCAAATTCCGTGTCAAAATTTGAATTTATATTTTATACCAACATGTTAATGGCTTACGAACAGAAAATCCACCATTTAATAATCAACGAGAAAAAAAAAGCCCTAATGCAGTATAAATACTCAAAAAACAAGGTAAAATTTTATGCAATATTCAATCATTTAGGGGAACTCGAAGGTGAGATAACAGAAAACTCGTTAACGGTTTATTCACCTTATAATGCTACACTGCAGTTAATAAATTTATATAAAGACGAGCTTTCTTTGGAACTGTTTTTATACAAAAAAGAAGTGTCGCCTTTATATAATTTTTCTGAAAACTTATTAAATTTAAAGGTTTAATATATGCATATAGCTATCATTATGGACGGAAACGGGAGATGGGCGAAAAAAAGAGGTTTAAAAAGAATAGAAGGACATAAAAAAGGTGCCGAAACGGTCAGAAAAATCACCGAATACTGTGCACAGAATGACGAAATATCCTATTTAACGCTATACGCTTTTTCTACTGAAAACTGGAAAAGACCCAAAATGGAAGTAGAATTTTTAATGAAACTTCTGGAAAATTATCTGGAAAAAGAGCTTGAAACATATATTAAAAACGATATCAGATTTGAAACAATAGGCGATATTTCAAAATTTTCCGACAAACTGAAAAAAAGAATCGAACTCACAAAAGAAAAAACGAAAAACAATAAAAAACTTACGCAAATTTTGGCGTTAAACTACGGAAGCAAAAACGAAATAACAAGAGCCGTTAAAAAATTAATAGACAAAAACGAAGAAATCACAGAAGAAAACATACAAAACAATCTGGACATAAGCAGAGACGTGGATCTTTTAATAAGAACAAGCGGAGAGATCAGACTTAGCAATTTTCTGTTATGGCAGTGCGCTTACGCCGAAATGTTTTTTACAAATACTCTTTGGCCGGATTTTACACCCGAAGAACTTGATAAAATTATAAAATCGTTTCACCTGAGAGAAAGAAGATTCGGCGGAATATAAAACTGGAGATGTAATATGGAGAATATCGAACTTTTATTCGTTTTTTTATTTGGACTTTGTATAGGAAGTTTTTTAAATGTAGTCATTTACAGACTGCCTAAACAAAAAAGCATAATATCGCCGCCTAGCAGCTGTCCGGCCTGCGGCACAAGAATAAAACCTTGGCATAACATTCCAATAATCGGATGGCTTATATTAAAAGGCCGATGTGCTTCATGCGGAGCAAAAATTTCTGTGCGTTATCCTATTATAGAACTGCTGACAGGCATAATAGCCGTAATTGTTTATTACAAAACCGGTTTAAATATATTTTTTATTATTAATTTTGCCGTATTTTCAACTCTTTTGGCACTGAGTATGATAGATTTTGACTATAAAGCGGTACCCGATTCACTTAATCTGCTTGCATTAACACTAGCGTTTTTTAATTCAACCGATATTTTAAACAATTTCACAAACGCATTGATATTAATGGGAGGCATGAGTTTAATCAGATATTATGTGTCATATATTATAAAAAGAGAAGCAATGGGCGAGGGAGATATTATCGTAGCGGGAACCATGGGAGCGCTTTTGGGAGTAAAACTTGCCTTAATCGCTATTTTTATAGGTTCGGCGCTAGCTATACTGCCTTCAATTTACAACAGAATTAAAAACAATGATTTTGAACTGCCTTTTATACCTTTTTTGGCGTTAGGCACATTTATCGTCTGGATATTCAACGGATATTTTGAATTATTATGGAGCAACATATATGGATAGACTTTCAAAATATCTTATATCAGGCTTCTGGCCGATATTTTTAATGATATTTCTGATTCTGTTTTTAATTACGTCAATAGTTATTATCATATCCATAGCAAATATCACTTCAAACATTCACATAACGTTTGCGGAACTTTTTAAAATGTATATGCTTTCCCTTCCGAAAGTGCTGTTTATAGCATTATCTATTTCATTCTTTATTTCAATAGTTTCACTTTTTTCAAAACACAGCGAAACACAGGAGCTTGTAGCGCTATTTTCACTGGGAGTGAAGCCATTTAAACTTTTAAAACCGTTTTTTTATTTTTCAATTTTATTAACAGTAATAAATCTAATTATTCTCTTTGTTTCCATTCCTTATGCAAAAATAGCTTTTAAAAATTTCAAAGCACAAAAACAGCAAGAAGCAAGATTTAACTTCCAGACATCTCAAATATCCCAAAAATTTGGAGAATGGAACATTTTCACAACATCAAAAAAAGCTAAAAAATACGAAAATCTTATTTTATACAATAATAAAAACAATCAGTTAATCCTTGCAAAATACGCCGATTTAAAAACTAACAAAGGCTATTTGACTTTCGAGCTTGAAAAAGGAAACGTTTATTCGTTTGATAAAAACGCAATAATAAATTTCGACACTATGTATATAAATAAAAAAATCCCTAAAAGCAACTATTCGATTTTCAGATTTTCCGAATATTTTCAAAAGTTTAAAAAACTTTTCGGATTTTATCTTCCTTTTGCGCTGCTGCCTGTCAGTCTGATATTTTTTATTCCCCCTATTTCGTTTTTTCACTCCAGAATACACAAAAACAGGTCTCTGGTATTTGCCATTGCCCTGCTTGTAATATATTTAGTTGTTACGAAAACGACATCATCGCTGTGGATAAATACACTCATCAGTATTCTGTTTTTTATTTCAGGTTATATCGCTTTTAAAAGGAAAACGCCATTTTAAAACTAAAAGCCGCTATCAGCTATGACGGAAGCAAATTTTACGGTATGCAAAAACAGCCTGACAAAATCACCGTTCAGGGAGAAATTGAAAATTCTCTACAAAAACTAAACATATCTTCAGCCGTAACACATGCAGGAAGGACTGACAGAGGAGTTCACGCCCTTAACCAGGTAATTGCCTTCGACATCCCAGACTTTTGGGAAATTAACAAACTTAAAAATTCTTTAAATAAAATCCTCCACCCATATATACATATTAAAAAACTTGAATTTGCAAATGCCGGCTTTAACCCAAGATTTGATGCCAAAAAAAGAAGCTACAGATACATTTTATCACATGTTTACTCACCTCATACTTCAGATTACATAACTTATTATCCTCAAAAAATAGACATACCGCTTATAAAAAAGGCCCTTAAACGTTTTGAAGGAAAACACGATTTTGAGTATTTTGCCAAGACCGGAAGTGAAGTTAACTCATATATAAGAGAAATTTACAAAACGGAAATTTACAAATATAAATCATTTACTGTAATTAAAATAGCCGGAAACGGCTTTTTAAGAGGACAGATAAGACTTATTGTGGATTTTATACTGAAAATAAACGAAAACATTTTAACATTGGACGATTTAGACAAACAGCTTTCGAAAAAAGAGCTTATATCCAAGCATTTAGCACCGCCTAACGGGCTTTATCTTGAGAGAATATGGTATTAGTGTCAATTTCATAAAATTCGCTTATGCTGCAACCTTTGCACTGATTATATACCCCAAGTTTAAAATAGCTGTAATACTTTTCCCAGTAAAAAACGTCTTTCAGTACTTTTAATTTTTTTTGATAGTAAATTTTTAAAATATTTTTTTTGATTTCAACTTTTATATTTAAAGGATTATGTAAAACACCTAAATATATTTTTGAATAGCTGTTTTTATTTTTTATTACTGCCCATATTCCGTTTTTTATATTTTTGTATTTTTTAATCCAGACTATTCTTAAAAGAGGTTTATTAGGAGCTTTTGACTTTTTTGGATCAGCATGAATCTGTAAAAAAGTAAATTCCCTGTTACAGTTTACAGGATATACATTACACAATACATGTAAAAAAACACCGTTTTTGTTATCCGTTTTCCATTCTTTTCTAAAACGAAACTCGCTTCTTTTATGATTACCGCACACTTTAAACACTATTCTGTTTTTATCCAAAACAAAATATTTGTTATTGATACTGGGCTTGAATTTTCCGTAACCTATTGAATATTCAGGATTATATCTGCTTGTAGGAGCCTGCAGCTTTACGGACTGTTTCAGGAGATTTTTAAACGGATTGTTGTTTTGATAAGCATATATATTTAAAGTTAATAAGCAATAAATAAAAACTTCAAATATCATTATTAATAATTTTATAATTTATAATATCAACATTTTCTTTAATCCTTGCATAAGCTGCTTTCGTTAAAATTCTATCAGGTATAGCTAAAATAAATTTTCTTTTTTTATACTTTATAACTTCTACTTTATGTTTTTTTAAATATAGAATATAATCCGATAAAAATTGTTTAATATGATTATGATTTATTTTACGTTTTTCCCAATTTTTGCATTGAATGCATAAATACTCACTTTTTGCTTCATCAATAGCTATTAAGTCGATACCCTCATCTTTTTTTCCTTTTAATGCAGAGTTATCAATAACTTTATATCCTTGTTTTTCAAAATATTTCTTTACTATTTGTTCAAATTTTTTTCCTTTTATTTCATAACTTTTTCTCATATTATAAGAATAAGTATTAATACTTTCAAGATCCACTTTTTCTTCTTTTAAAAATTCTGTATTTTTTTCATTTTCGTACGAATTTGGCTTATATTTATCCTCATTCTTTCTAACATAGGTTTCAATATCATTTAGAAATTCATTTTCTTCTTCAAATTCAATAGTGAAATTTTCATTATTTTCTTTTAATTTTTCTAAAAGAGCCCTTTCTCTTTGAAACTGTTCTATTTTTTCTTCAGTTTTTTTATCTATATAAATATAAAACCCAGCCAATATTAATAATGAAGGGCCTATAACCTTTAGAATATCAATTAACACAATTACTCCAATCTTTTTTATAAAATTTTAGCATAATTAAAAAAGGAGAAAAATAAATAAGATAAGTGACAGACACCATATTGATTAATTTTTTGGTTGCGGGGGCAACTTCTGACTTTATCAATAAAAGCCCTATATTTTAGCATTTTTATTAATTCTCATTTTCTTCATACCCCTACTTATACCCCTTAAATTTAAAGTGTTACAAAATTAAACGGCCTGCAAATTTGCGACACGGTTAGCACCTGCCCCTTAAGCAAGGACGTCACAAGATTTGCAGAGCCTAAATATAATTATAACAAAAAAAGGAGTATAACTTTTTTTCTTATACCCCCTAAATAACTTTTAATGTTGTTTTTTCTTATCAGCTCTCAAATTCCACCCTAACCGTATATCCACTCCCGCTTAAATTGTGCGTTACTCTTTTAATAGAATATTCTCCATCATCTTCACCAAAACCGTTTAGTTTCAATTTAGCTCCTGCAATAATATTCATTCCGTCTATTGTCAAATTGCCGCTTTTAATTCCTGAATTGAGAAGATCCATTATCCCTTCTGCTCTTTTTAGCGCCTCGCTCTTATCTTTGAATGTGTCTTGCAAAACATACTGCGGCTCTCCGTTTCCGAAAATAACTTCTTTTTGTTTATTCTCTTTAGTATCATGCCAGGTTGCTTTTACGCTTTTATATAAAGTTTTGTTTGCATATTTAATCGTCCAGCTGCTTACATTTTTTCTGTTTATTTCAAAAACAGGTAAATCATTATCTCCCTGCTTTTTGATAAAAATAAGCGTATCGTTTTTGATATTAAACGTAGCGTTATACATTTTAGCTATTCGATTAAGCAGGTTTAAATCGCTTTCGTCCGTT
Organism: Nautilia sp. PV-1; assembly: GCF_004006315.1. Lineage (NCBI taxonomy): Bacteria > Pseudomonadati > Campylobacterota > Epsilonproteobacteria > Nautiliales > Nautiliaceae > Nautilia > Nautilia sp. PV-1. The sequence goes on from NZ_CP026530.1 coordinate 1,122,515, forward strand.
TGCGAAAGATGTTTAAAAAACACATCTTTGAAATCGCATTTGTATTTCAAGCTATTGCTATCCGCAATCTTTTTAACCAAATCGCAAAGGCTTATATTTTCATAACTTCGGTTTCTTTTCTTTTTAATTTCGGTTGTAAAGTTCGTGCTTGTTGCGCTTACCCTTAAAGAGTTTTGATTTTTTTCTGTTGTCTGGACCAAAAAAGCACCGCAGTAATAAAGTCCGGTCTCTTTATATCCAAGCCAAACTTTTATTTTGTCTTCATAGTTTGGTCGAACAAACAAATTATCAAAATTCAAAGTAAGATCATCCGTTGCATCTCCAGCTTCGTCTTTTAGGCTAAGATTTACCAAATGCTGCTTAACTGTTTTGGTTACATCTTTTCCATTTACTTCAATTTTGAAATCCGGTGTAAATTTATTCACCACAACGCCTTTTCTTCTACAATTTTTTCATTTGTCTGCACAGGCTCAGGAAGATAAACAATATCTCCTATATCTAAAATTTCCTTTTCTATTAGATGTTTGTTAAGTTCAAGTATCTCTTCAAAATTATCAAGAGTTCCTAAATTTTCATAAACGACCTGGTCAAGCCTTTTGTTTTCAATAAGTTTAATCTCAATCATAGTAAGCCTTTAATTGCACTTTAAAATCATTTTTAACGTAATGCCCGTCTTTTAAAAACATACTTCTTGCTTCGCCTATACTGTCGATTAGCACCATTAAACTCTCCCCGCTTCCAAGAGTAAGTCTTACCGGACCTTTTTTCTTAGCAATATCCTCCAACTTTTTAAGAGAACTGTTGCTTTTTGCAATTAATTTTCCATCTATTGTAAAACTTTCTTCATATCCTTTAATGCTTTGGTATGTAGGATTAGCCCCTACTCTGTCTCTTTTTGCAAAATTAAATTTCAAAGATCTGCTTAATTTTTCAAACTCAACTCCCCCTACTTCGAAAACGAATTCCCCTAAACTACACAACATCGCTTAAACTCCTTTGGTGTCTTTCAAAATTGATCTCTTCCAAAACCTTTTCAATTTCCGCTTTAAACTCTTGCGGATTAACTATTTTTCCGTCTTTAATATCGAGTTTTAAATCTCCGAAATTGAAGTTATATACAACCATTTGCCCTGAACCAGATGAAGCGTTTTGTTTAACTGCCGCAGTTTCAATGCTTGCTGTATTAATCTGACTGTTTGGAAATGTTAAAGGTTTAACGTTTAAGTTCGACTGTGCAGTTGTAATACTTGTTGCAGCAACGGTAGCGGTAGCAACTTTTTTAACGGTAGATTTTTTTTCTTTATCATCTCCGCCAAATCCAAAGAAATGAGCAATTCCTTTTACCGCTTTTCCTATCCAGCCTATTTTTTCTTTTATCCAATTTAAAAGATTTTCCCATATTTTCTTGATAAATTTAATCGGCGCTAAAAACACATTTGCGATATATGTAACCCCAATTTTAAAATATTTACCTATTTTTTGCCAAAATCCTCCAAACCAATTTGTCACTTCTCCCCAGTGACTCGTAATTAATCCAATAGGCGACCAGCTGAATATAAATTTTATAAATTTCCATCCGGCACTAAACACCGCCTTGATACCTTCCCATGCTCCGGTAAATACACTTTTTATCCCGCTCCACACGGCACTCACACCGCTTCTAAACCAGTCAAATTTTTTATACATCCAAACCACACCAGCTACTACCGCACCTATCGCTACAACAATAAGCCCAAGAGGATTAGCGGTCATAGCTGCGTTCCACGCCCACTGCACTGCTGTTGCTATTTTTGTTTTTGCACTTAATATAGTTTGCCAAACGGTTAGTGCTTTTGTTTTTATATTTGCCAATGTAAGATTTTCATTTAGCAGCGTCCATGCCGTCAATCCTCTTGTAACACCGGTAACTAAAAAGCTAAACGCATACCCGGCAACGGAAGCGGCAATAGAAAAGGCCATTATACCTCCTACCACACCACCTATTACAGTAGCCAAAATTCTGTGTTTTTCTATAAAATTATTAAGCCAGCTTGCAACTTTTGCCAAACCAAGCGTTAAAGTTTTAATTACAGGTAAAAACAACGAACTAAATGCGATACTAACCCCTTCTACTGCACTGCCTAATTGTTTAAAAGCACCGGCAACGGTATCCGTCTGTGTTTTGGCAATTCTCTTAGCAGTTCCGTCCGAATTTTTTAATTCGTTTGTTAATTTTTTAATATCTTTTATCGGTGTTTTAAGCAAGGCCATTGCGGCAGACATACTTTCTATTCCGAATAAATTTTTAAGAATCGCCGCCTTTTGAGTATCGCTCATACCTTTTGTTTTTTCTTGTAACTGTTTTAATATGTTAGTCATTCCTACAAATTTTCCGTTTGCGTCTTTTGTAACAAGCCCCAATTTTTGCATAGTCTTTAATGCTTCTGTCGGAGGCGCAGCCAATCTCGCATACATTGCCCTTAAAGCCGTTCCGGCTTGTGTTCCTTTAATACCTACATTTCCCAAAAGTCCGGTTAATGCCGTAACCTCTTCCATACTTGCACCTAAATTACTTGCAACTGGAGCGACATATTTCATAGTTTCTCCAAGTTCTCCTATTGTAACGTTAGTGCTTGTAGCTGCTTTTGCCAATACATCCGCTACATGTGTAGTCTGAGAAGCTTTTAAATTAAATCCGCTTAAAATATTAGAAGCAATATCCGCCGTTTGCGCCAAATCAAGCTGTCCGGCAGACGCCAGGTTTAAAATTCCTGGCATTGCTTTTACAATATCGTTTGTTTTATAACCGGCCATTGCCAAAAACTGCATACCTTGTGCCGCTTCGCTTGCACTAAATACTGTAGTCGCACCAAGTTTTTTAGCAGTAGCCCTTAACTGATCAAACTCTTTGCCGGTAGCACCGGTAAGCGCTTTTACTCTCGCCATGCTGCTTTGAAAATCGATTCCGGCTTTAAAAGGTATTGTTATTGCAGTCCCAATTGCAAGCGTATCAAATATTTTAGATCTGAATTCATTTCTTTTTATCTGCATAGCATTTATTTTTAGTTTATATTTATTCAATTTTTCAACAGTATGCTCTAATTTCTTAAATTCTTTATTGGTCTGCTTTGCTCTTTCTTTCGCTTTTGCAAGATCAGCACTGATTCTAAGTTTGTGGCCGTTTAATGCGGCAATATTTTTATTTGTTTTTTTAAGTTCCGCATCAAATTTTTTAGCCTCTTCATCGCTTTTTGCTAATGCTTTTTTTATCTGCAAATCTCTTTTTTTCTTATATAAGTGTTCTATTGTCTGTGATAATGTAGAAAGCCTGTCGTTTAACTTTTTAACCTCAGGCGTTTCTGATAACACGTTTAATTTTTTTGAATTTAATTTTGTAATTACATTGCCTAATTTATCGGCTTCTCCTATAACGCTTTGAAATCCGCTTACCGCTCCGCCTATTGCAGAACCTATTACAATATCCAACCCTAATGTTTTTGGCATATTTCACCTTTTTTGATATAATATAAATATGAGAAAGTTAATAGATAATGTTTATTTCGTAATTTTTGTGAGTTGTTTAGTGGTGTTTTTAATAACAATTTGGAACACTCCTTTTGCAGAAGCCGTTATAGGAAGTATATTTTTCGGCTTACTGGCCGCTCCTATAACTGCGTTTGTTTTATCTCTATTAAATTCTTTGCTTCCTGAATAAAATCTAAAAACAAATCAATCTCCATTTCCATTGTTTCGTTAAACCCGAAATGTAATACATTGCCGATAAGAGCAACGCCTTTTACAGCGTCACTCCAATTTACGACAAAAAACCCGCTAATGCGTCCTGTAATTTTTTATATTCTTTCAAATCCAAATCATCAAGTTCAGCAATGCTTAGTCCGGTAAGATTTGAAATTAAAGTAATTTCTTTTTCACTCTCACCTTCTATTTTGTCAATCGCTCTTATATCTCTTACCTTTGGACTTCTCATTTTTATAACTCTTCCATCGCTTAATTTAATTTCTTTCATTTCATCTCCTTAATTACATTATGTGTTTTCTAAGAGTTTCGTATGTATCAACCCCGTCTATTTTGCAGATATAGTTCGGAATATCTATTCCATATTTCTCTTTTCCGTCTATTTCCAATCTGTAAGTCTGCACGTTAATATTAAGCGTTACTTCTATTGCGTCACCTACGTTTTTAACAGGGTTTTCACTTTCACTTACCCAGCCGCTCATCTCCACGTAAATACTCGTTTCCACACCGTCGCTAACCGCACTTGCTTTAACAACAAAAGTCGGCATATCTTTTAATCTCTTAGAAACCGCCGTCCACAAAATATCGTTTAACTCATTAAGTGTCAATTTCGCTTCCATCGGTTCCAAAACACCCGTATCAATTTTCATATTGTTCACATCTGCTTGTTTAAAGGAAATTTTAGGGAGTTCAATATCCCCCACTTTTCCGATAAATCCGATACCTTCTACAAAAACGTCTTTTCCTCTTAATAATGCTGCATAGTTCATTTACTCTCCTTAAATAGAATTAATCCAGTTTACGAATGCGTTATTCCAATCATCGCTAAATACAAGCTCGAAATTAAGTTCTCTAATTGACGGCATATTTGCTGTTTTAAGCACAAACGTAAATTTGCCTGCCGTCACATCCGTTAAATTAGGATCTAAATAAATCTCATACCCAAGTGCAATATTCGCCCCGGTAAGTTTTCTGAAAAATTCCGCACACGTCTTCTTAACCCAAACTAATTGGTCCGCACTTCTGTCTCTCGCCCATTTGTTAGCTTCGATAATTGCTTCAAGCCATCTGTGGAAAGCTCTGACTCTTTCCAAACTTTGCCAAATTGGATCAATGTCTCTTGTCTCAAATCCGTAAGAACGCCAACCAATATCCTGAACGATTGAACCGATACCGTTTTGTCTTAGTCTTCTTGCTTCGCAATCAACTCCGTCAAAATATTCGATAATTCTTTCACTTCCGCTCACACCCTTAACAATTCTGTTAGAATGGCTTCTTGCATATCCGAACGGGTCGTATCCGTTGTCTCCTCCTGCATCCCAATATGCGATTAATCCCGCTATAAGTGCACTTGTCGGATATAACTTTCCTTCCGCTTTGCTTCTTCCGTTATATAAAAGCATATATCTGCTTCCAAAATTGTTTGCAAATGAGTTTGCAGTAGCTTCATCAGGCGCGTTTACGTCCACGATAGCCGTTGCTCTAAAAAGACTTGCCAAACTGTCCATTTTTGCCGCTACGTCTGTATCGTAAGAATATTCAGGACAGATAATCAAGTCAGGCGTTGTAAGAATGTTTTCGTCCTGCGGTGCAGTTTTTAACACGTCAAGCCCATCTAAAACGCTTTGTTTTGTTGTATCGTTTCCGTCTGCGTCTTTTGTGTATGTTACAAATTTAACGACGATTTTCCCTCTTGCGTTTTGTAGACTGATAGCATTAGCCGTTTTATAAGCCAGATCGTCCTCAGTCGCACCTTTTTCTTCAAGATATGTTTTCATCTCATCCGCACTATTAAACACTTTAAATTCCCCGTCCGTATCCCCAAACGGCACCACAATTCCAATCGGCGTGGATGTGTCTACTAAGACCGGTCTTGCAGCTTCTACACTTATACTTCCGTTAATACCAAAGTTTAAATCCATTTCCTCTCCTTAAAAGTTTTTAAGTAATTTATAAAGTCTGTTAGGACTTATTTTGCTCGGCTCCTGCTTCCACATTACCTTGTGTCCGCTTATCTTTAAAACATTAGAACACCACTCCGAACAAAACCACCTATTAGTTCTATCCTTTACCGGTATCACAAACCCTAAAATACCCGCTAAGTCATAATGCTCTCCTTTCGTTTCCTCAAAAAAGTTTTTCAATAGCCCCGGATTTATTTCCACCTCCACGTAATCCCACTTGTCAGGATTAAATCCGTGTGCTTTTTTTCTTACCCCGTTATCTCTCGTAGATGAACTATACATATATCCGTCTTCATCGATTATTTCCACGTGCGAATAAGGTCCCTTAGTCCAAAGACGGATAAGTTTGTCTATAAACTTACCTTTTGCTTTGTAAAATGCTAATTTCATTATTCATCCCATGTTACTGCATTAATTTCATCTATTGTAGTTGCATTGTTAACTTGCAGTTTTAACTCGTTTGCTTTCTCTAAAATAGCGCTTTTTATCGTCTTTCCGTCTTTTAAAACCTGAGTTATTTGTTCAGGCGTATGCTCTTTATATTCCCAAGTCTGTCCATTATCAGGTGAACATTTAAAAAACTGATTATCACCTGTTAAATTTGCGTCTTGCACAACCCCTAATAAATTTATTTGGTCGGTTGGTTCAGATTGATATAAATGCTCACTTCCAAGCGCAGATGAAATAAAACCTGATACAATTTTTTCTTGCGCAATATTGTTTATTTCTTTAATTTTTTCATCTTTTGTTTTATTAAACAATTCTTCATTGTAAAGTTCTAAAAACTCTGACGGCGGGTTATCTTTATCATATTCAATAAACCCTTCAGGAACTTTAAAACCTGTTCCTCTTATTAATTTTCCGTCTTCTATTTTATAGAAATATTTGAGTTCCATTATTTTCCTCCAAAAAAAATTACTGTTACACCTGACCAATCTTGAGCAGATGAACCGTCTCCTGATGCTGTAACTATATCACATGAGTCTGTTGCTTTTGACGTATATGCTATACTATAACCATCTGTATTTCCAGTGTTTAAACCATTTCCACTAAAAGTATAATTAGTATTACTCATCTCATTTTCAAAATTAATAGTATATCTACCAGTATCATTTTTTACAACACTATCTATATTATAACTATCTTTAACAGTTCCATCTGTTCCATCAAACACTACCCAAGCTGTAGCTTGATTCTTAATCCAACTATCATCTTGTTTAACAACTTCATCTGTTGCTAACTTAACAAGTATTCCGGTTACGTTTTGCACTTTTGTCGCAACAATACTATCTTCAGTAGTGCTTAAATCCGCTTTTGCGTAAGCTTGAGGTGCTTCGCCTCCTAAATTATTTGCATTGTTTGCCGTAGAAACCGTAATGTTTCCGCTTTCCAAATCAGTTTTTAATGTATCTACATCATCTTTCGTCGCAATAACAACCGTATCGCTTATAACCGCTTCCACGTTTTGTGCGTTGCTTACTACAGTATAAATATCCGTAACGTTTTCAATTTTCACAACCCCGTCAGAAGGAATGAAATCAGGATTTTGAGAATATGTTACCGCATAAAGAATTTCTCCATCGTCCGGGTCGTCTGCATAAATACCGATTTCTCTAGTAAAGAAACCTTCTTCAAGCCCAGTGTTTGTAAGCACAAACCTAAGCCTTGCCGTTCCGTCACCCGTAACGTCAAGAGCGTTTATCGCCAAATCCATTTTTTTAGAAACCAAATCCGTTAAGCTTTCGGGACTTACGCTATCATCCCAAACACCGTCGCCTAAACTCACTTTTGTAAATTTAAGCTCGGTTCCGGTAAGTGCTTTTGCTAAAAGGTTACGTCCTTTGTCCGTTAATATAGTTCCGTTAAAATCAGCCATTTGCTACTCCTATAATTTGTTTATTCGCCAATCTCACACCTCCTCCGAAATATTTTGTTGTATTTACTATATGCAGTTCAGGCGTATTTACTCCTACGCTTACTCTTAAAGCATATCTTCTTGCCAAACCGCTATTTAAGCTTGTATCCTTTATCTCAGGATTTATTTTTAAGTAGATATTCGCTTTTTGACCCGTTTTAAATGCGGTTGCCCTGTAAATAGTAGAGTTTATCTGCGTGTCTATTCCTATGCTGTCAAGCACGCTTCTTACGTTTTTCGTAAAAGCTATAAGGTTTTTAAGTTTTATCCAGGTCTGCTCGTCTGCTATGGAATTAGCTTTAACCTTAAAATGATAAGGCTCACCGCCGTAACTAAACCACTCTTCCAAATTAGCTTCTATTCCCACGGCTTCAAAAACTTTCTTAACCGCTTCAACCGTTCCGAGTTTAGGGTAGTTTTGCTGTGCAAATCTTACAAGCTCTCTTAAATTGCTTTCAAAGTCTCTAAAAGCCCCCGCTTCGTATTCATCTACCATTAAAGGTAAAAACTCTTCATCTATTTTTAAAGGGTTGTTAAAGTCTTCAATCTTCTTAATCTGCTCTTTTATATCCGTTAATCTCTCACATCCGAGCAGATCAAGTGCGTTTATTACTTCATCTAAATTTGTAGGCAAAATAGTTTTACAGCTCATCTGAAACCTTGTAAGTCAGATTTACATTGTTTAAAATTGCTATCGAATAGTCGTCTATTTCGATATTTGCCGTAGGGCTTGTAAGATTTACGTCTATTACGCCGTCTATTATTAAACTTTTTATAACTTTTGCAAGGCTCACGTCTTCGCCTATATTTCTGTTTGCCAATTCACCCTTTAAGTTTTCAATAGCTTCGGTATATACAGCGCTTGCATCAACACCGCTTTTTATTACTATTTCACCTTCTACATCAAAAGTAACTTCATTTGCTTTTTTTACATTTACTAAATCAGTCAAAGGTCTTACATCATCTGCGTTTAGAGTGTTTTCAATTCTTTCCTGCATCAGATCATCTGCAGCACTGCTGTAATAAACCACATCTACAACCCCAGCGCTTGGAGATAAGACTTTCACATCTTCTACTCTTTCATCCGCCTGAAACGTAAATGCTTTGTAAGTCATTGCGCTTCCGGCTGTGCTTTTATTCGCAAAAGACAACCTTATTCTTTCTTTAAAATCCTCATCGCTTTCAGGATTGCTTCCGTTTGCAAAATCACTCAACTGCTTAACTTGCAAATATGGTAAAGGGCTTACCTGAATTTCAGTTTTAATACTGCTGCTTGCGGTATATTCCTGCAGTTCTATCACTCCGGTTGCTTTTAACTCACCCGCTTTTATAGTTACGTCGTTTAAAAGTTTTGCAAAATGTATCCCCGTTTCATCTACAAGCTCAAATCCTGCAGGGATTAACATATCGTAAGACAAAGCGGCAGTTAAGCTAAATTCCATATCCGCATAAGGTTTCGCACCAGGAAGTCTGTATAATCCGTAAAGAGTTTCCGCTAAATTGTCTAAATCAGACCCCGCCGCAGTAGATAAGAAAAATGCTTTTGCGAGGGTGTTAAACAATGCTCTTAAATTAAGTTCTCTATAACTAAAAGCTCTTAAAACAAGCATTACGTTATCGCCCTCTGCCGGTTTATAATCAGGCAAAAGCTCTTTAACAATAGCAAGGTTTTCGTTTAAAATATCATCATAGCTTAGCTCTTGCACTACATTAGGCAGGGTCAATTTCTATCCTTAATTTATATTCTTTATCATTTAAAGGCAACACATCAACTCTCTTACATTTAACTCTATCTACCCATTTATCAATAGCGTCAAATGTAAAAGAGATTATTTTTAGTCTTGTTTCATCGTTCATTGTTCTGTCTCTTAGCTTATAAAGCTCACTTCCATATTCCGGATTCATAGGAATAGAGCCTTTTCTTGTTTTTAAAACTCTTCTTATTTCTTCGGCTACGTCTATTATGTATCCGTCAAACGTTGCAGTGCCGATAATTTCTATATCCATTATCTTGCCTCCGCGGTCGCACCGTCAGTCGTGCTGTGCGTATGATTTGTTAAGTCACCTTTGCTGTCGTAAATTACGCCGCTTACTTCCAAATTGCCGTTAATAGTCGCCAAACCTGCACCGCCACTTCCGTTCATAGCCAAGTTTCCGTTTAGTGTTAAATTGCCGTTTATAGTTACGTTGCCGTTATTTGTAGTTGTGCTTGTAATTACAGTATTTGTTGCCGTTACGGTTGCAGTCGCACAATTTACATTAACGTTTACCGGTGCCGTTACGTTTACAGTATTTCCGTCACAGTCGATTCGAACGCTTCCGATTTCGACAATTACGTCTGTATCATTTGCCCCACTCGGCTCTTTGCAGGTTTTGTTATACACACTCGGAAGTATTATCCCACTATTTGCGTTACCAAAAGGACTTAATACTACTACTTGCTGTCCTACACGGATAGGCAGCCACACCTTCACAAAATCATTCGCCCACATAAACACAGGTAAAAAGTCTGTGACACGGCCTAAAACGTTCACTCTTGCAAGCGCCAAGCCGTCAGCACTTTTTACCTCTGTTACCGTTCCAACCTGGACGATATTGTTTAGTTTTCTTTCGAGTTCTTTATTCATTTTGGCTCCCGAGTGTTTTTTTCAGGAACTTTAAAATTTCATATTGTCCGCTCTTTAATTCCTTAATATCTTTATCAAGGTTTTTAACTACCAGCTCAAACTCTTTTCTAGTTACGAACTTTTCTTCCGCGCTTATCAAATCGATATGGTGTGCGGTAGTCTGTTCAAGGATTGTTATTTTCTGTTTATATGCGGAAAGCTCTTTTACTTCCCTTTTCATTCCGTTTACTTCCTGCTCGGTTAAAACAACTTTTTCGTTTATAGAATCAAGCTTGCTAAACATCGCTTGTTGCGACTTCATTAATTCCTCAACCTTATATTTCACCAACACCCATGCTCCTGCAAGAGAAGCTATAAACGTCCCTATATATAAAGCGTCTCTGTCAATATTCACTTCTTAACCCTCCCGATACTCTCTACAAATCCTCCTCCAAAATAAAAAGCAACTATTGTCATTACAATCCAGCCTAAATTTACACTGTTTGCGAAATCAAGAGCTTCTTTAACTCTGTTCATATCAACCCAGCCATATAACGCGCCTAAAATTCCGTTAATTACGATAAAAAGAAACGTGAAAGTAAAAGAAACGGCTAAAATTCTTTGCGTAACTTTGAAAGGGTGATATGCTTCAAGAAGTTTAATTTTCTGCTCGGCTTTCATTTGTATAAGTTTTTCTTTGTCTTTTGCTTTTTCTTCATCTGTGTAAAATGCCTCATCAAGCAGATCTGCACCTTTTTTGATTATGTCACTTCCGCCAAAAATGTTTTTTAAAAATCCAAACATTATAAACTCCTCATAATTTCTGCTAATTCTTTCGCACGGTTAGGCGTTTGTTTAGCCCATCTGCTGTCAAGCATTTCGTCAGCCGCTTTTTTGTAATCCCCTTTTTTCAATGCCGTCCACATCTTTTTGAATTTCAAGACACCGCCGACACCAAGCTGGTAAGTCATATCCGCTATAACTTTTTGAGCGTCTTCCGGAAGTTTTTCAAAGAAAGACTCTTTTTGTATAAGCTCTCTTATCATTCTTTTTAGCCTGTATTCCAAAAGAATTTCTGCTTCTTCTTCAGTTATAGGAAGTTTAGTCCCGTATCCAATTGTAGGAAAGCCAAGTGAATCGTTATACGGCATTCCCTCAAATCCCTCATGCTTTTTAATAAGCTCTGTTACCATTAAATCCCCCATTTTTCAGTAAGATAAGTTGCTTTAAGTTCTATCATCCCACGTCCAATGATAAACTCTTTCTGTTCAAGGTCGATTTCAACGCTTTCAAGAGCCAGATAATCACTTATCTGTGCTTCATTTTCACCGATTTTTTGTAGTATTTCATTCAACTTTTCTCTCAAATCACTTACAGTAAGTTCTTTACCGGCTTCAATGTATTCGATTTCAATTTTTAATTCGTGTTCACTGCTGTAACTTCTTTTTTCACTATCAATGTTATCTTCGGTATCACGGACTATAATAAGAGGAAGCTCACTTATTTCAGGAGGCGTTACTCTCCATTCATATGTAGATGCAATATCTTTAACAGCACTAACAATATTCTGGATAACTTCCTCTCTTCTCAATTCCATTCCTTAAAAGTTTTAAAAAGTATAAGAAAATACGAAAGAAAAGTAAGGGAGTAAAAATGGTGATATAATTATTTGATGGAAGTGGGGAAAGGATGAAAAAAATGGCTGCACCTTGGGACAATCCAAAAGAAAAAGAAAAAGACAAAACTTTTGTGGCTTGCACTGAAAAATATGAAAAAGAATATGAGATCCATAAATTTGAACATAATGCTAAACAAAAAGTAAAAAAAGCAATAGAAAAATGCTGTAAAGAAATTCCGGCTCCTCATCCAAGAGAAAAATTTGAGGAGTGTATGAAAAAATACTTGAAAAACTAAATTTCAACTTTCTTAACATCATCTCTGCTTACGTAAACTTTAACAATCCCGCTTCCGTCATCTTCTTTGTATAATGTAGAAAACTCTCCATATTCGCATGATATTTTGGGTTTGTCGCAGATTAAGTCGTCTTTTTTAACATAGACAAAAAGTGCTTTTGTGGAAAATTCATTGTTAAATATCAACTCAGGGTCAAGGTTGAAAATAATTTTTGTAGATTTAGAAATGGAATCGCAAAGAAGAGTGGCCGAAACAGCAAACTCTTCTTCGTTTAAAAAAACATCGTCAATATCCTGCTGCAAGTCCTGCATAAAACTATTCATTGTTCAGATAAGCCTTAATTTCGTCAGCTTTCATTTCAAGAAGTTCTTCAAACGCTTCGTTTGATTTAATCTCTTCAATAATTTTTTCAATTAGGTCGTCTTTTTTCAAATCACCCGCATCAAAACCTATAACTTCCGAAAGTTCTTTAAGCTCGTCTTTATTCAATTTATGCAACTCTTTTTCAGGATTCACTGTTTTATTACCATTTCCCTCACCACTGTTTACAACTGTCGTTACATCTTTTTCAGCTGCAATTTCGGCATAACCAGCTTCAATCAGTCTTTTTGCGTATTTTTCTTCGATTTCAAACATTTCTCCGGGAGAAAAGCTCCCTTTTGAAGTTGAAATTCTGATTTTTGCTTTTAATTTTATATTTTTCATTTCAGCTCCTTATTACGCTAATACTTTTGCAAACATAAACGCATCAACTTCCACAGGAACAACAAGCGGAGCAGACTGCATCAAAACAAATCTCGCACTCGGATCTTCCACTTCCCAGCTTTTTGTAAATATTTTAGTCGCATACAGAGCCTTAATATCTCTTATTGCACCGTAAATTCTTTTTGAACTTGTCTTATTGCTTCCGTAAATCACACCTTTTGGATCTACGAAATATTGAGTATCCCCGTTTTCATCTACATAAGTTCCTTCATAAGAATAAATATCCGTTGCAAGTTCAGGAATATAGCCCCAGTATGTTACATCACCAGGAAGCGCTTCCGGATTAATCTGACCTCTGTCGATTCTTCTTAAATCAAGTTTATCCCCGATTCTATCAAGGAAAGCATTCATTGCATCAAATCCCATCACCGCTACATTAGGTGCAATACCGCTCGCCTGACCTCTTTCTCTTCTCCATTCTCTCATCATTTTAATAGGATCTACACCGTCAGTATCCCAGGTATTATCGCTTAAAGCAAGAATCTGATCGCCATCAAAATTAAAATCAATCACATCATTTACACCGTCACCGATTACGTTTATTTTTCCGGTTGTAAGAACCTGTGCGGCCATCCATTCAATTCTTCTTGCAATGTTTTCTTTATGTTCCGCAATTTCATCAGCAAGTTTTTCAGCCGCTCTGTCCACAGCGCTTTGTGCGTCAGCGTAAAAAACTGTATTTGAATTTGCGATAATATCTGTCGCTTCCGTAGCCCATTTCTCTTTAATGTATGCAGGCTTATAACTGCTTACTCTTTTTTCTGCACCTTTGACAATTTTACCTGCAATTTTAGGGCTAACAAAAGGTGCTAATTTCCTTTTACCTTTTTTTACAACAACATCTACAACTTCGCTCTCACTCGTTTCTTCTTTACCGAAAAACGTATCCTGTAAAAATGTAGTAGCCGCAGGTATCTGATTTGCTGCCGCTATTAATTCCCTTGTTTCAAATAGATTTACAATATCACTCATTTCCTCTCCTTAAAAGTTTAAATTGATTGTTTTACAAAAATTGACATTTTTCTAAGTTCGAATTTCAAAGACGCAACATCCCAGCTTGCATCATAATTCAATTCACCCTCGTCAACTTCACCCAATACCAAAACAGGTGCGTTTTTATCAGCATCTGTCGCATCCACATCAACAAGTAAAACCGCACTTGGAACCTGTGAACCGTCATCAATCGCATTGCCGTCCGCATCTTTAAGAGCGCTTAATTTATATTTCCCCGTTTCCGTAACTCTTCCAAGAACACTTCCAGCAGTTAAATTCTGTCCCGCTTCTAAAACCACACTGTCCGTAATTACTACGTCACCAACCATTACTTACCTCCTATTTTTAATTTTGCCGCCGCTTTAAGCAGTGGTGAATCTTTTTTAGGTTCTTTAACTTGTGTCTGGGCTTCAGCAACTCCGACTCCTGCTTCCGCTAAAAGTGCAGCCGCTTTTGCTCCGTCTTTGCTGTAATCTTCACCGATTTTCTGTTTTTTTTCCCTTTCTGCTCTGAACACTGCAAGCTCCACCATTTCGGCTGTGCTTTTCCCGTCAAACTTCATTTCTTTAACCAGTTCTTCATATCCGGTAAACTGTCCTAAATTCTCAATCTCTTCAATTCTTTTTCTTTCCGCTTCCGCTCCGGCTTTGAAAATCTGTTCGTAAGCCTCAGGATATTTTTCTTTCACGCTCTCTGCCGTAATAGTTACATCCTGATCAGCGTTTACATTTGCATTTGCTTGTGGCATTGTCACTCCTTTTTTAGTAAATTTTTTTATTAACCCCTCAAATGTGCTTATACCGTTTATCATCCCGACATCTTTTGCTTTTTCGGCAATCAGTAAATCACCCTGACCGAAATTGTTTAATACAAAATCCTCACTTACACCTCTGTATCTTGCAACAGCCTTGATGAATTTATCCGCCAGGTCGTTCGCCCAGACCTGAATCTGAGCCTGCCCCTCTTCACTCGTAACGTCCGGTCTTTTTTTAGGACTTTGAACGCTTACGATTTCAACTTTTTTAATACCCTCTTTTTTAAGTTTTTCCTTATCGTCAACAACCGTAAACACAACCCCTATACTTCCTACAAACGCCGTTGAAGTCGCATATATTTCGCTTGCGGCGCTTGCTATCCAATACCCTGCGCTTGCGGCAAGTTCATCTACAAAAGCCACAACCTTTTTAGGCGAATTTCTTATATATGTTGCAAACTCGGCAATTCCGCTCGCTTCTCCGCCCGGTGAATCTATGTTTAAAACAATAGTTTCTACACTCGGATCTTCTTCAAGAGCTTTAAATTCTTGGGCGTAAGTTTCAAGACTTCTTATATCAGCGCTTAATTCCATCATCCCGGCATATCTGACAATAGGCCCCCTGATGTTCAAAATACCGATATTTCCTCTTTTTTCCACAAACTTTAAATCTTTTGCCTTGCCATCGCCCAGACTTAAAGCCCTTTTCTCAATCTTTTGTGCAAACTCGCCGTTAAGCCCTGCATTTGGAGAATCCCTGCTTACAATGTTTAAAGCCACCCTGAACCAGTTAGGCTCCATAAGCCATGGTCTGCTTGCCATATTCGCCAATACATGAACCGGTATCATATTTCTACCCCTTTTCTTTTTGGATTAATTACAAAAAGGCCGCTGTCCTGCATAAGCATATTCTCCCTTTTTGCTTTTTTTACGTTCATTTCAAAATCACTTCCGTTGATTTCCGCCGCTTCTCTCGCTCTTGTAGAGAAACCTTCCTCGACTCTTCTTGTCGCCGCTTCCGTTTCAACTTTTTCGTTTATCTGTCCTGCGGCCGGTCCGACCCAGCTTGTTTTAAGATATGCGGCTCTTATAAACGGATCTTCTAAAAATCCAGGCGCGTTAAGTCTGCCTTTTATAACCGCCTCGGTAATTACCGCTTCGTAAATAGGCTGACAAAATCCTGCGACAAACCATGCACGTCTCGCCTTAAAAGCTCTCCATGCTTCCAAAAACGAAGCTCTTGCCGCAGTATAAGAAGATGTGAAATGCTTGATTAAAATCTCATAAGGAAGATTAAGCCCTACACCTATCTGCTCAATAATCCCCCTTACAAATGCGTCATAAGCGCTGTTTGGTCTTTTTGGATCTGCGATAGATATATCTTCATTCGGACCAAGCCCTACAATTGCTCCCGGTGCGAGTTTTAATTCTTCGTCTTCAAACGGCTCGGCATCAGGGTTTTCGTTTCTTAAAAATACCGTAAACATACCGCCTATAACAGCCGCAACAAGTTCCGCTTCCGTATAATCCCCAAGCAGTTTAAGATGCTTGATTACCGGTGCAAGATACGGAACGCCTCTTCTCTGCCCTGGTCTTACTTGTCTGAATAGATGTAAAACGTTTCTTCTCCCGCTTTCTCCCCATGCCGGAATTTTCACCCATTCCCTATCCATTCCGTAACCGCCAGGATGTGATTTCAAAATATGATATTCAACAGGCGCTCCCCACTTATCAACCCTGATTCCTCCTGCAAGTTCTTCCGAATCAAGCGCATCGTTTTCATTGCAAACCCTGTCGGCTTCTATTAAACTGATACAGGTTTCATACGGCCAAAAATCTCTTTTTATCCCAGGCAAAACTGCAAAAACATCACCGCTTAAAAGCGTTGAAGCGAGTGCGACTGTCTGTATTTCATAAAAATTCTTCTTTCTGCTTGCATCAGCATTTACACTTTCTGCCCAAAATGCGAATTCCCTTTCCGCTTTTACTTCCCATTCGACTGCCTCTTCTTCGCTAAGCCCAAGGTATTCAGCATCCACGTTGCTCTGAACTTTAAGACCGGCGCCGATAACACTGTTTAAATTTGTATCAATCGCCCCTATAACAAGCGGATCGTTTCTGTATAAATCCCTGCTTCTCGCACGAAGTCTTGGAAGTGAAGGCAAATCGTCCTTGTCTGCACTTTTAAGACTTCCTCCCCAAAATTTAAGTGATTTTTTAGTTGTAGAAGCTCCCTCGTAAGAAGTATTGCTGAAATATTCAAGTGTGGCTTTTGCTTTTAGCCTCTTAACAGCCTTCTCCGGTGAAAAAAAGGCAATAGCTTTGTCAAATAAAGAAGGTTTAACCAATTTTCACTCCGTATCCGATATTAAGTCCTTTTTTGCCGCTTGCAATTTTTTCAAGCCTTTCTACTTCTTTTCTCCAAAAAGCAATGTCGGCGTTAATCTGTTCTAACTCGGCTCTTTTTGTTTTTTTATCGCCAATACCGTATTCCTGCGCTCTTAATATTCTACTTCTCGCATCAAGCGCTTCTTTTAAATACTGTTTTGCTTCGTCAAGCGTCCAAGCGGCCAAATGTATCCTTTTTACTGCAAGTATAAAAAAAGAAATAAAAAAAGTAAGGGAGTAAAAATGGTGATATTAAACAGCTTCGTAGATCTTTTGTCTGGCGTTTTTAAAGGTAGGACTTTCGTTTAAAAGCTCTTCAAGCACCTGTCCTATGTATTTATTATTCTTTTTTGCAAGTATGTCGAGTATTGTCGCCACTTCAACACTCACAGAAGGTCTTATCTGTGTTGTGGGTTCTTTTTCTTTTCTTCTCATTTTAATCCTTTACTTAAAACTCTTGAACGTTTTTTTTGCGTATTGATTTTGTTGTTTGAAGTTTTGTAAAACATAAACCTGTCCTGTTTGGCCAGTTCGCTCGGGTCTATTCCCGCAATCTCCAAAGCTGCTCTTGCATAAACTCTGACATCCAGCGCTTCGTTTCTTTTACCGCTTTTGTTAACCCATCTGCCTTTAACTTTTTTCTCAGCCGTAAACTGCTTAAAATATTTTTCATCGTAAATATCCTTATTCGGCCAGTGCATATAAAAAGGTCCCGGCTCTTCTATCATCAAAGCCGAATAAATTTCATCTTTTGCAGTATTGACCCCTATGCTAAACAATGGAACTTTACCTTTGTTTTTAAGGGAAAATCTTCCGGTGGCTATCGGTGCGTTTACATCTCTCGCTCCTTTTATTGCAAATATTTTTCTTAAATATCTTTTTTTACAAAAGTCATATACCGCCTGCGTTCTGTGTCCTCCGGTATCAAGAGCGGCGGCGTATATTTTCATTTTGTTGCCGCTTTCGTGTTCGAAAACCTTTTGCAGATACAAATCAAGAGCTTTTCTTGTTTCAGGAAGTTTCGGATCACCGTTTATAATCACATAATCAATGCTCCAGCTCTCCATTCCGTCACCCCATCCGACAACTTCAACCTCAAATCTGTCGTCCTGGGTGTCTATACCTGCGGTCAATACTCTGACTTCTCCCGGAACTTCCGCTGGATACTCCTCTTTTCTTTCAATAAGTTTCTGAATATCCACATCCACGCTTTCAAATATTTCCTCATACGGAAGTGCTTCTCTTGTATTAATCCAGGTTTTCATCAGTTTGTCGTTTCTGTCTTTTTCAAGCGCCCTTTTGGCTTTTAAATATTCCCTGAATATTTTTTCCCAACTTAAAAACCCGAGCGGTGAGTAAAAACTCGGCAGTCTGTATCCTTTATACGGATGTCCTGGATTTTGAGGAATCCATTTACCTTTGTTAAGCATTTCGTTTTTGTAAAACTCGTCTATTAGACTCCCGCATTTAGGACATGCGTATTTCACATCGCTTGTAAGCTCATATTTTTCCTCGTCCCATTCATATACGAAATTTTCAGTTTCAAACTTTATATATTCCCCGCAGTGAGGACACGGCATAAAATATTCCCTCTGGTCGCTGTCTTCATATTCTTTTTCTATGTTACTCGCACCTTTTATTGTAGGTGTGGAATTTATATATATTTTTCTGTTCGGGAAACTGTCCGCCCTGTTTTTTGCAAGAGAAATCGGACTTCCCTCATCGTTTACATCTTCCGGAAACCCGTCCACATCATCAAGACAAACCACCCGGCAGCTTAAACTTCTGAAATTCGCCGTTGAATTCGAATAAGCATACACAAGACTGCCTCCCGGAAACTCCATCATCGAATTATCGCCCAGGTCGTTTTTCGTTTTTCCGGGTTTTATCTTTTTAGCGAGTCTTTTAACGGCTCTTATCGAAGGTATCAGTTTCATTTGTCTGTGTTTTTTCAAAAGCGCCTCAGTCGGCAGCATCAAAAGCATAGGCGACGGATACAAATCCATATAAGCCATCAAAAAGTTGTTTCCGACTTCTGTACCGCCTATCTGCGTTCCTTTTATCAGCTTGACTTCGTGAGTCGGGTCTTGCGGTGAGAGTGCGTCCATTATCTCTTTTAAAAACGGAAATCTATCTGTCCTCCATTTTCCTGGCTCGGCACTCGACTCTTTCGGTAAAAATCTATATCTGTCGGCCCATTCGCTTATGGTTAAAAGTGGATCAGGTTCAAGACCTTTCAAAAACGCTTCCTTATAAATCCCCATTTTCAGCCTTTAAGATTTCAAGTGCGTGTCTCAATTCATTGTTTAACAGCTCTTTGATCGCATTTGAATCGCTCATCGAAGCAACAATGGAAGCAACCCTGTCCGAAACGCTTAAAACCGCATCCCTGACTCTTCGTCCGAGTTCAAACGCTTCTTTCTCGACTTCTTTTTTTTCTATTAACTCGCCCGTTTCTTTTTTGTATTGAATCTCTTTAAGTTTTGCGGTTAATATTTCGCTGACTGTCTTCGCCTGGTTGAGATTCATCGTCCCAAGCAGTTCTTCAAAACTTCCGTCAATTTTTACACCGCTTCTTTTAACTTCTTCAAGCACCTCTTTTGCTTTTTGTTTTTCCTCTTCCAGTTTTCTGAAATACTGATTTTTTTCTTCTTCACTTAAATCTTCAATACTTGGATACTCTCCCTCATAAGCGAATATATCTTTTTCCTGCCTTCTCCTCTCGTTTGCTTCCCTCTGCGCGTCACGGGAAGGGTCTTTATACTCTTCAAGTATCTTTTTTGCTTCATCGACTTTTATTTTTCCGCCGTCATACGTAGGAATTACACCCCTTTTAACGAGTTTGTTTATATACGTATGTGATCTGTTTACAATTTGAGCGAATTTTCTCTGGCTTACAAGCATTTCCCCTCCTGTATTTCTTTCAAATCCATAAGCAAATTGATACATTCACTCCAATTGCCTTTAAAAACATACTCAACCGCACCTTTGTAATTTTTCAAAACAACATAATCCCCTTCCGCGTTGCTTAAAGCGTTAAACACCGGACGTGGTATTGTCTTGATTAACTCTTTCATTCTTTCTGGTGTTTTGTATAAAGTTATCATTTCTCCTCCTAAAACATTCCTCTTTCAATTTCTTTAACTTCTTCAAATTCCATAATTTTCCTCAAAACTTTTATATCAATGTTATGCAGATTTTCTTTTATTTCTTTTACAAGTTCTATTGCTTTAAAAGATTCTTCTTTTGTTTCTGCTTCAATGTAACGATAATATGTAAGCCTCACATTAAACTTTTTTGCAATAAATAGTAAATCTTTACCATCATCTATCATTTTGCATATTTTATCTTTTGCAAGAGGATGTATTTTTTCCGCTTCCTGTAACACTTTTTTAAAAGCATTTTTATCTTTTCGATACTTAATTGCAAGTTTTACAAACTGTGTATTGCTTCCGTTCCCTAAAAACTTAACTTCGTATCCTCTCTCGGTTTTTTTTATTTTGTATTTGTCCGGGATAATTTTAAATCTTACTTTTCTTGTTAAATATTTGCTTAGCTCATTAATTTTGTCCTGTCCGTAAATGTAATCAAGCAAGCTCATCTTCTTTTCCTCTTAACGCTTTTTGCGATTTTCAATTTCAAATCACCAATCTCATTTTTCAGACTTTCATTCTCTTCTTCAAGGCTTCTGCATTTGTGCATATATACCCTAAGCCTCGCATCAATCGCTTTCACATAAAGTTTCTCGGTTCTGATTTGCTTTGCAGTATAAAGTCCGATCTTGTTTAAAAATTTAATTATCATTTTCATCCCCTTTAATTTTAAACCCTTTTAACATTAACGTTCCAAATAATGCGAAACTCTCTTTTATTTCAAGTTCGTCTCTTTTTTCAAGCCTTTTACAAACATCTCTCACCACACCTGGATGCAGTCCGGTTATTTTCCCAAGCTCCGAATAACTTATAACTTTGTAGCCTTCAATATCTTTACCGTATTTCTTTATCGCGTCGGTAACAATCTTTTCATTTTTCAATGCTTCTTTTCTAATCTTCCTGATTCTGTTTTCTGAATAGTTCATAACTTATCCTTTTTGTAGTGTAAACGATTACACTTTATTATTTGTCAACCAAGCTGAAATACCCAAAACTACGCGTTTTTTGCGGTTGGCGACCACCGCATTAGATAAATTTCTGGAAGGACCCATTACTTTATTTTCCCCAAGTAATAACTGAGATTATGTTCGAACTCTTTTGGATAGAATTCCTCTATATCTTTTAAAGCCGCTTTGACTATCTGGTCGTTAAACATTTGCGGAACTGATATTGTTCTCTTGATTTCAAGCGGCAATCTTTCTTTTCCGACACGCTGAAATACTTGATTGTTTTTTGCTATAAACGTGCGAGATAAAACTTTTCTTCCTTCGTCTTTTCTAATCAAAACGCTTACGCCTTTTTTTGTCTGTTTAGGATTGAAGTGTGATAATGAAAGCCTCCTACTCTTAACATTCATCTTCCATGCATAAGAACCGTCTATCTTTATCAAATTACTTCTCATATATTTTTTAAGCTCTTTTGCTTTTATGTTGTAAGTTTTTCTCACATCTTTTACAACCGTCTTCCTGAATCTTGAACCCGCTCTTGTAGTGGTTCTTTTTTGTGTTTTATACCAGGTGTCTGTATTTAAAAAATCTTTGAATTTATCCAAACCTTTGACTTCTACTTTTAGATCCACACTCACTCCTTTATAAATTCAAGCTCTTTATTTGCAAACAGCTCTGCGAGTCTTTGCGGAACCAATACGCCTTTAAAGCCGTTATCCCCTACAAACATCTGTTCGTCGTCTTTATATTCTCCCTCAATCCATTCGCCGTTTATTTTTAACCTCATTCTTTTAGGTATGTAGGATAGATATATTTCGTTTTTCAGAAAATTTGTGAGGTTGTATTTTTTAGAGATATTTGGATCTCTTAAATATAAGACGGCCGCTCTTATTAATTTATCGTAAGACACTTCATCTTTTATTTTTAAATACTCTTTTAGAGCCTCTTCTTTTTTACCTGCATATTTAGTATTCATCCTGTAAATGAAATATAAGTTGTTAAATTTAGCTCTGTCTTTGTTTGAAATTTTTACGGCATCTCTATCATCATCGTATATATTAAATTCTTTGTCCGAAACAAGTCCGTCATCAGTCCGAGACATTTGCTCATAATCCCGATTTAATGGTATATCTGCTGGACGGATTTTGTCCGGTGAGTGTCCGATTTTTTTTCGGACAGATTTATAGTGAGTTTCGTTTTTTAAGGGCCAAAAAGCATAAAAGCGTTCTATCTCATCTCTAAACTCTTTTATCCAATCCATTGCGGTGCTTTTTGGTATTTCCCATAGCTCAGCATAAAACCTTATTGAATTTACTTCATCCATCTGCATATCATGAGAATAAGACATAAAAGCCATGGCTTTACGTCTTCCTTTTACCCCTTTTTGCTTTAATTCTTCCACATAATCTATTGGATATATTCTATAATTCATTCTATAATTCAATTCCTCTCCTTATATAACCGGTATATCAACGGGCATAGCTTTATCTTCTTTAATATGAATTTCCCCGTAATTTTGAAACCTTGCAAGAGGTCCGTTAAAAAAGCATTTAGCAACGCCTGTCTGGCCGTCTCTGTTTTTTAGAACTATAAGCTCTGCTTCGTTTACCGGAGGTTCAATTTGTGTTTCGTTTCTTTTGTAGTAGCTCTCACGGTGCAGGCCGATAACAATATCCGCATCCTCTTCCACCGCTCCGCTCTCTCTTATCCCTGCAAGTGTAGGTTTTTTGTTTGCAGACTTTTCGTTTTCCCTGTTTAACTGGGAAAGCAGCACTACTACAATCCCGTACTCTTTTGCAATCTTTTTGAATTCTTTTGTAATTTCGCTTATTTCGTTTGCGATATTCTGTCCAGGTTTTTTGATATATCTCAGATGATCTATTATCCAAAACTTAATATTTTTCTTTTCACGGATAACTTTAAACGCTTTTGCTTTTAATTTATGAATAGTCAAATAGCTTTCGTCATGCAAAACAAGCTCAGAGTTTCTATAAAACTCGACGGCCTCTTTGTAGGCACTGTAATTGCTTAAAGCCCCTCTTTTTATATCGTTAAGGGTATTACCGCTGTATGAGGCTATAAGCCTTTGCATAATCTTCTCTCCCGGCATTTCCAAACTGTCAAACAATACACCGTGTCCGAGTTTCAGATTATGCTCGATTAGCGTAGTAGCAAAGCTCGTTTTACCCATGCTCGGTCTTGCGGCTATAATTACCAAATCACCCGGTGCAAACGCACCTATCAATGTATCAAGCGTATGAATACCACTTTTATAACCTACAATCCCTCCGAACTCTTTTGCTTTTTGTATCTGCTCTTCCATTTTTTGTATATAAAAGTTAATGCTTTTTTCATTACTTTTTGCAGTCTTTGAAGTAATCTCTTCCAAATCTTTTGAGATTTTTGATATAATATCCTCCGAATCATCGTTTAGAATCGTTTTGATTTGATTCGAGAGGTGCAGAAGTTCTCTTTTTTGTGAGAGGGAAAGCAGAGCTTCTGCATACTCTTCTATCGTTTCTATCGGTGCAGTAGCCAACAATTCAAAAAACATCTCTTCATCAAATTTATTCATTTTCACAAGTTCATCTTTTAAAAACACTTCGTCAATAGGCATATCACGAGCATCAAGTTCAACCATCGCTTTAAACACATACTGGTGAAACGGCATATAAAACGCTTCCGGATACAATACGCCTTTTAAAAGATCTATTTTGCTTCCGTCATATATTACTGCGCTTAAAATTCCTCTTTCTATATCAACGTTATGATACATTTCTGCTCTCCATCAAGTTTTTTACACGTTTTATCTCTTCATCGTTCATCCAGTATTCGTTCCAGTGAATCAGTTTTCCGTTCGCAGCTTTTTTTACGTGTGTTTTTCTTTCTATTTTGATTCCGAATTTTTTCTCCAACACGCTTATGTGATTAGGAAGTCTTAGCATAGCCCATCTCTCAATCCCGTCCCATGCTGTTAAATGCTCTTTATTAAGAAGTGCGTCAAGAACCGTTCTTGCCTGAGAGTTTTTTCTTGGAAATCTTAACTGTCCCATTGCATATCCTTTTGAATTTGTTTCAACTGATCCTGAATTTTGTTTATTACAAGGTGATACACATCTTTTAATATTTCCCTATCCAAAACAACCACACCCTCAATCACAACGCTTACCGCCGGGTCTTGCGGACACTGCTGCATTCTTTCAAGTTTTTCTTTAAACATTTCGTATTTTTCAAGAGTTTCTTTTTTCATTTTTCCTCCTCTTCGGTGCAAGTGTAACTTTTACACGCCTCAACACATCTTCCCTTTTTTCCGGATAATCATAAATATAGGGATTAAGTTCACGTCTTATAATTTCCTCAATTTTGTCAAGATACACATCAAATAATTTCGAACTCATAATCATCCGCCTTCCAAATTTTTTTCTTATTTTTTTGAACCTGATATATTTCCATTGTTTTCAGAACAGCATAAGGCAGTATCAGTGCAATTCCTACCGTTATTGCGTAAATCATTTTCTCTCCTATACATATTGCTCGGATATTCCCATCCGTCAGCCCACTCTTTTAAGTTTTTCGATTTCTTCTCGCATTTGTCTGATTTTTTCATCTTGCAGCCTTATGTAATATTTTAAAGTTACCGGACTTTTCATTTTTAAGATTGTTTTATTTTGCATTTTTTCTCCCTTCAATCGTTGGTATTTCAGGATGTCTTGCAAAAAACTTTAAGAGCTCATCTCTGTCCCAAATTGCTGTATTCTTATCATCAGGATTTAGCTTCTTAGGAAAATCCGGATATTTTTTAGACAATTGATTGACCCAACTTGATTTTTTACTTGTGTAAGCCATTATCTCTTTTTTTGTCCATACAGGCTTTTTCATCAACTCGTCTTTACTCGTCGCAACCATCTCCGCTTTAAATTCTTTAAGCACAGGTTCTATAACCTCTTTTATCGCATCTCTGACTGCTTTTATTGCTATTTGTTTAATCGCCTCATCAAGCCCTGCTATCTCTAATCTTGCTTCCATTTCTTCTCCTTAAATATTCTTTCATCAGTCTCTCTACCTCTTCCCTGAGAGTCTTACCTCTTCTGACTGCATCCGCTTTAAATTCTCTCAATACTTCACTATCAATTTCCGTAAGCATTCTTTGTCTTCCTTGGACCATGCTTTTTCCCCTTTCATTTAGGTTTAAGTGAGGGCAAGGAGAAAGGATGAAAAAAAGGATAAACACAACCACATTTATTGCCCTCGCTTAAAACTAAATGTATTAACAACAGACTTTCAAAAATCTCAACCTTTACACTTTTTGTTATAATCCGATATATATTTGTAAAGGTCGTATGTCGTTATTATACATTCATTTGAACTTATTTGTCAAGTCATTTGTGAATGTTTTTTATTATTTTCTCAAAAAAAGGTTAAAAAATGAACGATACTAAAGCTATTATTAACAGAATGAAACAAGCATTTAAAGTAAAAACAAATAAAGAATTAGCCGAAAAACTCGGAACCTCAATCTCAAATATTGATAATTGGAAAAAAAGAAACAATATTCCTGATAAATACATTCTTTTAACTTCACAAATGAACGATATAAATAAAAATTGGCTCCTAACAGGCGAAGGAAATATGTATTCCGGAAGATGGGGACTGCAAACTTCCGGCAATGCAATACTCGATAATCTGCTTAGAGAACTTAACTTAAAAGACGAAAACGAACTGATAGAATATTTGGAAAAAAACTATGATTATAAAACCACAAAAGACGATATTGAAAAATGGAAGCAAAACGGCGAAGAACCATACGGACTTCTTACAAAAATTGCAATAAAAGAAAAAATCAACCTCGAAAACCTGTTATTTAAACCCAAAACTGTAAAAATAAACTTTTTCGAAGACGTATATGCCGCCGCAGGAGCAGGTGCGATCAATCATTCTATTAAACCGGTTATTTTGGAAACAGATTTGAGGATCGTAGAAAAGATCTTCAATATCAAAAACCCGGCATACGGTATAGATATTATTACGGTCGTAGGCGACAGCATGGAACCGTATATTTCCAACGGGGAAATAATAGTAATAGAAAGAAACAATAACCCTCATAATGGAGATATTGTAATTGCAAATATCAACGGAAACGTTTATGTTAAAAAACTTGAAAAAGATCCATTTGGAAAATGGGTTAAACTTATAAGCGAAAACCCTGCTTACGAAACAATTAAAATAGAAGGTGAAGAACTAAACGACTTGCAGTTTGTTGGAATTGTAAGAGCTAAGATAAGGCCGTTTTAAAATAAAAAAGGGGGAAGGATGAAATATTATCAAGATTTAAATGAAATCAATAAAGATGAGATAAAATTTACAAGAGATGATATTTTTGATGATATTAATGAAATAGAAGTAGGAGGGAATTTCTTTGTTTTAACTGGAACATTTACATCCGGTAAACGAAAAGATATAGAAAATTTAATTAAGCAATATGGTGGAAAAATCCAAAAAGATATTACAAAATCGACTGACTATTTAGTTGTAGGAGAAGTAACTACAAGAGATTGGAAATATGGAAATTACGGAACAAAAATAGAAAAAGCATTAGAGTGGAAAAAACAAATTCCTTTAAAAATCATTCCGGAACAAGTTTTAATGAAAAGTTTAAAAAATGGAAATGAAAAAAATATTGATGAATATAAAGATGAAATTTTTGGAATCTTTCTAAATTTAAAAGAAAGAGATAGATATGAAACTGTGGATTACCCCTCAGGAAAAATAATTATCCATAATTTAGAAGATGAAATAGAAAATTACACAGATTTTATATTTTCAAAATTAAAAGGACAAGCAATTGAGATAGAATTCCATCTATCTCTTATTAAATACGCATATAATAAATTAAATGAAAAAGAAAAAATTGAAGACACATTAAAAGAAAAACTGATTAATTATTTAAAAAACTCATTATCAAGAAACTTAAAATCACAAAAATCTATTCAACAGATAAAAGAAAATTTTGGCCCTTTTGCAAATACATTATTTTTTAAAAAACAAATAGAAAAATTTAGCCAAAAGGAATCAAAATGAAAAAGGTAATGTTATCTTCGATTATTATAGCTGTATTAAGTTTTGCAAGTCAAATCCAAGATATTTCTAATAGTGTAAAATCGTGGGGAGCAACAGTCAAAATACAAAAAAATCATTTAGTAATCATTACTTCACAAAATAGAGTAACCAACCAAATCTTTCAATCCATTATACAAAATGGAATCTGTATGTATAGTTTTTTTACGCCTGGAATGTTAAAAAATATTAAAGATGTTTATGTTTTAAATAAATTTTCCAAACAGGGCTATGTTCTAGATAATGCTGAAAACGTTTGCAAAACAATTGGAGAAATGAAAGATAACAATAAAATTAAATTATATATTTCATCCAATACACATTTGTATTAATTATTTCTAAGAAATAAAAAGGAGAGAATATGGATATTAATACACATGTTTTAGATTGTATAAAAGATTATATAAAAGAATATAAAGATATTGTTTCATACGTTATTGCTTTATTAGGTGCATTTATTGCAATTGCTTTAAATTACAAAAAATTAATAGAACTAATATACGACATAAAATTTATCAAAATTAAATTTTTACATCGATTAAAAGATGAAAATTTGAATGAAGATGAATTAGACGAAAATATAAAATATATAATAAATAAAAAAATCAATGAAAATATTTTTTATCAAGTTACAGGAATATATAATACATCTGCAAAAATGCAAGAAAAACTTAAAAAGCTTTTAGAAAAATATCCTTCATATAGTTCAAATTATTTATTATCAATTCTACCTTACATAAATATTGAAATCAATAATAATAAACTTAATATATCGTCTAATATAAAAAAACTTGAAAAATTTATGTATAAAGCTTTAAAGTGCATAGGTTTTGTTTTACTTGTAATAGGAATTTTTCTACTTTTTTATGCAGTTTTTTTAAACTTCAAACTATCGACATTTATTACCAGTCTTCCATTTTTAATTTTAGGTTTCTTTTATCTTTACTTAATTCAAGGAATTGAAAAAGCAACTTACTTTATAGAAACTGAAATAAATAATAAGGCGCAAAATGATAATCAAAGAAAAATTAAATGATATAGTCAAAACTCTGCTTGAAGCAGCAAAAAATTGCAAAACAATTCCTTATCCGGCAATATATGAAATATTCGAAGATACAAATGCATCTCGTGCAGATATTTGGAATACATTTGAAGCTGCGGGAAGAAAAATAGCTCCTTTGAATAAATGCATATTCGGAGCGTTACTAAAAGATAAAGAAGGATTACCAAAAAGTGGATTTTTTGATACATATAAAAATCATCGCTCAAATGAATATATCACAATAGTAGGAAACAAACGTATTTTAGAACTTTCCGAACAAGAAAAAGAAGAAATTGTAGAAAATGAAAGACAAAGAATATGGAATATATTTTGCATAAATATATTACCTGTAAAAATATTTAATGGTTCAGATAATTACGAAGATATTGAAAATGAAATATTACATAGAGGACTAGCTATCGTTATTGGTGGTAGAAATGAAGTCAGAAATAAAATAAATGAAATAGAAGAATCTGTAAACAAAAAATTTGGTTTAGAAAACTCTGAAGAACAATCTATAACATCATTTACCTATAATCACCCTGACACTGAACTTGGAATTCTTTTTGATGAAAGTATTTATAATTATCAAGAAGCTGAAAAAACTGCAATTGAGATATATGAAAAAACAAATCAAGGAAATTAAATGGAAGTTTACGCATTTGCAAAAAACAATGAAACAGAAACAGTGCATATCTTAAAACATCCAGGATTGCTAATATATAAACACAAAACTTTTGATGAAGGAAACTTATCTAAATTTATACCTTATCATCCTGATATACCAGGAGTATTAGAAAACAATAATTTTTGGGGCAATATCGAAGCTACTCGACTTATGGCTGCTTATTTAGCTAATATAGGAGAAAATGTTTGCGGAAACTGTGTGAGAGAGCTTTATAAAAATGAATATCCGGATATGGATTGATTTAAAGGGGGAGGTAAAAAATAATGTATAAACTTGATGGTTTTTTTCTTGATACAAATGTATTTGAAAGCGCTAATTTTGATTTGAAAAAACCAAATATAGCTAAGTTTTTTGAACTATGTGAAAATCATAAAATCAATATATATATCGATAAAACTGTAAAACAAGAAGTAAAAAATAGAATATTAAAAAAAGCTAATGAAGTAGCAAAAAGTATTAAAAATAATTTACTTCCATATATTTGCAATATCTTGGATATTGAATATTCAAAGGAAGAACTTGAAAATAAAATTACAAATTATTTAAAAACTCAAATTGATAAAATTTTTGAAAAAATAAAAGTAATTGATAATAATATAAATATCAACGAATTATTAGAATATTATTTTAAACAAAAAGCTCCATTTAATGTTAATAACAAAAAATATGAATTCCCAGATGCAATAATAATGTTATCTCTTAAACAATATATAAATAAAGAAGATAAAAATATAATAGTAATTTCAAACGACGAAGGAATAAGGCAATATTGCTTAGAAAATAATATAGAACACATCAAATTTATATCAGATGCATTAACTAAAA
The DNA here is from genome assembly GCF_004006315.1 of Nautilia sp. PV-1. Classification (NCBI taxonomy): domain Bacteria; kingdom Pseudomonadati; phylum Campylobacterota; class Epsilonproteobacteria; order Nautiliales; family Nautiliaceae; genus Nautilia; species Nautilia sp. PV-1. The sequence goes on from NZ_CP026530.1 coordinate 1,152,317, forward strand.
TATATTCTCACATTGAATTATATATATTTGAGTTTCTCCAAAATGAAAAAGAGAAAATTAAAGTTAAAATAGAAGATTATATTAAGGAAAAAATAGATTTTATAATATATGGTTATGGACCATACTATGATGATATTGAAGTTGATGAATATGAAATAGACAATGTGATAATTAAAAATATAAATATGACAAATGTTGATAAAGAAAAAAACGCATTTACAATAACATGTCGTGCAAAAATTGAATTTATCATTAGCACATATCCTTATCCAGACTTTGAACACGCTTCACATGACTCTGAAGATGATACATGGTATGTATTTGGAAAATTAAAAACTAAATTTTATCTAACAAAAGAAGTTGAATTGCATTTTGAAGTTGAAATAATTGATAAAACATCTAAGGATTTTGAAATATATTTCAAAGGAAAAGACCCAGAAATAGAATTTGATATTTATAATATTCATCCTAAAGATATAATAGATCAAGAATATCTAGATGATGATACATGGAAAATATATAAATAAAGGAGATAACGTGACAACAGAAAATATACAAAAAGAAATTGAAACTAGACAATTAAAAAGATATGCTCAGAAAATTGCAAAAAATACTTATAGCAAAAATTATACAGATTTATCTTTAGACGAATTAAAAGAAGTTTTATCTATAGTTGATAGATATGGAAGTAAATATTTGCAATTTTACAAATTTGAAAATGAAGAAGACAAAAAAACTTTTATAAGTAATTTAGAAAACTATGATTATAATCCTATTTTTACATTCAAAGAACAAGAAAAGTTGGAAAAATCTTTTATTCATAAAACATCAGATAATGAAAATTTTGAAATTATGTTCAATTTTGAAGTAATAGAAGAAACCTGGAAAAGCAATGAAGAGAACACAATAAAAGAAAAAATATTCATACCGAGAAGGCGTGTTTTATATTTGCATAATATAGAGAATTATGTCATTTTATCTATTGATCCAATAGGAATTGGTAGAGCTGTAGCTGGAATAGAACATTTAGAAAAATATAAAAATCAAGTTGAAAAAATATTGACTAATTCTTTATTTGATAGAATAAATAAGCTCGATATAGAAGAAACTATAAAAAATCTACTCGAAAACCTAACTCTTACTGCAAAAGGTGTAAAATATGAAGACAAGCAAACAGCAAGAGAAACCACTACATTATGTAAAAATTCTCAGGATAATTTAAAGGACATTATAGTAAAATTACCTCAAAATATAAATATCCAAGATTTGAGACTAAAATACAATAAAACATCTCTTGAGCTTTTCAATAAAGACTTGTTAAAAATAAACTCAAGAGCAAACAAGGAAGTTCACGATGAAATTAAAACAAGCATTATATCTATATTGCAGGAACAATAAATTAGAAGATATTTCCTGTTTAATACATTTGTCCTTTTTAAATTATATTTCAAGTTATAAAACAACAATTGAGTGGATAAACATCAATCCTGAACTTATTGCAATTCCGTTAGGTTTAGATGAGAAAATTATTGAAAACTTACTTAAAGATTTAAGCAACAATTATTCAGAAGTCATTCAAAAAGATTACAGATTTTTTTGTCCTGCGAAAATAGAAGACGAAAATAGTTATGAATATTGTGATTCTATTTCAGAAAATGATTTTAAAGAAGAATATTTTTTTGAAGCTGATTGTAGTGCGTGTGGAGATATGCATGAATTTGAATATGAAAATATTAACAAGTATAAGTATGAAATTGGATACATTGGACATAAAGAAAAACTTTTAAAAGAGTTATCTTTATCTGAACAAGACATTTTAAAAGAATTATTGATTATAAATACAAATGAAAACAATCTTGATAAATTAGCTAATTTAATTGTAGAAAAAATTGCTCAGGAAAAACAAATAAATAAAGATGAAACTAAAAAAGGTATTCTTAAACTCTTATATTTAACAAAAGAAACAACAGGACTTATAAAAGGAATTAGTGGAGACGCTGCAGACACCATTACAAATGTAAGAAAAATCGCTGAAGAATTCAGTGGTATAGGGATTATTAAGGATTTATTTTAATGAAAAAACTCTTACTTTTAATCCCCCTCTTACTTTTAGCCTTTACAAGCAAATACACACCTGACCTAAACAATTTCCTACAACCTGTCAAATGCAGCAAGGTCTTACACAAAACTTCGTTCGACATTTGCTACTCTTGCAAATACAAATATCCCCTCGTAGTTTCATACACTCTGAAAGGTGATCTCGTTAAAAAGAAAATATCTCGCAAAGGTTTGAGATTCAGACCTGACTATAATTTACCAGCAAAATGCAGATCTTATTCAAAAGACTACTCTAAAACCGGATACGATAGAGGTCACCTTGCAAGCAATGCTTCATTCGATTATGATAGAAAAATACAAAAAGAAACTTTCTTAATGAGCAACATTGCACCTCAAAAGCCTAACCTTAATCGTAAATATTGGGCTAAGGTAGAAAAGTTTACTCGTTTTCTTGCAGTTAAATATAAACAAGTGGAAGTTGTTACCGGTGTATGCGGTAATAAAGGACACATAAAAAATAAAGTCGGTATTCCTGCTTACTGGTATAAAATAATCTACATCCCTGAGTTAAATAAGACTGTGGCTTTTCTTACACCTAATACAAACGTAGGAATGAGTAAGGCTAAACTGAAAGAGTATAAGACTACATTAGAAGAGATTAAAAGGGTATGCAATTTCTAACATACCCCTAACTTTCCAAAAACTCTTCCCACCACTCTAAAAGTTTTCTTCTCTCTTCCAAAAAATCCGAACGCATATAAGCCCTGGTAACCTTATTTCCTATTACATGTGCTAATTGTGTTTCTATTACCTCTGCCGGAAAGCCGTGATCTTTTTGCTTTTCATAACAAATCGTGCTAAAAGAAGCTCTAAATCCATGTGCAGTATGATTATAACCTTTTCTTTTTATATGTCTGATTAAAGTTGCGTCGCTCATTTCTTTATTAAAATCTCTGCCAAAAAACACTACGCCTTTTTTAGAACCTTTAATATATGCTTGCTCTTTTAATATTTTTACTAACGTATCAGTAAGAGGTAGTCTGAATTCTTCTTTGGCTTTCATTGCAGATGCAGGATATATAACAACTTTTTTGTCTAAATCCACCCATTCCCATCTCAAATTTCTAACATTTCCTGGACGTAGCGCAGTAAGGGCCAAAAATTTAAGCGCATTTAAAATATGATTATAACCTTTATAATCTGCAAAGAAGTCTTTATACATCTCTTTGAAGTCTTCTTCTTTTAAAATGGCATTAAAATGCTGCACTTCCCTTTTCGGCAATACTGCAGTTATATCTATTGCAGCAGTTATATCTGTCTCAGTATAATCATTATGCAAAGCAAATCTATATATCTGCCTTAATAGAGACAACACTCTTCTTGCCGTTTCTGTTTTATCTATAGTTCTAGTAGAAGGTGTATCTATTTCTTTAACTTTTTTCAATATATTTATTATGTCTTTCTTTGTGATTTCTTCTATATTTTTATCTTTAAAAAAAGGAAGAATATATATCTCTAATCTTCTCTTGCTTCTCTCAAAATGTTTTGAACTAACCTCTTGTTCTTTCTTTTCTAAAAATTGTTTTACAATATAAGAAAATTTTTTATTGTCTTTTTCCGATTCTTTTTGTCTTTCTTTTACCGGATCTACACCTTCCAAAATCTTTTCTTTAATTTCTCTTGTAATAGCTCTCGCTTTGCTTAAAGTTATCGTAGGATATTCGCCTATTGTATAGGTTTTCTCTTTTCCATTAAGTCTGTATTTAATTCTCCAGGTTTTTTTACCGGACGGTTTTATTTCTAAATACAATCCATCCCCGTCGAACATTTTATAAAGTTTTTCTTTTGGTTTGGCTTTTTTGATTTTAGTGTCGTTTAGAGGTGTCGCAATTCTTGGCATTTTTCATCCTTAGGGGTATGATATTGATTTTTTTAAAGGGTATAAATACCCTATACCCCCAATTATACCCTAAAAAAATATGAATTGCCGTGATAATTAACGATATGTTATGTTAGATGATTTATCTTAAAGTTTCGATTTTATGGGGATTTGTGTGAAGTTTTAATAAGTTTTGAAAGTGCTTTTGGTTGCGGGGGCAGGATTTGAACCTGCGACCTTCGGGTTATGAGCCCGACGAGCTACCAGGCTGCTCTACCCCGCGTCAAAAAAAATGGCTGGGCTGGGAGGATTCGAACCTCCGAATGACGGAGTCAAAGTCCGCTGCCTTACCACTTGGCGACAGCCCATCGCTTGAGGTGTTGAAATTGTATAAAAATTATTTTTCAATGTCAAGAGTTTTGTCGTATTTTAGGTAAAATTTTAAAAATTTCAAGGAGATTTTATGGATATTGACAAAACAGTCGCCAACCTTGAAAAAGACGGTTACAAAAACATATTTATATGGTCTGATTCCAAAGGCACATATTACGACTGGCACTCTCATCCTTATGAAGAAATAAGAGTTATGTTAAAAGGCGAAATGATTATCAATACAAAAGAAAATTCATACCGATTAAAAAAAGGAGATGTGTTAAAAGTGCCTGCAGGAGAAATTCATGAAGCAAAAATTTTAGAAGACTGTGAATATATATGCGGCAGTAAATTTTGATATAATTATATATAGGTACACCGAGAGAGTGCTGGGAGACCAGAGGAAAGTCCGGGCTGCAGCAAGGCAGGGGTCAGTCTAACGGACTGCCGTCGCAAGACGAGGGAAAGTGCCACAGAAAACAAACCGCCGATGGGCGTTTTAGCCACAGGCAAGGGTGAAAAGGTGAGGTAAGAGCTCACCGGGAATATGGCAACATATTCCGTCATGGTAAACCCGCCCCGCAGCAAGAAGGGATGGTAAAGCCTTGCATCATTACCCTTCGCATGAGCGGCACCGTAAGGTGTGCGCCTAGATAAATACTCTCATAAACAGAACCCGGCTTACAGGTGTACCTAAAACTCTATATTTTTTAAATCCTGTTTTTCCACGATATTGAACATTAGTTTATGTTTAAAAAGTTTATGGCAGTTTGGACATCTCGTAGAATAAAGAGGAAATACTTTTTTGCAGTTTAAGCACACATATTCAAATTCCAAATCCGCAAAATCTTTTTTTACCTGTTTTAAAATTTCTATTTCAAAAGGTCCCTGCTTATCACATTTTTTAAGATGCTTTGCTGCTAAAACATTTGAAAATTTAGGAATATCCGGTATATCGTTTCTGTGCCAGTACAGATCAAGATATTCATAAACCTTATCTTCCGGAATTTCATTATACGCTTTTTCAGGCTCTTTATTAAACAGCGTTTTGAGATATTCTCTTTGTATAAAAGGATAGGTTTTATATATATCATCCAGACTTTTTATTTCTTTACAAAATTCAATATTGCACTTATCATTTAAAGCAAGCTTTAAAAGAGCAAAAGCTTTTTCTTCGCTTAAAGAGACTTCAAGTTCCTCAAATATTTCAAGCACATTAATAATTTCATTAAGATTTCCAAGCTTTTCATCTATAAGCAGTAAAAGTTTGAGCGTTTCTATATCTCTCGGTTTTGTAGACAAAATCTGATATGCCGTTTTTTTTGCCTTTTCCAAAAAACCGGCTTTGTAATAAAGAGTGGCAATATGTCTTAATATTTCAGTACTGTTTATATTTTTACTTATCCAAAGATATATTTTTAGGGATTTTTCAAAATCGCCCTCTTTTTCATAAGCTTTTGCCAACAGATACAGCGCATCTATTGACGCTTCGTCCAGTTTTAAGTTTTCTATTTTTATATATTCAAAATCTTTTAAAAACTCATTAAGTTTTTTTTCCCTGTAATATTCCCTCAGTCTTCCCAGCGCCATTGTAATCAGTACACTTAATAATACGATTACAAAAAACATAATAACGCTAAAAAGAGGATCTCTAAAATCCATAATGCTCCTTCGCACTGCTTTTAGTAAAATTTTACTATAATTTCATTATGATTAAACCAGAGTCAATTGAAAACCTAAAAAGTATCGTCGATATTGTTGATGTAGTAGGCAATTATGTCCAATTAAAAAAACAGGGAAGTAACTATACAGCCCTGTGCCCTTTTCACAGTGAAAAAACACCGAGTTTTATAGTAAGCCCGGCAAAACAGATATATCACTGTTTCGGATGCGGAGCCAGCGGAGACGCAATTAAATTCGTCATGGACATTGAAAAGCTCTCATACCCGGAAGCACTGGAAAAACTGGCAAGTATGTACAACTTCAAACTCGAATATTCCAAAAGCTCTTCTTTTGTCAGAACGGATGTACTTGAAAAAGTAAACTCTTTTTATATCCAGGAGCTCTATAAAAATAAAACTGCCTACGAATATCTCAAAACCAGAGGAATAAAAGATTCGACTATAGAAAAATTCGCACTCGGATACGCACCGGACAGCAAAAAGCAGTTCCAGTTTTTTAAAAATGCGAATTTAAATATAAAAGAATTAAAAGATTTAGGAGTTCTGTCCGAAAACGGGGAATATCCAAGGCTGATAGAAAGAATCACCTTCCCTATTTTTTCCCCAAGCGGTAAAATTATCGCAATGGGAGGCAGGACAATATCAAACCATCCTGCAAAATACATTAACTTTACAAATACGAAAATATTCAATAAATCAAAAACATTTTACGGTCTTAATTTTTCAAGAGAACACATTTTAAGAAAAAAACAGGCTATTATCGTAGAAGGATATATGGATGTAATAATGCTTCATCAGGCCGGATACAATACCGCAATAGCGACACTGGGTACCGCTCTTACGCAGGAGCATCTGCCGCAGCTTCAAAAGCTTTCTTCCAAAATACTTCTTTCTTACGACAGTGACAATGCGGGAATTAACGCGGCTTTGAAAGCATCTAAACTCCTGTTTAAAAATTTTTTTGAAGGCGGAGTGATTCTTTTCCCTCAAGGACTGGATCCGGCGGATGTAGTTAAAAACGGAGACGATTTAAACATATATTTTGAAAAAGCCATACCGTTTTTGGACTTTATTATCAGTTATACAATACAGAAATACGATATAAAAAATCCGGTTCAAAAAAAGGCCGCCGTTGACGAGCTTAAAGAATACATTTTTACACTTCCTGAAATTATAAGGGAAAGTTTTATAATAAAAGCTTCCCAGTTTTTACAGATTAACCCAAAACTTTTAAGCGTAAGGTCTTCAGGCCAAAGCGTTTCTTCCCAGAACAAGAGGATAGAAGTAGCTGAAGCGTCTATTATCAAAACTCTTTACGAAAATCCTCATATAATGGATGAAATCGTTGAATATTTAAGCACAGACGTATTTAAAACACATCAAAAAGAATTAAAACTCGTCTACGAAGAAAAATTTGACGATCCGGAGCTTTTAGATATTGTGCTGCGTGAAGACATACTCTGCCTGGATATGGAAGCATTAAAAAAACAGATAATAAAACTGCTGATTCCGTACTATCAGAATAAAATTCTGAAATTAAAAACGTCAAACCTTCCAACAGATGAAAAAATGCATAAATTAAAAATACTAAACTATAAAGTTTTACAGTTAAAAAAAGGAGAATTAGTTGAAAGCGATAGCACTGTTTAGCGGGGGTTTGGACTCCGCACTGGCAATAAAACTCATACAAGACCAGAATATTGAAGTAGAAGGCGTATATATTGACGTAGGATTTGAAAGCAATAAAAACAAAATCAAAGACCTGCAGACACTTGCGGACGAACTCGGTATAAAACTGACAATACTGGACACTAAAGAAGATTATATTAAAAACATTCTTTTTAACCCTGTATACGGTTACGGTAAAAATATGAACCCGTGCATCGACTGCCATGCCAACATGATAAGAGTTGCTAAAGAATATATGCAAAAAACAGATGCCAAATTCATAATAAGCGGAGAAGTTGTGGGACAAAGGCCTATGAGCCAGAGACTCCCCGCAATGAACGCCGTAAACAAACTGGCCAACGCAGAAGGACTTGTCCTAAGACCTCTTAGCGCCAAGCTGCTTCCTCCAAGCGTTCCTGAAAAAGAAGGATGGGTTGATAGGGAGAAACTTTTGGCAATAAGCGGAAGAGACAGAAAAATTCAGCTCGAACTGGCAAAACAATATGGTCTGGAACATTTCGAAAGTCCTGCGGGAGGCTGCCTGCTTACTGACGTCAATTTTTCCAAAAGATTAAAGGATTTTTCAAAAACACTGAATTTAACACCTGATGAAATAGATGTTTTAAAAGTCGGAAGACACTTTAATATAGACGGATTTAAGGTTATTATCTCCAGAAAAGCGGAAGAAAATCCGGTACTTAAAGACTACAGCGGCTCTCTTTTCAAAAAAATGTACACAAAAGGATTTCCGGGTCCGGTAGGACTTATACAATATGATGCACCGGAAAAAATTAAAAAAACTGCGGCGGATATGATGGTAAGTTATACCAGAGAAGAAAACGGGGATATCATTATAGGAGATGAAATATTTAAAGGTGTTAAAAAAGACAAACAGGAATTTGCTAAATATCTGATTTAATTATTTTATTTTAATAAATCCTTTATTTACCAAAAAGTCGTAAATTTTACTTACAATACCTCCAGCTGCGCTGCCGCCGTGGCCTCCGTGCTCTATTAAAACAGTTACAACCACCTGAGGGTGTCTGTAAGGTCCGAATGTGGTAAGCCACGCATGTGAACGGTGAAAATAGGCAAGTTCGTCTTCTCTTTTTCTTTTTTTAACTTCCTGAGGTATAGAATACACCTGTGCCGTTCCCGTTTTACCCGCAATGGTTACCTTAGTTGTAATATGTCTAGTAGCAGTACCTCCGGGTGCGTTACAAACCGCCCACATTCCTCTTCTTACAAGTCCGAGATATCTTTTTTCTCTTTTCGTAAGCACATCTTTTAATACGGGTTTTGTTTTATTATTGTCTATATACTCTACAACAAAAGGTTTTGGAAGCTTTCCGCTTGCAATTAAAGCGGTATCAACCGCCACCTGTAAAGGCGTAGCCAGAAAATATCCCTGTCCGATAACCGCATTTAACGTTTCACCTATAAACCACGGCTGATGGTATTTTCTTATTTTCCACTCTTTATCCGGTACTATTCCGGCTTTTTCATTAGGCAGATCTATTCCAGTTTTATGACCGAATCCCATCTTTTTAAGATGGCTTGCCAGATAATTTATTCCAATTTTAAGACCAAGCTGATAATAGTATGTATCGACACTTCTTTTAATAGCCTTTACAAGATCCGTCATACCGTGTCCGCTCGGTTTCCAGTCCCTGAATTTTCTGTTTCCGATTTCTATATATCCGGGACAGTCTATTTTTTTCCAAGGATTCCATTTTCCGCTGGCAGCAGCAATCAGACCTTCGGCAGGCTTAACGGTAGAACCGGGAGGATAAAGACCGCTTACGGGCTTATTTAAAAGAGGATGGTATATATCATGCAGAAGTTTATGCCATGTTTTATAATCAATACCTTTTACAAACAGATTATTGTCATAACTTGGATAAGTAACAAGGGCAAGTATCTCCCCGTTTGTCCTCATCACTACCACCGCGCCTTTTTTATTCTGTTTTTTAAGCATATTATAAATCATGGACTGCAGCTGGGTGTCTATGCTTAATTTAAGAGAATGGGAAACAGGCTTTTTATAAGCAATTTCTTTTAATATTTCGTTTTTTGCATTTACTATCACCGTCTTTTCGCCAGGAGTTCCCTGCAGAATATTGTCATAATATTTTTCAATCCCTCTTTTACCCGAAATTTGTGTGAGCTCAATCGTTTTATTTCTTTGAAGGTCTTTAACAGTGGCTTTTGACACATATCCTAAAACATTGGAAAGCACGTCTTTATACGGATATTTTCTTAAATAGCTAGGTGTAATAATAATATTATCGTCCAGACTCAAAAACGGCTGCACTTTGTAAATTTTATCTTCACTGACATATTTTACCAATACTATAGGCTTATGATTATACGGAGAATTTTCTTTTTTGTAAATTTCAAGAAGCTTTGTTGCATTTATGTCATTTAGCGTTTTTTCAAGCTCGTTAATTGCATCATGAAGTTCTTTATCTTTCAAATGGGGCTTTAAAGCAATGTCAAACCTCAGCTCGTTATAAGCGATAGGTTTGCCGTTTTTATCGTATATAACACCTCTAACGGGAGGTATTAAAATCTCTTTTTCCCTGTTTTGCAAAGAAAGTTTATTGTATTTTTCATTTGATTTGATACTAAGGTCGTATACCCTGTATATCAAAAGCATATAAAATGCAAAAATTACACTTAATACGATTTTAGTTCGCATTTTAAAAGCCTTATTGCTATCAAATCAAACGCATAATTATAAATTAAATAGATAAACAGCATTGAAGTTTCGATGTTCGCAAAGTTTCTTAAATATATTCCCAAAGCCAAATACACAATAAAAAGCGCAACGGCATCCTGATAATGAAAATCAACAATATCTTTCAGTCTTTCAAGCAAAACAAATTTTATAAACAGCATAAGCATACTGAAAAACAGCAGATTAAAATTATGAAAAAGTGAAAACAGAACAATAAACAAAAGAGCCATAAAAAAATTTTCACAAAACAGGAAAACTCCAAGCATTATTGGAAAAAACGGCGTAAAACTGCTGAAAAAATTTACAAAGTAAATTAACAGCAGTCTTACAAGTATTTTATCAGAGCCGTTTCGTTGCAGTTGGGGAAAAATTTGCATTTTATACAGTCCGCCCATATTTTTTTATCCGGAATAGCTTCTTTTTCAATTTCGATAAAACCGATTTTTTCAAAAAATTCCTTTTTATACGTCAAAACCAACACTTCTTTCAGTCCGATATTTTTTGCTTCTTCTAAAAGCCTGCCTACCAGCAGCTTCCCTATCCCTTTTCCCTGATAATCCTTATCAACGCCTAAAGATCTGATTTCCCCTAAAAAAGGAGAAAAAATATGCAGCGCGGCAACAGCAACCGGCTTTTCTTTATCGTAAATCAACGTATAGGAACGTATATTGGTAGCGACTTCGTCATCGTCTCTTCTTAAAATAATTCCTTCTTTTACATACGGTTCAAGTACGCTTTGTATATCTATTATTTCTCTTAATGTGGGTTTTTTAATTACTAAATCATTCATTTGATATATTACCCCACAGAATTTCGTTAATTTTGTTTTTGACTTTGTCAAATCCTCTTTTTTTCATGTTCGAAACAAACAGCGCGTCAGGATATTTCTGTCTCAGTTTTGCAAGTTCGCTCTGTTTTAATTTGTCTATTTTTGTAAAGACTGTCAAAAGCTGCTGATCTTTCCTTTTAAATGAATTTATATATTCATCTACATTATTGTCAATATCCAGATCCGGATGTCTGGCGTCTCTTAAATGTATAAAAAGCTTTATATTAAATCTGTTTTTTAAAAACTCATCAAGATTTCTGCCCCAGTCTTTCAGCATGGATTTGCTGACTTTTGCATATCCGAATCCGGGAAGATCAACCAAAACGTATTTTTTACCTTCGTCTTCCACTTCAAAGAAATTAATCAGTCTGGTTTTTCCCGGTGTTTGGGATGTTTTTGCTATTTTTTGATTGGTAAAAGCATTTAAAAAGCTGCTTTTACCCACATTACTTCGTCCAAGAAGAGCAACTTCCGTAAAATTCGGATCAATTGCTTCATTAATCGACGGTGCCGATGTTATAAATTTTACTTTCACTCATTAACCTTTATTATGATTTCTACCGGTTTTTTACCTCCGGTTACTTCTGCGTTTTTAGTAAATCTGTTAAGTACTATTCTGTTCCCTTTTACGCTTTCGTTTGTTTCAAGTTTAACTATTTTGGCATTGCCTGTTAATATTATATTTCCGTTGTGAAGCTGATATACAAGTTTATCGCTTCTGCCTTTGTATGTTGAGTTTTTATCAAGTGCTATTACAAACCTGACATTTCCGATTGCGACAAATTTCTGAGGTTTTTTATTTTTATCAAAATAAACTATCATCTCCTCAGCCTGAATATTGTCTTTTCCTTTAGTGGCATTAACGTCGCCTTTAAACACACTCTCTTTTTTTGCCATATCATAGTGGAAATATTTGCTTGTTACTTTCAGCTCCTCAGCACTTACAAAACTTATAACAAGTATCAACAGTAAAAAAAGTTTTTTCATTTTTCAACCTTTAAATAATATATTATATTTTTGGCATACAGATTTTTTTTATCGTCCATCTTGAAACTTTTACCGTATCCTCTAAAATCTTTTGAATAAAGTTTAACTTTACCGCCGCTTAAAAGTTTCGTTATTTTATTATAATAAGCTAAATTTGTAATTAATTCTATATCTTTGTTTTTATACCAGACATTATATCCGGTAACCAAATCGTCTTCGAATACCGTTTTGTCCGCTTTATAGTCTTCTAATTTTACTAAATCTTTAACATTTAAATCATACGCAATGTAATTTTTTTTGTACATATCAAGTTTTTTAAAACTGCCTTCTTTTTGAAGTTCACCATTATATATATAAAACTTCCCTTTATTAAACTCGACATCCGGAAGCTTTGCAGAGGCTTTAACCGTATGAGTGGTTTTATACTCTCCCATTAATAACGGATACAGCATAATTCCAAATACCAATACGGCAAAAGAAACTGCTTTTACCATAACGCCAAAAACTTATCGTAAAGTTTTTCTTCTTTTAACAAAAACTCTATCATTTCGGCAACAGCTCCTTCTCCTCCGTTTTTTTTCAGAGGATAATTTACAAAATCGTAAATATACGGATTAGAATCATAAGGCGCAAATGATTTTTTAACGAGTCTGAGCATTGAGAGATCATTCATATCATCCCCAATAACGGCTACTTCCGAATATGAAATACCCATTTCTTCAACTATTGAATCCAGAACTTCTTTTTTATTTCTTACACCCTGTTTTACGTATGTAATATCAAGCTCTTTCGCTCTTCTGTCAACTATATTCGAAACCCTTCCGGTGATAATGGCGCTTTTTTTACCAAGCCGATTCCAGCTTTTAATCATAAGTCCGTCTTTTATATTAAAAGCTTTTACTTCGTCTCCGCTGTTTGAATAGTATATTTTACCGTCTGTAAGAGTTCCGTCAACGTCTATTACGATAAGCTCTATCATAATACGCCTTTTGTTGAAGGAATCCCGCTTTTTCTATAAGCAAGTGCTCTTCTAAGAGCCACGGCAAACGCTTTAAACGCGCTTTCAATAATATGATGTTTGTTTGTGCCTCTTTTATATATAATATGTGCAGCTATTTTAAAGTTAAATACAAGAGATTTAAAAAATTCTTCAACAAGTTCCAAATCAAAATCCTTAATAGCGCCTTCCCTTGGCATTTCATATACAAGATACGCCCTGCCTCCTATATCCATATCCACTTCAACGGCCGCTTCATCCAAAACTGCCACCGCATTAGAATATCTTTCTATATTTTCAATAGGATAGACTTCTTTAAACAGCGCTTCTCCTATTACGATACCCACATCCTCAACCGTATGATGGTAATCTACGTATATATCTCCGTCACAAAACACTTCCAAATCCATACCGCTGTGTTTTGCCAAAGCTTCAAGCATGTGGTCGAAAAACCCTACTCCTGTTGAAATATTTGATTTCCCGCTTCCGTTAATTTCAAGTTTTACTTCTATTTTAGTTTCTTTTGTTTCTCTTTTTATTTCCGTCATATTATTCTCCTACGATAAATCCGTTTAATTTATGGGACAGTTTAAATCTCTTAGCTTCCGAATATGTTTTAAATCCTACTATAAATACTTTATAAAAATCGCCTTTTTTTAAGACACTCGTATTATATCCTAACTCCCTGTATTTTTGAGCCGTATATTCCGCTCCGCCTTTATGTAAAAACGCTCCAACCTGAATCATATATCCGTTTACGTAATTTTTACCTTTAAATCCTATAACGGTTATCCTGACAGGTGCAGTACCGGTTCTGTCCACACCTATCTGTTTCGCCGCGACATAACTCAAATCTATAATTCTCCCTTTTACAAACGGCCCTCTGTCGTTTATTCTTACAATCACGCTTTTGCCGTTGTTAAGATTTGTAACCTTTACCATCGTATCCATCGGAAGCGTTTTATGTGCGGCCGTAAAAGCGTACATATTGTATATTTCGCCGTTACTGGTATATTTCCCGTGAAAATTAGGCCCGTACCAGCTGGCAATTCCGGTCTGAGTCCAGCCTATAGGCACCGTTTTTTTAGGATAGTATACGTTGCCGTTTACACTGTAAACTTTTTGTGTGCCTTTTTTTACTCCTGGCGTGCTGTATACTTCGGTTACGTATCTCTCCGTACATCCCGTAAATAACACTAAAGTTGCAGCTGTTAATAAAAGCGTTTTTTTCATCTCAGTCCTTGTGGTACTTTTAATATCTGTCCTACTCTGATTGTTGTGCTTTTAAGTTCGTTAACCCTTATTATTTTTTTATAATCGATTCCAAATTCCCTTGCTATTTTTCTAAGCGAATCACCTCTTTTTACTTTGTATTTTACATAAATACTGTTTAACGGAATAACAAGCCTCTGACCGATATGCAAAAATCGTCCGAGTCTGTTAAAATCTTTAATAAATCTTACTTTAGTATCAAATCTTCTTGCAATTTTAATTAAAGTATCTCCCTTTTTAACCCTGTAAACCATAAAATAGTGTTTAGGATGAAATTTAAGTTTAAACATAGCCAGCTTTTTATACGGAATATAAATATAGTATTTATACGGCGGAGTAAACGAATAATTCAGATGTTCGTTATATTTTCTTATTTCCCTATAAGGTACGTTTAATATTTTACTAACATAATAAAGTGACGTACCCGCCGGCACTTCAACCCTTTTCAAGTCTGAAACCACTCCGCTGTTTAGAAGATACGCATTCGTATACTGTATAAAGTCGTCACTGTTAAACAAAAACGACATTGCTATGATTTTTAAAATATACTTTCTCGTTTCCCTAGGAAGATACTGCCTTTTTAAACCTTTTTGATATCTTAAAAGATCATTCAGACTGATATGTATATAATTCAGCTTTTTATAAAGTTCATAAAGTTTTCCGAAAGCATATCTGCCTCTTCGTTGATAATCCCTGATGATCTGCCTGTATTTTCTAATAGTTTTATCATGTCTGCATTTTTTCCCGAGTTTTAAACAGAGTTTATCTACTTTTGCTCTTACAACCGCCTCGACAACCCTCGCCTCACCCGCATTGTAAGCCATTATCGCAAGATACCATTTTCCGAAAAAATGATGAAGATAACTCAGATATTCTACGGCTGCTTCAGTCGATTTGACCGGATCTTTTCTTTCGTCGACATATTCGTCTATTTTAAGATCATACCTTCTTGCAGTCTGGGGCATAAACTGCCACAAACCTATGGCTTTTTTATCCGATCTTGCAGATGTAGTTAAATAACTTTCCGCCATTGCTACCGATATAAGTTCTTTTGGGAGGTTGTTTTTAATAATAGACTGTTTAATTAAAGGCAGATAATCGTAACCGTTTTGAAGAACGTTTAAAAAATACTCTTTTTTCTTTTTTGCATACTCTTTGTAAAGCCTCTGCAGGCTTCTGTTCTCGACAAATTCATCATTTATGTTTAACGCATTAAGCACCTGTATGTTTTTATTCGTAACAACATCGGCCGTTAAATAAAGAGACAGCATTAAAAATAAAATAATCTTTTTCATATATTAAAAAGTTCCTTTGCGTTTTTTGTTGTTATTTCTTCAACCTCTTCAGGTTCAACATCCCAAAGTTCGGCAATTTTGTCTCGTACATAAACCGTATACGCAGGCTCATTTCTTTTCCCTCTGAAAGGATGCGGAGTAAGATAAGGCGCATCCGTTTCTATAACCACCCTGTCTTTAGGAATTTTAGGAAACACGTTTATGAGTTTTTTGGCGTTTTTGAATGTTATAACACCGCCTATTCCGTAATAAAACCTTTCTTTAAGCTTCAAAAGCTGCTCCGCAGCGTTGTAACAATGAAGCACTCCTTTGATTTGAGGATGTTCTTCCAATACTTTAAGACTGTCTTCAGTGGCTTCCCTTATATGAACTATTATAGGTTTATTATACTCTTTGGCAATTTCTATCTGTCTGTGAAACATCTCTATCTGTTTTTTTCTTTGTTCCTCTTCTTTTACCCAGTGATAATCAAGCCCTATTTCACCCACCGCTACACATTTGGGATGGTTTATAAAACAGGTGATAAGTTTCTCATCATATTTATCTATATCAACAGGATGAAATCCTACCGCAAAATATATTTCATCATATTTGTCTGCAAGCTCTATCGCTCTTGGCAGATCAGCCGGATCGGCGGCAGGAATTATAAACTTTTTTACGCCGTTTTCCTCCGCTCTTTTAATTACTTCATCGACATCATCGATAAATTTGGCATTATCAAGATGTGTATGCGTATCTATTATCATTTATCAATTCCTTTACTATTTGTAACACTTCATAGTTTAAAAAATATAAAAATTGTAAATATTTGTAACTTTTGAATATAATTGTAACAAAAATATAAAAGGAGACGAAATGTCAAAACCAGTATTCACTAAAGAAGAGGCATTAGAATACCACGCCAAACCTGTCCCTGGTAAAATTGCAATCGAAGTCACAAAACCTGTAAGGGATTCAAAAGACTTATCAATCGCTTATTCACCGGGAGTTGCAGTACCTTGTCTTGAAATCGACAAAGACGAAAACCTTGCATATGAATATACTAACAAAGCAAACCTTGTAGCTGTAGTTTCAGATTCAACTGCTGTACTAGGACTTGGTACTCTTAAGCCTGTAGCTGGTAAACCTGTTATGGAAGGTAAATCAGTATTATTCAAAAAATTCGCATTTATTGACGCATTCGATATTGAATTAAAAGTTCACGAAACTGAAGAGATCGTAAAAGTAGTGGAAGCCATTTCACCTACATTTGGAGGTATCAACCTAGAAGACATCAAAGCTCCAAAATGTTTCGACATTGAAAAAGAATCTCAGGCAAAATGTGATATTCCTGTATTCCATGACGATCAACACGGTACTGCAATTATTTCTGCAGCAGCGCTTCTAAACGGATGCGAACTTACAGGTAAAAAATTCGAAGATATAAGAATAGTAATTTTAGGTGCCGGTGCAGCCGGTCTGGCAGCAGCAGAAATGTACAAAGCAATGGGTGCTAAAAACATCGTTTTAGTTGATTCTAGAGGTGCTGTAACTACAAAAAGAGACGATCTAAATAAATATAAACAGCCTTGGGCAATAGATGAAAATATCGAAACTTTAGCTGACGCACTTAAAGGCGCTGACGCAGTTATCGGTAACTCAGTTGCTGACTGTATTACTCAGGATATGGTTAAAACACTTGCACCGAATGCAATGTTATTCGTAATGGCAAACCCTGATCCGGAAATAAAACCTGAACTTGCTTTAGAAGTAAGAGACGATTTAATTATTGGAACTGGAAGAAGCGATTATCCTAATCAAATTAACAATGTTTTAGGATTCCCATTCATATTCAGAGGAGCTCTTGATACTCATGCAAGCGCAGTAAATATGGAAATGAAAATTGCTGCATGTCATGCATTAGCAGACCTGGCTAAAAAACCTGTTCCTAAATACGTAAAAGAAGCTTACAATTTAGAAAATGTAAAATTCGGCAAAGATTATGTTTTACCAAAACCATTTGACAGAAGAGTTTTTGTTGACGAATCTGTTGCAGTTGCAAGAGCGGCTCTTGAAACAGGAGTCGCAAGAATCAAAGTTGACGACATTGACAAATGGGTAGAGGGTTACAAACAACATCTAATTAAAATGCTTAAAGAAAAAGAAGGCATCGATTACGACGCTGAATAATCTTCTTTTTCTTTTTCTTCTATTAAACTCATATATTTTATGTTACACTTTCATCCTTGTTAACAACAGGGGAAAGGATGAAAAATGAATATCAAAGACTTTTTTTTCTTTAACAGATTTATAACGCCTACGGCGATTACAGTTATTTACTGGCTTATGCTTTTAGGTGTTTTTATCGGCGGTATAGCTGAAATGTTTGGGGGTTACTACGGTTTTACATTCCAAAGTTTTGTAAGCGGACTGCTTATTATCGTTATAGGAGCAATTACTATAAGAATATATCTTGAAATTATCATGGTAATATTCAAAATCAACTCAAATCTTGAAACTATTGCAAAAAACTCTGTTAAAAAAACTACGGACAAAGAAGGTGAGGAATAATTCCTCACTTTTCAATAACAAGTGACAGACACAAAATTATTCAACAATATATTATATAATTACAAAAAAAAGGATTTGTATGTTAAAAATCGCAATCATTACAATGAGCGACAGGGCAAGTGCCGGAATATATGAAGATAAAAGCGGAAAAGAAATTGAAAACTTTTTAAAAGAAAACATAACAAACGAATTCGAAACAGTTTATAAACTTATACCCGACGATTATGAAACGATTGTAAAAACATTAAAAGAAGCGGTAGAAGAGAAATGTTCATTAATTCTTACAACCGGAGGCACCGGCCCCGCACCAAGAGACGTAACTCCGGAAGCGACCAAAGAAGTTTTAGAAAAAGAGCTTCCGGGTTTCGGAGAGCTTATGAGAATGCATTCTTTAAAATATGTTCCGACTTCCATACTCGCAAGAGGTACGGCGGGAGTTGTTAAAAACAGCTTTATTTTAAACCTTCCGGGTTCTCCCAAAGCAATAAGAGAAAACCTTGAAGCCGTATGGCCCGCAATTCCTTACGCAATAGACCTGATCGGCGGAGATTATATAGAAAGTCCGACAGCTTTTAGGCCTAAGAAAAAATGAAAAAGCTGCTGCAAAAAATAAACAAACAGGCTTTAATTCTTTCTCTTTTAGCCGTATTGACAGTTTTAAGTGTTCCTTTATACGACAAAATCACAAACAGTTATCTAAATTCATCTCTTAAACAGTCGGCTGTAACATATGCTGTTACAAGAAGCATAAACGCAGCCGTTTCCATTATTCAGGAAAGCTCGGTAACGGTCGGAGTCGGAATCGAAGGCAATCTGGCATTAGGACAGGCGCTTGATCCTATCAACGATGCCACTGAGAGATTTTCCGATTTGTTAACCCTTTCTCTTTGGGCGCTGGGAAGCGAAAAAATAATATACGAACTTTCAAAACTTCCGGTATTTACGTTAATAATTATTATTTTAGCGCTGCTTAACCTGTTTTATAAATCTAAACTTCTTAAAAATACGCTAATTGTTTTTATCTTAATTAGACTGTTTTTGCCGTTTAGTGCAGTTATATCTTCTTATTTTGACAAATATTATTTCGAACCTAATATCACAAAAAACATACAGACGCTTAAACCTTATACAAAAAAAATAGAACCTCAAAATATACAGCCCCAAAACAGTATATGGGATAAAATATCAAATACTATAAACGATACAAAGAATTCACTTAAAGAAATACAGGAGAGTGCGCATTTTTATATAGCTCATACGCCGGAGATTATAAATGCAATGCTTAATCTTGCCTCATTATATTTAGCCAAACTGCTCTTAAACGTAATATTGCTTCCGCTTTTATTGATATACCTGATAAAAAATATGAAATTAGAGTAAAGCTTCGATTTTATTTTCAAGCTCTCTGATTTTACGTTTAAGTTGCTCGTTTTCCGTTCTCATTTGAGCGTTTCTGCTTTTTACCGATTTTAAATCGTTTTTAAGTTTAGTAACCTCATCATCCAAAAGTTCTAAGTTTCCTAAAGATCTCTGAAGCTGAATCTGGTATTTTTTAATTAATATTTCCGCGTCAATTAAATTACTTTTTAATTGTTTACGTCTTTCTTCCGACTTTTCATATAAATGTTTGTAATAAAACATTCTAAAAGTCAAAAAAAGAATAACAACGATAACCGTTGTTAAAAAAATCCAGTTAAATATCAATTTTTTTGACCCTCCTCTCGTGTCTTCCGCCTTCAAACTCGTTTTCAAGCCATGCGTCAAGAATAGACTCTACTACTCCGAGTCCTACAATTCTTGCACCGAAACATAAAACGTTTGCATTATTATGTCTTCTGGCCATTGCAGCTGTATAATAATCATGGCAAAGAGCCGCTCTTATACCTTTATGTTTGTTTGCAGCAAGACTCATTCCAATTCCGCTTCCGCAGATTAAAATCCCCATTGTTCCGGGATTAGCCAAAACAGCTTCGGCTACTTTATGAGCAAAATCCGGATAATCCACGCTTTCGGTAGAATATGTTCCTAAATCTTCTACCTCTATACCTTTTTTTTCCAAATATTCTATTACAAAAGGCTTAATTTCAAATCCGGCATGGTCGGTTCCGATATAATACTTCATTTAATTCCTTTTTGATAAAATTATAACAAAATTTAAAAAAGGATATTTATGAAACTCGGAATCAATATCGACCATATCGCCACTCTCAGAAACGCCCGCAAAATTAACGAACCCGATCCTTTAATGGCTCTGCACATTTTAAAAGAAGCAGGAGCAGACCAGGTAACTATCCATTTAAGGGAAGACAGAAGACACATTACCGATTTTGACGCCAAAAGAATATGCGAAAACAGCTTCCTGCCGGTAAATATGGAATGTTCTATCAATCCCGAAATCATAGACATTATCTGCACTTTAAAACCGCACCGCGCCACACTCGTGCCTGAAAAAAGAGAAGAAGTTACAACCGAAGGCGGACTTGACGTAATTAAATTCGAAAAAGAAATTAAAAACGCAATCGATAAATTACATGCAAACGATATTGAAGTATCGCTGTTTATAGATCCGGATTTTGAACAGATAAAAAAATCAGCCGAAACCGGTGCTGAAATGATAGAACTTCATACGGGCAAATACGCAAACATGCATTTGGCGTTAAATACCAACATAAACCACACCCCTTTTAATGTTTTTGAAAATATGGATAGAAAAACACTGAAAAAAGAGCTTGAACTTGAATTAAAACTGCTTAAAGACGCAACAATACTCGGAAACGAACTTGAGCTTGAAGTAGCGGCGGGACACGGGCTTAATTACCAAAACGTAAAACCGATAACTGATATAAAAGGGATCGTTGAACTTAATATAGGTCACAGTATCATTGCAAATTCCGTATTCTTAGGACTTAAACAGGCAATTATTCAAATGAGGGAATTAATTAATGAATAATATTGAAATCAGCGCAATACAAATTGTACTGTTTCTCTTTTTTTCTGCATTGTTCGACCCGTTGATAGGACGAAAAATTGGAGAATGGTTTTAGTAAATATACAAATTATTCTAACTATTTCCTCAGCTTTTTAAATTTCAACTGTTCGTAAATCCCGAACAGTAAATTTTCAGAATTTTATCAAGATATTTTTTTGTAAGTATCTTGTACTCTTGTAATAATTCTGGCGATTTTTTTTGGAGTGAGGGGGTGGGGCGAGGAGCAATTTTATTTACTCTTTTATTATATTTAATAAGCTATTTAAATCAATTTTATAACCTTTTTTCAAATATTCATAATATACTAATTTTAATTTTTTTAAAATATTTTCATTAAGATTACTAATTAAACATTTTTTTAGAAGAATTTTATCTGAATTAGATATCATGTTATAACAAAAATCTCTAATAAAAACATGATTTTCTTGATTAAAAAACATCCTATTATTCAATAATATTTCTAAACTAATAACATCACATAAATATTCGCAAGATATAGAAAATTCCTCTTTATTTATATTAATAATAATTTGCTTATTTTGCACATCAATAATTTTAATATCATCTTTTAAAAGCTTTATCATTTCATAACAAGAATTTAATGCCTCATTTTCATTAATGAAAAACTTATTATTAACACTACCAATATCTGTTCGCATTAAATATAGTCTTATAAAATCAATAGAAATAAAATAAATTTGTTTATTACCTCCTCTAATAACTAATCCTGTAAAATAAATATTTTTATCTTTATATAAAAAAACTGGTGACCCACTAAAACCATTATAATCTGTAAAACCATTATCAAAAAAGACATTAACTTGTTTTATTAATGAAGTAGTACTTTCTACAATTTTTCCAAATAAATAGTTTATATTTAAACTCATTTCACTTTTTATAACATTTCCTTCATCATCAAATTTTACTGGTATAACTTCATTTTTACTTTTTTTGTCTAAACAATAACCCGCAATAAAGACTATATCATTATTATCTACACTCTTGCCCATATCCTCTTTTTTTCTTAAACCATTAGTATCTAAACTAATTAATTTCTTGTCTAACATAAATTTTTTAGCAAACTCTTCATTAAAAGTTACTATTGCAATATCATTCAAATCTTCACTACCTAACCCTTCTATCTTTTCATTTTTAGGTAAAATTGAATGAAAAAATATGTTATGAATTTCTTCTTTAATTATACTTTTAGTATTCTTTAAATCTATACCTTTTCTTAAATTATTTATTATGAAAAAACTATCAATATTTTTTTGTAAATCGGAAAAGTTTTCACTAATAAATAAATCTTTTCTAATTACATTATGTCTTGCAGTTAAAAAATATAAATCTTCTCCGTGTAAAATAAAAAAACCCGTACCAAAAATTCCATAATATCCATTACTATAAAAGATTATTGGTCTTATAGAATCCGCAATAACTTTATCAAATTCACTATTACAAATATTTTTTATAATTTCTGTAATAATAAATTTTTCATTTTTTTCACCCAAACCAAACTTCTTTCTCATCAGTTTCTTATTATTTTAATTTTCTATATTAAATTAAAACTTAAACTTCTTAATCTCCAAATTTTCCCTGAAATCAATATAATATAATATTTCATCCTGTTGATCTATAAGTGTTTTTAGTCCGAGCATTGAAGATAATGATCCGATTAGGTTAACCATCGGAGGAAGCTGTCCTTTTACATTATGCTCTTTTGTAGCGAAAATTTCAAAAGAAGTGGTTTTAAACACACCTACCTGTCCGTGCCACTCTTCCACACTTGCATATATCCAGGGAATATTTCTTTTTTTAGAAAAAAGATCTATTTTTTTCCTGACTTCGAAATTATCAGTTGCGTCAAATACAATATCAACGCTCAAATCCATATTTTCATCAAAATATCCGTGTATAACTTCCACTTCGGTGCCGCATCTGCCGATTCTTTCGGCAAGGACATCAGCTTTTTTCTTTCCTACATCGTCTTTTGTAAACTGAAACTGTCTGTGAATATTATGAATTTCGATTTCATCATAATCTACGAGATATATCTTTTCAAGTCCTATACATCCGAGCGTTGTAGCGATAATGTTTCCGAGTCCTCCGCATCCTACAATAAGTACTTTTTTTTGAGCAAGTAAAAGCTGATTGTTTTCTCCGAGTACTTCTATCTGTCTTCTATACATCAAAACCCCTAATTGCTTCAAATACTTTTAAAGCCTGAAAATGCTCTTTCACATCATGGCATCTGACTATGCTGGCACCGTTTCTGACAGCTTCTGTATGAATAATCAGCGTTCCCGGAAGTCTATCGGCCGGAACGGTAGAAACGCCCTCTTTTTGCATAATCATATCAATCATACTCTTTCTGCTGGCACCTATTAAAAGTTCGTACCCGAAATGAAGGAAATGTTCCATATGTTTAATCAAAGCCAGGTTGTCTTCAAGCCTTTTACCAAACCCTATTCCGACATCAAGTATAATATCTTTTATTCCAAAACTTTTTGCTTTTTCAATTCTTTCAGTGAAAAATTCGTCAACTTCCAAAATAACGTTTTCATAATAGGGATTGTCCTGCATATTGGCCGGAACACCTTTTTTATGCATAATTACCACTGCTGCATCATATTTAGCCGTTACTTTTGCATATTTGTCACTTTCAAGTCCGGTTATATCGTTTGCTATTTTAAATCCTCTTTCAAGCGCATATTCCAAAACATCCGCTTCAAAAGTATCAATGCTGAAAACCGCTTTTTCATACAGTTTTGATTTATATATTTCATCGATTATCGGTTTTACTCTTTTTAATTCTTCTTCTACACCCGGATATACGCTTCCGGGTCTGCTTGAGACACCTCCGATATCTATAATTTCAGCACCTTTTTGAATCATTCTCTCAATCTGTTTTACGGCCTGCGTACCCTGAAATCTGCTGCCTTCAAAAAAAGAATCGTCGTTTGCGTTTACCACACCCATAATTTTTACCGGAAAACTCGGAAGATTAATAAACTCTTTTAATTTTTTGGCAAGTTCTTTTAATTTAAAAGGCTGTGCAAGCTCTTTTTTAGCAAGGATTTCCAGCTGTTTTTTATTACACATCAAAACAGCGTCAAATTTATCGCTTTTACAATTAGGCACACCCATAGGAACCGCTAGCTCCGCCCCAATGCTTAAAGCATCCTGTTTTAAAATATTAGCGGCTCCGCAGCTTATGTCTTTGATAAAAAAAAGATTTTCGCATTTTTTCTTTTTCATAATTTCTATTCCGGGTTTATCTACGCCTATTTTTTTTAATAAATTTCCCAGATCGGTATCTCTGTTTAATTTATATATTTTCAAAACCTCTCCTTGATACTGAGCATTATCAATGATATAACCGCCTGTTTGTCAATATTCAATTCAAGCATTTTTATCGCATTGCCTAGTATTTCCATCTGCTCTTCGTTTAGATTTTTTTCTTTTATTATTTTATAAATTAAAGCTTTAATTTCAGACACATCCAAATCGCTTTTTAAAATTTCCAAAATTTTATCGTTAGTTATCGTTGAAATATCTATATCTGAATCTAATACGGTGTTATAAATTCTTTTTTCCATTACAAGACGGGATTTTATCGTATCTAAAAGGGCGTATTTCGACTTTGCCAGCAGTATAAATTCTATATTTTTAGGAGGTTCTTCAAGAAGTTTAAGAAGTGCGTTTTGAGATACGGAAGAATATTTTTCAGCCGCAATTAAAATAGTTTTTTTATTTCTGCTGGCAATATAAGCAAAATCCCTTATTTTAGCTATGTCTTCAACTTTCAGTTCATTTACTATTACAATTTCGTCAGGCTTTATCTCTTCTACTGCTTTTTCAAAATCATCCGTTATGATAATTTTGCTCAAACTTCAACCTCTCCGAAAATAGCGGCTTTTAGTGTTTCATTCAGTATATCGGCCAGATCAAGCAGCTTTTTATCAAGATTTTCGTCAAGAGATTTTAAAAAGAAATTTTTATGCAGATCCATATCCATAATCCAGAAAAACGAATCCGGTTTGTTTCTTGCAAATCTGAGTTTCGGCGTTTCAACACCTATATACCAGAAAATATAATTGTCGTTAAAACTGATAGAGAGCATATCTTCAATCATTTCGTAATGCTCGTCCGTCCTGGCGTGTTCGAGCTGAGGAACCAGCTTTTGAAGATCGTAAATAGGAATAAACGACGGTTTGAAATCCTGAAAATTATTAATTTTGTTAATGAGATAATCACTAAACCATTTGCGCTTATAATCCGTTATTAAAAGTACACTTTTACCCTCAATTACGTTTGAAATAAAATCGGAAACAAGAGGCACCCACTCAAGCCTCTTTTCTTCCATCCATTTGATGTTTTTATCTCTTATAAGCTTTAAGGTGTAATGATTTATATCCATTATTTATCCAGTTGATAGGCTGAATGCAGCGCTCTGACTGCCAATTCTCCGTATTTTTCATCTATAATCATTGAAATTTTAATTTCGCTTGTACTGATCATAAGTATATTTATATTTTCATCTGCCAATGTTTTAAATGCCGTAGCCGCAACGCCGCTGTGTGATTTCATACCTACTCCTACAACGCTGACTTTGGCAATAGAATCGTCATATTCGATTGATTCTGATTTATTTTCGTATTCTTTAAGAACTTCTTTTGTCAGTTCAAGTTCTGTCTGAGGTACTGTGAAAGTAAGGTTGGCTTTATTGTCTTTTCCTACGTTTTGGACTATCATATCGACGTTGATGTTTTTATTCGCAAGTTTTCCGAAAATTTCCGCACTTATTCCCGGTCTGTCTTCAACTCCGAAAATACTGACTCTCGCCTGGTTTTTATCAAGGGCTATACCGCTAACTAAAACTTTCTCCATATCAGGTGTCTCCTTTGTAATTAATGTTCCTTTTATTTCCGGTTTAAATGATGATTTAACTTCTATATCCACATTAAGTTTTTTAGCAAGCTCAACGGATCTGCTTTGCATTACTTTCGCTCCTAAAGAAGCAAGCTCAAGCATTTCATCATATGTAATCATGTCTATTTTTTTTGCTTTAGGCTCTATTCTAGGATCGGTAGTGTATATTCCGTCAACATCGGTATATATTTCACATTTATCCGCATTGAGCGCTCCGGCGATAGCAACAGCCGTCAAATCGCTTCCGCCTCTTCCGAGTGTGGTAACGTCGCCGTTTTCGTTAATACCCTGAAAACCGGCAATTATTACTATTTTACCTTCTTCAAGGTGTTTTTGCATTTTGCTCGGATCAATATCCATAATTCTGGCTTTTGTATGATCGCTTGTTGTTTTAATCCCCGCCTGTCTTCCGGTTAAAGCGATTGCGTCTCTTCCCATCGCTTGAAGGGCAATACTTAAAAGAGCGCTTGTAACTCTCTCACCGCTGCTGACCAGAAGGTCTACTTCTCTTTGGGGAGGAGTTTTGCTGAAATGATTGGCAAAATCCAATAATTTATTAGTTTCTCCCGCCATTGCGGAAACGACTACAACTACCTGGTTTCCTTCGTCAGCATATTTTTTTACTATATTTGCAACATTTTGTATTCTGTCTAAATCACCGACACTTGTACCGCCAAACTTCTGAACTACTAACATTTATCTCCTTTTCTTATAATAGCCCCTGCTTTTTAAAATAATCAAGTACGATCTTATATACAGGCCTTTTGAATGATTTCACATAATCAAACACTTCGTTTACGTTTACAAATTTATAATCTTCAAACTCCGGTATTTCCGTATCAAGGTTTATTTTTGCATTCGGTTTTAATTTAACAAGAAAATATTTCTGTTTCTGTCCGTCAAACGGATACATTTTTTTAGCTATTCTTTTAGGAAAATCATATTTTTGCCATTCAGGCATTTCAGCCAAAATTTCAACCTCGTCTGTACCTATTTCTTCTTTAAGTTCTCTTAACAACGCTTCTCTTTCGCTCTCTCCCTCGTCTATTCCCCCCTGAGGAAACTGCCACGCATCAACATCATTTCTTTTGGCTATTAAAATTTCCACTTTTTCGGGATATTTTGAAGAAAGAACAACAGCAGCGACATTTGGCCTATATTTTTTCAAAACATCACCTTTTTTTAGTAAAATTATAACGAATTAATTGAGAATGGAGAATGGAGAATGGAAAATTTAAGAAGTGAAAAAGAAAAAGAATTTAATAATTCTCAATTCTCAACTCTCTATTCTACATTATTATACATTCACATCCCCTTTTGCGACAGCAAATGCAACTACTGCGCCTTTAATTCATACACAAATATAAATCATTTAAAAAAAGAATATTTCAGTGCATTAAAAACCCAGTTTTTACATGAGATATCTTCGGACACACAGTTTAAAACAATGTTTATCGGAGGCGGAACACCTTCAACGATGGATGCAGGATTTTATGAGAGGCTTTTCGGGCTTATTTCCCCGTATTTGAAAAATGTCGAAGAGATTACAATAGAATGCAATCCCAACACATCATACGAATGGCTGAGAGATATCAAAAACCTGGGAGTAAACAGAATAAGTTTCGGAGTACAAAGCTTCGACGAAGAAAAATTAAAATTTTTAAACAGAAACCATTCTCCCTCTCAAGCCTTAAAAGCAATTCAAAACGCAAAAAAAGCAGGCTTTGAGAACATTAATCTCGATTTGATCTACTCAACGGCGCTGGATACAAAAGAATTGCTTACAAAAGATCTGAATACCGCCTTTAGCTTGCCTGTCACACATTTAAGCGCATACTCTTTGACTATTGAAGAAAACACCAAATGGGAAGGGGATTTTTCAAAACGCAAATACGATGAAGAGCTTGAAATATGGTTTATAAATAAAATAAAAGAAAAATTCCGCCAGTATGAAATATCAAACTTCGGAACCCCATGCAAACACAATCTAGGATACTGGGAAGGAAAAGAATATTTTGGAATCGGCGCGGGGGCCGTGGGATTTAAGAAATGGAGAATGGAAAATGGAGAATGGAGAATTTTTAGGTATTATACGCAAAACAATGTGCATGAATATCTGAAAGATCCGACAAAATACCAATATGAATATTTAACCGATAATGATATAAAAAAAGAAAAAGTATTTTTGGGACTGCGCTCAATAATCGGTTTTGATGAAGATATTTTAAATCCGCAAGAGAAAAAAAGAGCCGGGATTTTAGTAAAAGAAAACAAACTTTTAAAAAAAGAAAAAAGAATTTATTCTTACGATTTTTTACTGGCCGATGCTTTAACTAACTATATTCTGGACTAACCCTACCAAGGAGCTATAGCGCTCCAGAATTTAGCAAACCATCCCTGTTCGGTATATCTTTTAATATCGCCTTCGGTTTTATATTCTATTTTTGCATCGGCAATATATTTGGAATCTATAGTATTGTCCGCCGCTATATCTTCAGGTCTTATAACGCCGCTTATCGCTATTATCTGTTTTTGACCGTCAACGTATATTTCTCTGTGACCCACTATAAAATAATTACCGTTTTTTAACACCTTAACGATTCTTGCCGTAATAGTTGTTTCAAAACTTTCGTTTCTCTGCTGAGAACCGCTTCCCTGAAAAGATCTGTTTGAATTCATAGACGGCAAGTTAAGACTAAGCCCCGTCTTTCCGACTCTGTATTCTTTACCTCCTATATTAACGCTGCCGCTAAGTCCCGCATCAAAAAGTCCGCCGTTATCGGTGTTTGCTTCGCTGAGTTTTTTACTTGCCTGAGTAGACTGTTTGATCTCTTCAGTAATAACAATCGTAACTATATCGTTTACTTTCATAGCTTTTGTATCAGAAAAAAGATTGTCGCTGTTGGTAAAAAGAGAACCCGGATCGTTTCTTGGAATATCACTGTCCATACTCGGCATCTGTTCTACATACTTAGGAGGTTTCATATTAATCGTCGGGTCCATAGGATGTGAAGCGCACCCTGAAAAAACGAATGCGATCAATCCGGCTAAAAACAGATATTTTTTCATTCAAACGGCCTTTTTTAAGAATAAAAGCAAAAACCGTTCCGTAATTTTAAATCTTTCCTTTAAGTTTTAAAACAGCTTCTTTTATGTTGTCCTGTCTCATAAAATGCTCTCCGACAAGATATGCGTCCACACCGTTTTTTGAAAGTTTTTTTACCGTTTCAAAATCGTTTATTCCGCTTTCAGCCACTACGATAACACCTTCCGGAAGCAAAGGTATAAGCTTTTTGCTTAAATCCATATCCATTTCAAATGTTTTTAAGTTTCTGTGATTAAATCCTATAATGTCGGCCCCAACATCCAGAGCTTTTTGCAAATCCTCTTCGTCATGAATTTCAAATAAAACTTCAAGTCCCTTATTTTTTGCAAAATCAAACAGTTTTTTTAATTCTTCCGTTTTAAGCGCTTTTGCTATAAGCAAAATAAAATCGGCCCCCGCCGCGTATGCTTCGGCTATCTGAAATTCGTCTATTATAAAATCTTTTCTTAAAAGTGGAATTGTAGAAAATTCATTAATTGCTTTTAAATACTCCAAACTGCCCTGAAAAAAATGAGGTTCGGTAAGTATACTCATCGCATCTGCCACCTCAGCATATTCTTTTGCTATTTCCACAGGAGAAAAATCTTTTCTTATAACGCCTTTTGAAGGACTGGCCTTTTTAACCTCGGCAATAATTCTATAAGGATTGTCCGAAGTGGATTTTAAAGCTTTTTTAACATCTCTAAAATCTCTTTTTAATGAAAGATACTTATTAAAATCTTCTTTATTTTTTCTTTTTAAAAGATCTTTTTTTGTTTGATTTATAATTTTTTCTAATATCATTCTCAGCCTTTACACATTTTTTAATAAGAATTTTATGTTTTAATATTTCTTTATCTTTTAAGTGCACGTTTTGAATAATTTCAAGCGCTTCTTTGCATTTTCCCAGTTTATAATAACCCCATGCCAGAGAATCTATATATTCTTCGTTGTCAGGGTGAAGCTCAAGCGCTTTTTGAACATATTTCAGACCTTCTTTCACATTTATATTATTATCAATCATGATATATCCCAAGAAATTGTACAAATACGCGCTCGGATAAAATTTAAGCAAATATTTCAGTTTAGGAATAATTTTTTTAGCCGTCGCTTTTGTAGGATTTGCCTCATATGAATAAGTGCAGTATTTTAACAGATAAGGAAGCTTTGCCGTTTTTTCATACAGTTTCATTGCGTAAAAAGCGGCTTTTTTGTAATTTTTCGCTGTTTCATATACGATCAGTTTGTATTCGTCGCCTAAATTGTTTTTGTTTATAAGCTGCAGAGCTTTTTTGTAATTTCCGTTATCAAGATATATTCTAAGAGCAAACATAAGATATTTTCTGTCAAATTTGCCCATTTTTTCATATATTGTCGCAAGATTTGAATAATCGTAAGTCTGTTTGTAAATAATTGCAAGTCTTAAACATATGTCATATTCGCATCCGTACATATCAAGATGAGTTCTTAAATATGCCAAGGCCTCATTGTATTTTTTAAGTTTTATAAGAATATCGACTAGCTGTAAAAGCGTCTGTTTATCATGTGTCATGGCGTACAGGGATTTTAAATACTTGGCAGCTTGTGCGTATTTATGCTCTTTTAAATAAATAAACGCCATCATTTTATAAAAGAAATCGTCTTTTTTATTAAGTTTCGTCAACAGCTCTTTTTTGGCTTCATTTACTTTTTTCAATTCAAGCAGAGCAAAAATTTTATACATAAAAATTTTCTTATCAAAACTTTTTTTCAGATATTTGTCGCTTAAAGCGATAACCTTTTGATATTTTTTCAGATAAAAGAGATCTTCTATCATTTTTTCATAATATACCGGCTTGTCTGTCTTTTCATATAAAAATTTATATATTTTTACCGCCTGGTCCACTTTATTGTTATTTTCATAGAATAAAGCTTTTATAATATAGTTGTCTTCATCGGGAATAACTTTTTTACCTACCGGCGGCTGTTTTACGCTGCAGCCCGTAATCAGCAGCAGTAAAACTAATCCGAACGCTAATCTGACCTTTTTCATTTTGTCTCTTCCGATAAAATTATTCCAGGGCACTCTTTTTGGAGTTCTTCAATTCTGTTTTTATAATAATCCCAAAAAGGAAACGTCCTGCACTGCTGAGGTCTAACACTATATATTTTACAACCGTTTTCAAAAAAAACACAGGCATAACCGTTTTTATAAGGTTTTTCTTTTAGTGAATATCTGTAGCCGACTTTCACTAAAAACGTTTTTTTAAAAAGCTCTTCGTCAATATTTAAAAATTCGGAAATGTTTTTAATATCCTGAGGACTCACCCAAATATAACCGCTCTCCCCTATACAGCAGTTGCCTTCGCACTCTTTACAGGCTTCAGGGTCGAATTTATATGAAAATCCGTCTTTTGAAATTAATTTTTCATTTTTCATTTTTCACTTTTCATTTAAATTTTTATACTCTTCGTTGCCGCTTTTTTATATATTTCCGCTGCTTCTTTGGAATAATTCTCACCTTCAAAACCTATTAAAGGCGGATGTACGTTTACCATTGATTTGGCGTGTCTTTTGGCCCTTACCATAACCAGGGTGGCCTTTTTGTTCAATCTCGGATACATAAACCTTATATCCGTAATTTTTAAAGGTTTTGGAATATTTGAAATTATATCATCAATTCGTTTTGCATCATAGCAAAAAATAAATTCCCCTCTTTCTTTCAAGACTCCGTTTACCTTCTTAAAAAACTCTTTCATAGGCAAAGATTCTTCATACCTTGCGGTTTTTATAATTTCATTTTCACTTTTTAACGTTCCCTGATAAAAAGGAGGGTTTGAAATGACGAAATCATACTTTTCATCAAATTCGTATGTAAGAAAATCGCCGTTTATTACATTCGCTTTCAAAGAATTTTCATCTAAATTTTTATTGATAAAATCAAACATAATCTTTTGTTTTTCAACAATACTAAGATCAATTTCAGGAAAATCTCTTTTAATTAAAAGTCCCAGTACACCGCAGCCTCCTCCGACTTCCAGTACTTTTCCTTTTATATTAAAGCCGGAAATAAAGTCATATAAGAACATAGTGTCGCTGTTGTAACAGTATCCGTTTTTCGGCTGATACAGGATCATTAACTGCTAAGTCCTAATTCGTCTAAAATAGGCTTAATATCTTTTTCATAATATTTCATCAAAAGATTCGGAATAAGCGCCATAGCTTTATCTTCATTTCTCCATTCGTCTATTTTTTCAAGTATAACACCCTTTTTATGTTCGTCGATATTCTTTGAACTTTTTACTTTTTCTTTTATTTTATTAATCATTTATTGCCTTTTTTTTGTAAAATTATAACTAAAAAGGTTCATTATGATAATAATCCCCGCCCGTTTATCCTCAAGCAGACTTCCTAATAAAGTTCTTGCCGAGATAAATAACAAGCCGATGATAATATGGTGCGCCGAAGTTGCCAAACAGGCGGACGACGTATGCATAGCCACGGATTCGCAAGAAGTTATTCAAATATGCAAAAAATATGGATTTAACGCCGTTATGACAAGCGACAGTCATAAAAGCGGAAGCGACAGAATAAAAGAAGCGGCGGATATACTAGGACTCAAAGACAATGACATAGTAATCAACATGCAGGGAGACGAGCCCTTTTTAGAGCCTGAAATATTAACCGCGGTGAAAGAAAAACTATTAGAAATCAAAAACAGGGATTTTTCGATGGTGAGCTGTTATAAAGAAATAGACGAAATTAGCGCCAGTGATCCTAATTTAGTAAAAGTAATAATGGATAAAAACGAGGACGCTATATACTTCTCAAGAAGCAAAATACCGTATAACCGCGACGACGTTCCTCATCAGTACTATGGACATATCGGTATTTACGGATTTACAAAAAAAAGTCTTGACGAATTTGTAACAATGAACGGTGTTATTGAACATATTGAAAAACTGGAGCAGTTAAGAGTGCTTGAGAACAGTAAAAAAATAGCGATGATCAAGGTAGAAACCGAAAGTTTCGGAATAGATACAAAAGACGATCTCGAAAAGGCAAGAATTTATGCAAAAAATCGCAGTTAGTATAGGTGATTTAAACGGAGTAGGAATTGAAATAGCCCTGAAAGCACACAACACAATAAAACAATGGATAAAACCGGTATATTGCATTAACGAAAAAATGTTAAAAAAAGCTGCAAAACTGCTTAATATGCCAATTCCGGACGATTTTGAAATCTTTGAAGTCGAAGGAGATTTTAAAATAAAACCCGGAACCGTGAATGCGGATGCCGGAAAATATTCGTTTGATAGCTTCATGGCGGCTGTTAATCTGGCAAAAGATAAAAAAGCAGATGCGATTACAACACTTCCTATAAACAAAGAAAGCTGGATGAAAGCCGGAATTAAATACAAAGGCCATACTGAAGTCTTAAGAGACGTTTTTAAAAAAGACGCTATTATGATGCTCGGATGTGAAGAGATGTACGTAGCTCTTTTTACCGAACATATACCGTTAAAAGACGTTGCCTCAAAAGTCACGAAAAACAATCTAACAAAATTTCTTATTGATTTTTATAATTCAACAAATTTTCATAAAGTGGGAGTGCTGGGATTAAATCCTCATGCCGGTGACGGAGGAGTTTTGGGAGATGAAGAAATTAAAGATATCTTGCCAGCAATAAAAGAAGCCAATAAAATAATTAATAAAGACTTCTACTACGGCCCTCTTGTCCCCGATACCGCTTTTTCTTCGGGTAAAGGAAGGTATATTGCCATGTATCACGATCAGGGACTTGCACCGCTTAAAGCTTTATATTTTGACGAAAGTATAAATGTAAGCTTAAATCTTCCTATACTTAGAACGTCAGTCGACCACGGGACAGCCTTTGACATTGCGTATAAAGGCAGAGCAAACACCAAAAGTTATGAAAATGCGATAAAATATATCCTAAATCATCAAAAGTTGACTTAAATCAATTTTTTTTATTACTCCATTGGATATACTAAAACAAAAAAGGATGAGCATGCAAAGATTAATCAGATTTCAGCATGAGAGTTTTATCAAATTTATTTATGCTGCCGTAATGGTAAAAGAAAAGAGCGCAAAAAAGCTTCTTGAAGACATTGCGGTATTTAAATACAGACACATGGTATGGGCTATGGCGGATGCCGTAAAAGCCGGTGTTAAATTCGACATGGATTTCAAAGAAGAAGAAATTAAAAAAATAGAGGTGCAAAGCGAAGAGGATTTGCTTGAAGTGCTTATCAACGATTTAGAAGAAAATCTTAGAAGCTATGAAGAAATCAAAACAGTTTCAACAGACAGATTTAAAAACGACGACGAATATTTCTTAGCTCAGCTTAAAAAACTGGATCTTGAAGGCACTGTTACGGCATTTAATCAGTCAAAAGAACTGCCTGGAGTAGATCTTGAAGAAAATGCAAAAGCCGCGCTTGTATTTTTCCTAATGGAAGAAACGTTCAAAGAATACGAACTTATTACCATTTACAGTTATTTAAAAGTTCATTCTAATGAAGTAGACGCAAATTCGGCATTTACAGACTTGGCATACGATTCAATTTATCATCTAAGAAGATTTGCGGAACTTGCAAGCCAAATGGGAGTATTAACGCTTCCTAGACCTATTCCACATGAAAAATATGAAAATATCGGAATAGTAGAGTTTTTAAAAGAAAACATCGAAGAAGAAATGGATGCTGAAAAACAGTGCCTGATTTTAGCGGAAAAAATAGGAAACGATGAGCTTAGTAACTTCTTACTGTTTATATCAAGACAGGAAGTTTATCATGCAGAGCTTCTCCAAAGAGCACTTGACGCAGTAAAAGGAAAATAATCCTTTTGCTCTTTTTTAAATACTTTAATTACTTTAATATTAATAAATAATTTAACACAAATACGCGTATAATTCTTATAATTTTTAACAATATCGCTAAGATATGTGGTGTCTGTCACTTTAAAACCATCAACCATCAACAATAGCGCTAGACACTATAATATATCAAATAAATAGAAAGGAAGAAGATTAAGCTTTAGTTTTTAAAGCTTCTTCCGCCGCTTGATATCCAAATTCAAAAGCTTTTTTATTTACTTCTACAGCTTTGCTTGGAACTGTTTCGATCATTGCCTGAAATACAAGATCGTGATCAAGGTTGTTCATTCTTGTAGCAATTGCTAGCGCTACAACTGACTGAGTAATTACGTTTCCTACTTTTTCTTTTGCGATTGTAATTACTTCGATTGGATACATATTCCATCTTTTTTTATCTTCATCAGTAGGATAAACCAGATTTGGCTCATATACAATAATTCCTCCATCTTTTACACCGTCTTTGAATAACTGATATGATTTATCAGCAACGCTTAACATGAAATCAATTTCACCGTCAACCGCATACGGATAAAGAATAGGCTCATCATCAAGAATAATATCAACTTTAGTAGGACCTCCCCTAACCTGAGAAGTATACGTACCTACCTGAACTCCGTATTTTCCAGCTTTTACGTAAGCTCTTGCTAAAATCTCACCAGCAAGAAGGACACCCTGTCCTCCAACCCCTGTAAATCTTAATTGTTTTCTCATTAGTTGCCCCTTACTCTGTCGATTAGTTTGTAGTATTCTTCACAGTATTCCGGCTCTTCTACGTGATGTAAGATTCCTCTTGGTTTTACACCTTTTTGTTTAAGCTCGTATTGCTCTTCAGGGCTTAGTTTATCCCATTTGTTTTTAGGCATTAAGTTACCTTCAATCCAGTCCATATTTTGTTTAGCCTGAGCTAATTTATTTTTTCTACCGAAGTTTACGTGACAGTTTGAATGGACGTCAAAGAAACTGAATCCTTTATGCTGGAAACCTTTTACAAAAAGTCTTTCAAGTTTTTGAGCTTCGGCTACGCTTTCTCTACCGATAAATGTAGCACCAGCACCTTTGGCAAGTTCCGCCGGGTCAAAAGTCGGGTCGATGTTTCCGTACTGAGTAGTTACAGACCATGCACCTTTTGGAGTAGTCGGTGAAACCTGGCTGTTTGTAAGACCGTAGATAAAGTTATTGATTAATACGAAATTCAAATCAATATTTCTTCTACATCCGTGAATTGTATGGTTACCACCGATTGCAAGTCCGTCACCGTCACCCGCTACAACGATTACATGTTTATCAGGGTTTGCAAGTTTGATACCTGTTGCGTATGCCACAGTTCTTCCATGTGTCGTATGAACAGTGTTTGCGTCGATGTAGCTTGAAAATCTTCCCGAACATCCGATACCAGATACAACACAGATATCGTTTTTATCCCATCCTAGTTTTGCAAAAGCTCTGATCATTGCTTTCATAATAATACCATCACCACATCCCCAACACCATAGTGTCGGCATTTTGTCTGTTCTTAAATAATAATCGTAATTAAATGCCATTATCTGCTCCTTATACCATTTCTTTTAATTTTGCTTTTATTTCTGCCGGAGATATAGGTCTACCGTTTGCTTTGAATAGAGTTTCGAAATCTCTTCTTCCGCTTACTCTTTCGATTTCTTTAATATACTGACCTTTGTTCATTTCAGTTACAAGTACTTTGTCGAATTTTTTGCAAACTTCCGCAATTTTTTCTTCCGGAGACGGCCATAATGTAATAGGTCTGAAAAGTCCTACCTTAACACCTTCTTTTCTTAGTTCTTTAATTGCTTCTTTTACAGAAAGTGACACACTTCCGTATGCGATTACTGCAATATCAGCATCGTCAAGCATAAATTCTTCATAACTTTCAATCTCATCTTTATGAGCTAAGATTTTATTAAACAGTCTGTCAATTAAATCCTGACACATTTTAGCGTCTTCTGTAGGGAATCCTGTAGGTCCGTGATGAAGTCCTGTAATATGGTATCTGTATCCTTTAAAAAACGGATTTAGAATTGCAGGTTCATCCTGAGGCACGTCATAAGGTCTGTAATTTTCAGGATCACCCTCATATACTCTTCTGTTTACTATATTTTTTTGAACTTCTTCCAGATCAGGAAGTTCGGCTTTACCAACCATATGACCCAATGTTTCGTCAAGTAACACGAATACCGGAGTCATAAATCTTTCTGCAAGATTAAATGCTCTTACAGTTTCAGTATAACACTCTTCCAAGCTTCCGGCACATAATGTAATTGATTGATAATCACCGTGTGTAGGAGCCTGTGCCTGAAGAATATCACCCTGCTGCGGTCTTGTCGGAAGACCAGTAGACGGACCACCTCTCATTACGTTTGTAATTACAAGAGGAACTTCAGCAATAAATGCTAAACCGATCTGCTCTGATTTTAATGAAATACCAGGACCAGATGTATTTGTCATAGACTTAACACCGCTCATACTAGCACCAAGTGCTACAGAAATACCTGCGATTTCATCTTCCATTTGGATAAACTGTCCACCGACTTTTGGCAGTAATTTACTCATTTCATGAGCAATCTCACTTGACGGCGTAATTGGATAACCGCCGAAAAATCTACATCCGACATCAATTGCTGCTTTGGCTGCCAGCTGGTTTCCTGTGCTTACTACTTCTCTTGGCATTACGCTTCTCCTTTTAACTTTTTAACTTCATTTAATTTTTTAAATTTATACTCATCTCTTTCTGCTACAAAAATACAAAAATCCGGACATTCAAGTTCGCACTCTCTACATCCGATACAATATTCAGGATGTGTAACTTTTACCATTTGTCCTAAAATATTATGCGGATCAGGTACCATTTCTAAAACTCCCGTAGGACAGAAATCAACACATAATTCACAACTTTTACATTTACTTTCATCAACCCATACCGGTGTATTTTCCGGAGCAGGTAATTTAAAATCTACATTTAATGCCATATAAACTCCTTTAGCGTTTCTTTACGTTATATATAATACCAAAATTAACACTAAAAAACTCTTAATAAAAATAACAACCTATATTATTGTGTAAAAATGTTACATATAAACAGCTTGATAATAAAACTAAAAAATAATTAGTAAAAAATATGTTGCTTTAATCTAATAAAAACAGCAAATATTACCATTCTTAACGTTTTAAAATTTATTGTGTATTTTAGAAGTTAATGTAAGATAGGTAAAAAAGATAAAAACCCAAAAAAAGGGTTCGAAGATTATTTTTTCTCCTGAAGAGCTTTTGCAACAGTTGTCCCGATATCCGCAGGAGATTCAACTACATATACACCGGCTTCTGCCAGTGCTGCCATTTTTTCTGCAGCAGTACCTTTGCTTCCGCTAATAATCGCACCAGCATGCCCCATTCTTTTACCTTTAGGAGCAGTTTGTCCTGCAATAAACGCTACTACAGGTTTGCTAATCTGTTCTTTAATAAGTTTAGCTGCCTGAATTTCAAGATCCCCACCGATTTCACCTATCATTACAATTGCTTCTGTTTCAGGATCCGCTTCAAACATCGGAAGAAGTTGTTTATAACTAAGACCGATTATAGGGTCACCACCGATACCAACAGCAGTAGTGATACCGAACCCTTCTTTTACCACTTGGTTACTTGCTTCGTAAGTTAACGTACCAGATTTAGAAATAAGACCAACATTACCTTTTTTGAAGATGTTACCAGGCATAATTCCGATTTTACACTCTTCAGCAGTAATAATACCAGGACAGTTCGGTCCGATTGTATTCATTCCTTTCTTCTGTGCGTAATGTTTTGCATACATCATATCTTTAACCGGAGCGCCTTCTGTAATAATTACAGCAAGTTCAATTCCCGCATCTGCAGCTTCCATTACAGCGTCTGCAACGAATGCAGGCGGAACGAAAATCATACTAACAGTAG
Source organism: Nautilia sp. PV-1 (assembly GCF_004006315.1). Classification (NCBI taxonomy): domain Bacteria; kingdom Pseudomonadati; phylum Campylobacterota; class Epsilonproteobacteria; order Nautiliales; family Nautiliaceae; genus Nautilia; species Nautilia sp. PV-1. The sequence continues at coordinate 1,191,472 of NZ_CP026530.1, forward strand.
CACCGGTAGCTTTTACAGCATCTTCAACAGTATTGAATACAGGTTTTCCAAGGTGTGTCATTCCGCCTTTGTTTGGTGTAACACCGCCTACGATTTGAGTCCCATATGCCATACATTGTTCAGCATGGAAAGTACCTTCTTTACCGGTAAACCCTTGCACTATTACTTTCGTATCTTTATTAACCAAAATACTCATTATAACTCTCCTTTCGCAGCTGCAACAGCTTTTTTAGCACCGTCTTTTAGATTCTCAGCAGGAATAATATTTTTAATATTCGCATTTCTTAGAATTTCTGCAGCTTCCTCTGCATTTGTTCCGTCAAGTCTTACGATTACAGGAACGTTTACTTCTACTTTTTCAGTAGCCTGTAAAATACCGTTAGCAATTCTGTCACATCTAACGATACCACCGAAGATATTTACAAAAATTGATTTAACGTTAGGATCGCTAAGAATAATTTCAAATCCTTTTGCAACAGTTTCAGGATTAGCTCCACCACCAACGTCTAAAAAGTTTGCCGGCTCTCCGCCTTCGTGTTTGATAATATCCATAGTAGCCATTGCAAGACCGGCACCATTAACCATACATCCAACGTTACCGTCAAGTTTAATATAGCTTAGTCCGTATTTTTTAGCTTCCACTTCTGTAGGTTCTTCTTCGTCTAAGTCTCTCATTTCAGCAATTTCAGGATGTTTATAAAGTGCGTTGTCGTCAAATCCCATTTTAGCGTCAAGTGCTAAAAATTTACCGTCGCCAGTTTTGATTAGAGGATTGATTTCTATCATTTCAGCGTCATTATCCATATATACGTTATATAACGCGCTTGCAAATTTAATAAATTCTCTTTGCTCGTCTTTTGGAAGACCAAGACCGAATGCAAGTTTTCTAGCATGGAAAGGCTGGAATCCTATTGCAGGATCAATTGCTACTTTAATGATTTTTTCAGGTGTTTTTGCCGCCACTTCTTCAATCTCCATACCACCTTCAGTCGAAGCCATCATTACAGGCATTTCAAGGGCTCTGTCTAGTACCATACCAAGATATAGTTCATCTTTAATATCAGCACCCTCTTCAATATATACTTTTTTTACAACTTTTCCTTCAGGACCTGTCTGATGAGTAACAAGTGTCATTCCAAGCATTTCTTCAGCAATTTTTTCTACTTCTTCAAGGCTTTTAGCAAGCTTAACACCTCCAGCTTTACCTCTACCGCCGGCATGGATCTGAGCTTTTACAACCCAAAGGTTTCCGCCAAGTTCTTCAGCTACTCTTCTGGCTTCCGGACCGCTGAACGCAACTCCGCCTCTTGGTGTCGGAACGCCGTATTTTCTAAATATCTCTTTTGCTTGATATTCATGTATGTTCATTTAATCTCCTTTCAATAGTTTAAATATTATAAATGAATTATTTCTGTTCCCACTCTTTTCTGCCCTGTTCATATAAATCATTACCGTAACAGTCGTTAACAACAACAACAGGCAGATCTTCTACTTCAAGTCTTCTTATCGCTTCAGGACCTAATTCAGGATATGCGATAACTTCCGCTTTTTTTATTCTTTGTGCAAGAAGTGCTCCTGCACCTCCTGTAGCACCGAAATATACCGCTTTATATTTTTTGCATGCTTCTTTTACAGCTTCGTTTCTTTTACCCTTACCGATCATTCCCTTTTGTCCGTGTTCGATAAGAATAGGAGAATAACTGTCCATTCTGTAACTGGTTGTAGGTCCTGCACTTCCGATAGGATCACCAGGTTTCGGAGGTGTAGGTCCCACGAAATAGATTACGCTTCCTTTCAAATCAAACGGAAGTTCCTCTCCTTTTTCTATTAAATCTACAAGTCTTTTATGAGCCGCATCTCTAGCAGTATAAATTACGCCGGTAAGATATACAATATCTCCGGCTTTTAATTTTTCTACATCTTCGTCAGTAAGTGGAGTTTTTAATTTATATTCAGCCATTGTTTCTCCTTAAATAGTTATATGAGAATGTCTAGAACTGTGACATTGGATATTTACAGCAACCGGCAGTGATGCGATATGACACATTCTGTTTTCATATGTTTCAATATGCACGGCAAGTACAGTCTGAGTACCTCCCATACCCATTGCACCGATTCCGAGTTTATTAAGCTCTTCTTTAAGCTCAGCTTCAAACTCAGCCATTTCCGGATCAGGGTTTTCAGTACCGATGCTTCTGAAAAGCGCATGTTTACTCATAACAGCCGCCATATCAAAACTTCCGCCTATACCTACACCTACTACTAACGGCGGACAAGGGTTCGGACCTGCGTCGCTTACAACTTTTTTGACAAATTCTTTAATTCCCGGTTTACCCTGAGCAGGAGCTAAAACAGTAGCGCGTGATACGTTTTCGCTTCCTCCTCCTTTAGCGGCATATTCGATTTCGATTTTATCACCCGGAACTAAATCGAAGTAAATTACAGGAGGAAGGTTATATCCGGCTTTGTCTTTAAGGTTAGCTCTTGTAAAACAGTCACAAGTAGAAGCTCTTAAATACCCTTCTTCATAACCTTTTCTTGTTCCTTCGTAAATAGCATCTCTAAGAGTTCCGCCTTCAACTTTTACGTCTTCTCCGACTTTCACGAAATAAATTGCAAGACCGGTATCCTGACATAAAGGTTTCCAGTCTTTTTCCGCAATTTCAGCATTTTCTAAAAGCTGTTTAAGTACGGCACGAGACACTTCACTTTTTTCTTCTTCATATGCTTTTTTTAACGCTTCAAGCATATCCGGAGCCAAGTGAGTCGTTGAGTAGATTATCATATCTCTTATTGATTTTACGATATCGTCATATTTTACTACTCTCATTTTTCTTCCTTTAAAAAGTCTTTATTTAATATATCCACCATCTCTTTTACTGCACCGACGCTTTTTCTGAAAAGCTCTTTTTCACAAGGATCAAGAGTTACTTCTATAACTTTTTCGGCACCGTCTTTACCTATCATTACAGGCACGCCGTTTACGATGTCTTTATATCCATATTCACCGTCAAGATATGCTGCGCAAGGGAATATCTGTTTAGAATCTTTAAGAATCGCTTCCACCATTATAGCAGTTGATTTACCAGGCGCAAAATATGCACTTCCTGTTTTAAGATATCCTACAATCTCGGCACCTGCTTTTTTTGTTCTCTCAACAACTTCATCTATCTCTTTTTGGCTTAAAAGATCGCTTAACGGCACACCCGCTACAGTTGAATATTTCGGAAGAGGCACCATAAAATCACCGTGCCCTCCTATTACACTTGCTCTGATCTGTCCGGCACCGTAACCTAATTTTTCATAAATAAAATAAGCCATTCTCGCACTGTCAAGAATTCCAGCCATTCCGATTACTCTGTTTTTAGGAAAACCGGATACTTTTAGAGCTGTATATGTCATAGCGTCAAGAGGGTTTGATACCACAATCAAAATAGCATCGGGAGCCACTTCTTTTACCTGAGTTACAACATCTCTCATAATTTCCGCGTTTTTGAATAAAAGATCTTCTCTTGTCATTCCGGGTTTTCTTGGAAACCCTGCCGTAATTACAACAACTTTACTTCCTCTTACGTCTTCATAGCTTTCAGCAGCTCTTACAATGGAATGGCTTCTCACGGCACTTGCGGCATGGCTCATATCAAGCGCTTTACCTTTAGCTCTGTCCGTATCTCTGTCGACCAAAATAATTTCATGAGCAAGCCCTTGCATTGCAAGAGAATAAGCAACAATGCTTCCGACATTTCCTGCACCTACTATTGATACTTTATTTGACATTTTTAACCTTTAAAAGGAAAATAATCCCAAAAGGGATTATCTTAAAGCATCTATAATTTTATTAAATGTTTCACTTGGTCTCATATATTTTTCTACTTTTTCTTCGTTCGGATGATAGTATCCTTCTATATCAGCCGGTTTCCCTTCAGCTTCAGCTATTTCAGCTAGGATTTTTTCTTCGTTTGCGTTAAGCTCTTTCGCAATCGGTTTAAATTTAGCTTCAAGTTCGCTGTCACCACAGTTAGCAAGTTCTTCAGCCCAATATCTAGCTAAGTAATAATGACTTCCTCTATTATCAAGCTGACCAGCTTTTCTTTTTGGTGTTTTGTCATTTTCAAGATATTTACCTACTGCTCTATTTAAAGCATCTGCAATAATTTCAATTTTTTCATTAGCTCCCTGTTTTTTAGCAAGTTTCAGAGATTCTACTGTCGCTAAAAATTCACCTAGTGAATCCCATCTTAAATGCCCTTCTTTAATGAACTGCTCAACATGTTTAGGAGCAGATCCACCAGCACCTGTTTCATATAGTCCGCCGCCTGCAAGCAATGGAACGATTGATAGTGTTCTTGCACTTGTACCAACTTCGATAATAGGAAATAAATCAGTCAGGTAATCTCTTAATACATTTCCGGTTACAGAAATAGTTCCTAAACCTGCTCTAAATCTAGGTAAGGTAAATTTCATTGCCTGCTCAGGCGCCATAATATAATATTCAACTCCTTCAAGACCAAATTCTGGTGCATATTTAAGAATTTTTCTGATCATTTGAGCATCATGTGCTCTGTTGCTGTCAAGCCAGAACACAATTGGAAGACCGCTTTCTTTTGCTCTTTCAACGGCGAGTTTAATCCAGTCTTTTATTGCGATATCTTTTGCACTGTATGCTCTGAAAACGTCACCTTTTCCAACTTCGAAAGTGAAAAGTGTGTTTCCTTCACCGTCAAGTACAAGAAATTTACCGTCAGTCGGTGCAAAGAATGTTTTGTCATGACTTCCGTATTCTTCAGCTTTTTTAGCCATAAGACCCACATTTTGCACTGTCCCAACTTTAGTAGGATCAAACTGTCCATGTTTTACAATATCAGCTACAATTTCTTTATACATAGTAGCGTAAGTTCTATCAGGAATAGACATAACCAAATCTTCTACTTCCCCATCAGGGCCCCAGCCTTTAAGTCCGTTTTTGATTGTTGCAGGAATAGATGCATCAACAATTACGTCGTTCGGTCTGTGAAGATTTGTAATACCATTATCAGAGTCAACCATATATTGTCTTGGCTGTTCTTTATAGATTTCATCGATTGTATCAAGAATCTCTTTTTTCTTATCTTCCGGTAATTTATCAAGTTTGGAATACAAATCAGCTAAACCGTTTCTTGGGTTAAATCCTATTTCTTCAAGTTCTTTACCGAATTTATCGAAAAGTTTTTTGTAATATACTCTGATTGCATAATCAAAGAATGTAGGATCAGAAATTTTCATCATTGTTCCCTTAACATGTAAAGAGAACAGAATGTCTTTTTCTTTTGCTTCTTTAATCACTTTTTCAAAAAATTTGCTTAGCTCCTCAACATTTAGAGTAGCTGCAGAAAACACTTCACCTACTTCTACAGGTACTTCTTTAAGCTCTTTTTTATTACCAGCATTATCTTCGAACACGATTTTTACAGTCTGATCTTTATCACTTGTAAAACTTTGTTCTGTTTCATAGAAATCTTTTTTATCCATATGAGCAACATATGATTTACAATCAGGGCTAACGGACTTCATACTGTGCGGATGCATTTTTGCATAGTTTTTAACAGGTTCTGCAAGTCTCCTATCTGAATTACCCTGTCTTAAAACTGGATTAACATTTGAACCAACACATTTTAAATATTTAAGTTTAATTTTTTCTTCTTCAGCATTTTTAGGTTCTTCTGGGAAATCTGGCAGAGGATAACCTTGAGACTGAAGTTCTTTAATCGTTGCAACCAATTGAGGTACTGATGCTGAAATATTTGGAAGTTTAATAATATTTGCCTCAGGTTTTTCAACTAAATCTCCAAGATATGCCAGTTCATCGAATTTTCTTAAATTTTCAGGTAACATATCAGAAAATTCAGCAATTACTCTTCCTGCAAGCGATATATCTCTTAACTCCCAATTTATATTTGCATCTTTTGTAAATGCTTCCATAATCGGAAGTAAACTGAATGTTGCCAAGTATGGTGCTTCGTCAATCTTTGTCCATACAATTGTAGGATTTGCCATAAAATCTCCTTTTGTTTTTTTATTGTTTAAATTTTATCACCTTTTATACGAAAAGTAACAATTTTTTATTTTCATTGCTTAACAGTGTTACAAAAAGTAAACAATTAAGGATAAGGTTTACTATTTTTTACATCTTCTAATATTTCTCAGATGCTGCTTGTAAGTAGTGGCAAAAAGATGTCTTTTCCCGCACTTGTAAAAATAAAGATATTTAGTTTTGTCCGGAAAAATAGCGGCTATTATTGCTTCGGGACTCGGAATACATACAGGATCGGGAGGCAGACCGTAGAATTTATACGTATTGTATCTTGTATTGTCGTTTTTTATTCTTTGAGGCGTAATAGGCTGATGGGAATATTCTCCGTAATTTAAACTTCCATCCATTTGCAATTTCATATGTTTTTTCAGTCTGTTGTAAATAACGGAACTTACTTTTTTCATTTCATCCGTATTTGCAGCTTCTTTTTGAATAATGCTGGCAATAATTAGATATTTTTTATATTTATCGTATTCAAATTTTCCAAAAATTTTTTTACTTATTTCTTTGTGATAATTCAGCGATTTCCTTTTTAAATATTCACAAACCCTTCTTTTTTTCATACCTATAGGAAGAAAATAAGTGTCAGGTTTTAAAAAGCCTTCGTCAAAACCGCAGTCTATGTTTTTCAGTTTTAGTTTTTTTTCTAAAAGTTTATAAATATAATAGGTTGTTTCTCCGGGAATTATCGTCACTTTAACCAAAGCCGCCTTAGAAGTCGTAAGCCTGTATAAAAAATCCAATTTCGTAAGATTTTCGCTTTTTAAATCTATCCATCCGGCCTGAGGCGAACCTAATAAATATAAAACGATTTTGTCAATAAACCCTACATTGTATCCTCTTTTTTCTAATGATTTTATTGTATAATTCACACTGCCGCTCGGTATATGCAAGACCCTGTCGGTTTTAACCGTCCGTGTTAAGTAAAAAAGGATAAAAACAGTGAAAACAAGCAGCACTTCAATAAAAGCTATAATTTTTACAATAATGTTATTTTTATTCATAATTTTCATTTCCCTTTTTAAAGGTATTTATTTATACAATATCAATATTAAAAATATTCATATAAAATCAGCTTTTTTCAAAATAGATAATAAAATTGTACTTAAAATAAATGATATTAAAATAAAAAACTCCAAAAATTATACAAAACAGGTTATTAACATACATAAAACGGCTTTTACAATTATTAAATTTTTAAACATATTTCAAACAATTACTATAAATTACCTTGAATACGGAAAAACTCACATAAATAAAATCAATTTAATTAAAAACAATATCTTATTTGATTCTCCATTTTTATATTTTAAAGCAGTAATAAGTCCTAACATCAAGAATTCTTATGTAAATTTTTCATATCTTAAAATACCTCAGTATGATTTAGCTTTTAAAAACACGGTTATTAATATTTTTTTTCATAAAAACAGCATTAATTTTAAAGGTGAAGGAAAATGCAATAACAACAAATTCAAATTAAACGCCCTATTGACTCAAAACAACATATTAAATATGGATTTTTCATCACCAAATATAACATACGAAAACATACTGTTTAATACTGATATATCAGATCTATATTTAAAAATATATGCCGATTTAAATAATTATCTGTTTAATATAAAAGGAAATTTGAAAAAAGCAAAAATCAATTTCAAAAACATCGCACTTAATGCTAAAAACAGCGAATTCACAATAAACATCAAAACAGTAAAATTACACACAAAAGAGCTCATAATACCGAAATTATACGGATTAGATAATGTCAGACTGGAAAATTCGGTGCTTTTCTATAATATACACAGCGGTTTTTTAATAGCAGACGCCCCCGCTTTAAATGCAAAATATAAAAATTACAAATTTAAACTTCTAAATTCCGAGCTGATTTTTAAAAATCCTAAAAATTTAAACCTGCAGACTAAAACCGTTATTGCGGAATATGATAAAAACAGACTGATTTTGACAAACAATCTATTAAACATTTTTGACAAATACACTTATTATTCAATAGACAACGGTCGCTTTGAAAACAGATATGTTTATCTGAAATCTTCAAAAATATTCGGTAACCTGATGAATGTATTTACTAATGAAATAAAGGGCAAAGTTTTTTCTTATAAAACCGATCTTCATAATATAAAAGCTGATATTAAACATAAATCGCTTCATATAAAAAATGCTGAAATCAACAATGTAAAAATAAACAAGATCTCTTTTGTCAATAAAAAACTCTCATTTCATTCAAAAGCGCTGTTTAATAAAAACATTAAAGAAATACTGCACAGATTTTTAAAAATAACTATTCCTGTTACTCAAATAGCAGGAGAAAATAATATAACTTCTACAATAGATTTTTCAAAAGAAATTTCATCATTTACTCATGTAAAAACAAAACTTTCATTATTAAAACTGTTTGATTTTGATCTGTTTGTGCCTATGGGAGATATAAATATAACAAATACCCGCTTGAATTTTTACACTCAAAACGCTCAGCTGTTTTTACAAAAAGACATGCCTTTAAAATTTACAGGCAGCGGTTTAATTGATTTTCTTAAAGAAAAACTTTTAATAAACGGAAAAGTGGATTTTGAAATTAACAAAATAATAAAACTGAAAGATTATAACGAAACCGCAATAATAGATTTTAATACAAATACATTAAGAGCAAAAAACTCTTCGGTTTACATCGATTTTGATAAAAAAATGTTAATAATTAATCAGCTTAACAAAGTATTAAAATACACTCCGTTTGAGCAGTTTGTAAAAAACGGCCTGCTTTTAATGACTTTTTCCGATACTACAGATATTACGACATATCTGCTTTTAAAACTCCCAATTTTATACAAACATACAAATAAACCGATTACCGATTTGTCTAAAAATATTGTTAATAAAATATTTTTAAATATAAGCATAAGTAAAAAGCAGATTGATATATTTAACAATAACATAGATATTAATGTCAAAAACAACAATATAAACGTTAAACTGATAAACCTTGATATTAATCTGTATCCTTTAGAAACACTTCTTCTAGACAGTAACGATTCAAACGAATACAATTATACAATCAAACTGTATGCGAATAACGCAAATTTAATGTATAAACAGCATAAATTTTTATCTCAGACAGCAACCGTTATGTATAAACACGGAAACATTAACTTCCATTCTATATATAAACATTCTTCCGTAAAAGGTTACACAAAACAGGGTTATTTGTTATTAGAAGGTAAAAATTTTTCAAATGAAGAGTTTAGAGCGTTTTTGCCTAAATTTGACTTTTTCAGCAAAATCAATCTTGATTTTATTATGGTCAAATCTCCTGATAATTTTTATACCGGCAAAATTTACATAAACAGCGCAATCGTCAGAGAACTTAAATCTTTGAACAATATAATCGCATTTATAAATACAATACCTTCTTTGCTTTCTTTTTCGTCACCAGGATTCTCATCTAAAGGATATAAAATAAGAAAAGGATATATTAACTACCTTCTTTATAAGAAAATACTTTATATAAAAGATGCTAAGATTTACGGAGATAATTTAGACTTTTTCGCCAAAGGGTATATTGATTTTAATAAAAATTACATGTTTTTAAAAATCACGGCCAACATGAAAATGAAACTTAAAAAAATCCCTATTATAGGTAAAGGTTTAAGCTATTTGTTATTCGGTAAAGACGGAAGTATAAATATAAAAATGATAGTAAAAGGAGATATAAACAATCCAAAAGTTAAAGAAGACATAGGTAAAGATATATTAATATCCCCTTTTACCTTGTTTAAAAGAGCTATAACTTTACCGTTTAATCTTTTTTAATCCTCTTTTGTAGGAATTAATATCAGCTGATAATTTTCTTTTTTGATTACAACACTTCTGTTTCTAGGAATCTGTCCCTCTTGTTTTTTAAGATTTTCTATTTCTTTTTGCAACTCTTCAATTTCTTCTTTTAACTGAAGGATAATTTCCACTCCAGCCAAATTAACGCCTAAATCTCTAACTAAAGATAATATCAGTTTTAATCTGTCAATATCTCTTTGAGAATAAAGTCTCATTTTACCTTCTGTTCTGCTTGGTTTAATAAGCCCTTCTCTTTCATATTGTCTCAATGTCTGAGGATGTATGTTTAATATTTTACTCACCACGCTTATTAAATATACCGGTTCGTCATAACTATACATGCTCACCTCCTTTTAAAGATTATTCAGGCAACTTTTCTTTCATCATTTTTACCAACTCTTCATCAAGTTCTTCAACTTTAGGCAATACAGGTCTTAATTCTAAATATAAATTACCGTTTTTAACACCGTATCCTTTAACCCTCAGTTTTTGACAACATTTTGAGTTTTGAGGTACTTTTACGTTAATATGTCCCTTGAATGTATCAACTCCTATTTTACCTCCGAACATCATGGTTTTTAAAGGCACATCGACTTTTTTGTATAAATCGTCCCCTTTTCTTTCCCATTCAGGATGAGGAGTCACTTCAACTTCCAAAATCAAATCTCCTCTGTGCCCCTGCAGGGTTTTACCTTTACCTCTGACTCTTAATTTTTGACCTGTTTTTATACCTTCAGGTATTTTTACTTTTATACTCTCGCCGTTCAGATTAATGGTGTAAACACCGCCTTTCATGGCAAGATCAAAAGGTATTTGGATTCTGGCATGTATATCAAGATCAGGCGCAAAACCTCCACCAAAACCGCCGAATCCGTCAAAACCGCCGAATCCGCCGAATCCTCCGCTTGTACGTCTGCTAAAACCGCCTCCGAAGATTTGAGAAAGAATTTCTTCTAAATCAACGTCTTTATGCTGCCTGTAAAAATCCTGGAAGTTCTGGCCGTTAAACATAGCATCGCCCATTTGGTCATACTGTTTTCTTTTTTCCTCGTCTCCCAGAATTTCATATGCAGTATTTATTTCTTTAAATTTTTCTTCACATTCCGGTTTTTTACAGATATCCGGATGATATTTTCTTGCGAGTTTTCTATATGCTTTTTTTATTTCATCTTGAGATGCATTTTCACTAACACCTAATACTTCATATAAACTTTTACTCATCTCCCCTCCTTTGAATTATACTATATATGGAATTTTATTGCAATATTATACAATAAAATTGAGCGTAAGTCAATCAACTTTAATAACATTACTTTTTCTTATGAATTAATCTAAATCTATTGGCTCAAATATATAAAAAAGAAAGGCTAAATGTTTGCATATCAACAAAATCAGCGTCTGTCACTTATTTTGTTTAAACAGAAGAAAAGATTAAAGAAATCTTTCCAGCGATTTCATTAATCTGTTTTCAATCTCTTCTAACGAATTTTTATCCGTAGCTTCAAATCTTGTTACCAGTACCGGCGTAGTATTGCTCGCTCTCACAAGTCCCCATCCGTTTTCAAAAATTACTCTCACGCCGTCCACATCCACAATTTCTTTAATTTCTAACGAATCTTTGTTTTCATTCAGATAACCTTTTAATTCATCGATTATTTTAAACTTTTTGTCCTCTGTCGTTTTTACTTTTATTTCGTCCGTATTATAAACTTTCGGAAGCGATTCAAATTCTTTTACAAAATCAAATTTCTCTTTAATAAGTTCTATAATTCTAAATGCAACATAAACCGCATCGTCAATTCCGAAATATCTGTCGTTAAAGAAAATATGTCCGCTCACTTCAGCCGCAAGGTCGCAGTTTTCTTTTTTCAGGAGTGTTTTTAGATTGCTGTGTCCGGTTTTGTACATTATCGCACGGCCTATTTTATTTATTTCGTCATACATTACCTGAGTGGCTTTTACTTCGCTTATAACACACGGATTGTCCATGTTTTTTGCAAAGAAATATGCAAGAATATCGCCTTTATAATTGTATTTCTGATCCAAAAACGCAATCCTGTCCGCATCACCGTCAAAAGCAAAAGCGTATTTTCTTTTTTTAAGTGCACTATACACATCCTTAAGATTTTTTTCTTCGGTCGGGTCGGGATGATGGTTTGGAAACGTTCCGTCAGGCTCTTCAAAAAGGATTTCATAATTTTTAACACCGATATTTTCAAGTATATCTCTGAGAACCACACCGGCAACACCGTTACCGCAGTCAAACACAGCATTTAAGTTCATTCCTTTTAAATGTGAAAACTGGTTTGAAATATAATCAATATAATCCGATTTCAAATCGTATTTAATTACATTCGTATTATCTTCAATTTTTATATCGCTATTTAATATTTCATCACCCAAAGCATATATATCCCTGCCGTAAAAAGGCGCTTTGTCGATTGTTATTTTAAAGCCGTTGTATTCAGGCGGATTGTGTGAACCCGTAATCTGAATACTCCCGGAAATATTTATTTTGCCTTTATTTTCAATACATAAAGGTCTAAAGTTTGCAAAATAATTGGCTCCCGTAGGAAGCATACCCCCGCTTATTACTGATTTTCCTGCATAATTAAGACCGCTTACAAGCCAGTCATGTAAAACAGGTGAATGTGTCCTTGCATCGAAACTAACAAAAACATATTCCCCGTTAATCTTTTTACCTAAAAAATATCCTATTTTTTTTACGATTTCTTCCGTTAAGTCTTTTTCAAAAATACCTCTAATGTCATATTCCCTGAATATATGCTTCATTCCTCTCCTTTTATTCGTCTTAATATTTTCAATCACACATCCTCTTTTCCCCGTCTCTTTCTTTTCCTTTTTAATCCCCTTCACAACTTAACAACTTCCCAATTTATCCACTTTATTATATATCCACCAAAGCATCGCAAATTTCGCTCCCGGTGTCAGAACTGCCGTTTCATCAAATATTTTTTCATAAACTTCATCGGCGGGAATTAATACAGTTTCGATATCTTCATCGTCTATTCCCCCTCCGTCGCTTATTTTCATACTTTCATCCACCTCAACATAAAATATTTCCTGGTTTGCCGCACTGCTGCCTACACTGGCCCATGTGGAAGTAATTCTTTGAATATTTTTTACGTCAACATCATATCCGCACTCTTCTAAAACCTCTTCTTTTGCAATTTCTATATTAGGCTTATCTTTATCACAAAGCCCCGCACACAGTTCTAAAGTATATCCGTCACCGTTTTTCATATATACAGGAAGTCTGAACTGTTTTACCATAATTAAACTGTTCAAATCGGTATTATAAATCAGTATTGACACACTGTTATGCGAAGAGCAGACTTCCCATCTTCTTTTCTTTCCGAAATAATCGAAAAAAACCTCTTTAAGTTCTAAAAATCTCCCTTTTCCGAGTGTGTTTATTTTTGTGATTTTAATCAAAACAGACTCCCCTCATCTGTGTTTAAATGCGTATCCATATCATAATCAACAAGCATTGCAAAATTAAACCCTTCATTTAGAACGCTCTTATTTTCTTCGTTTACTATTACTGTTTTTGCGTGTTTTGTATTGTCAATTAAATAATTCAGTTCTTTAAAAAAAAACCTGTCGTTTTTAATACCTTTAATCAGTACTTTTTCACTTTCTCCGTATTCAACTTCCCTTAATTTATAATCTACAAAAACAGGCTTAAATCTCTCAAGTTCAAATTCAAGCGAATATTTTAAATTATGGTCTTCAAAAAATTTTAAAGCTCTTGCGAATTCATCCTTATATACATAAGGGAGGTTAATTTCTTCAGTAAGATATTTTGATTTAAAAAGGCTGAGCTGCTGTAATTCAATATTTTCAGCAAGCAGCACTTCAACATTTGAAAAAAGGTCTCTAAACGTTTTATCCGAAGTTACGAGATACTTATCTTTTATATTCATACCTCTTAAAAGATCTTCATAAGTATGCAAAACAATAACTTCTTTGTTTAAATTCATTTTATCGAGTATATGTTCCGTTATTTCGTCACAAAAGTAAATTTTTGTCTGCAGATTTTCATATTTAAATATATCAATTACCGCTTTTTGTATTGAACCGACTTTAATCCAGGCTATTTCGTGATCCGTAATTTCTTCATAATCTTCGGAAATAACGGCATACGCACCGCTTTGAACCGCTTTTTGAACATCATTTTTATCTGTTACAAAAAAACAGCCGCCTCTTACTACATTTTCAACACGGTTTGTAAAAGAAGTGACTTCGCTGATATAAGGAGAGTTAAGAAGTTCTCCTCCGGTTAAGTTTACCAATGTTTCAATTTTCAAAATAATCCTTCATCCGAATTAAACTTAAAAAACTCACCTTCATCCTTTAACCTGACTAAAACCTTCACCTTACTTAACAGGCGTTCCGGGTTTTTTTGGTTTTTCAGGTCTTATAAGGGCAAACCCTTCTTTATCTTTAGCTCCTAAAAGCATACCTTCACTTACCATTCCCATAAGTTTTGCAGGCTTAAGATTTGCCACAACACATACATACGTATCTATGAGTTCTTCAGGTTTATAATATTCTTTAATTCCCGCAATAATCTGTCTAGGTTTTCCTTCGCCAAGGTCAACTTCCAGTCTTAAAAGTTTTTTTGATTTTTTAACTTCTTCGGCTGTTACAACTTTTCCGATTTTAAGTTCTGTTTTAAAAAATTCGTCAATAGTGATTAAATTTTGAGGTTTTTCTTCTTTTACTTCTTCTTTTTTCATTAAAGGCTCTTCTATTTTAGGGAAAAGCGGAGGTATTTTTTCAATTACGAAATCATCCAGAAGCTTTCCTTCCATTATGTTTTTGAAACTTTCGCTGTTTATTTCAAAACCTAAAGATTTTGCGATTTTTTGAGTTGTTTTAGGCATAACCGCGTGAAGGTTTACCGCCGTCATTGCAAGAAGGTTTGCAATAAGCCCTATAAGCGCAGCCGCTTTTTCCTCTTCACCGTTTTTCATAAGTTCCCAAGGTTTATACGTATCAATCGCTTTGTTTCCGATTGCGAGAACTTTCCAAAGTTCTTCAAGAAACTTATGTATCTGCATTTTCCAAAGATATGTCTCTTCAAGGTTTTTTACGATTTCCCTTGCTTCGTTTAACTCGTTTGCATAATATTTTTCAACGTTTTTGCTTGTAATTTTTCCGTCAAAATATTTGTAAGCCATTCCTATGATTCTGTTTAAAAGGTTCCCGAGATCGTTTCCTAAATCGTTATTAATTCTGTCGATTAACGCTTTTTCGCTGAAATCGCCGTCCGCTCCGAAAGGAACTTCTCTTAGCATAAAATATCTGAAATTCTCAAGCCCGTATGCGTCGGCCACGTCTTTAGGATTGATTACGTTTCCTTTGGATTTACTCATTTTTTCACCGTCTCTTGTCCACCAGCCGTGAGCAGCAATAACTTTCGGAAGCTCATAGCCTATGCTCATTAAAAACGCAGGCCAGTAAACCGCATGGAATTTAAGAATATCTTTACCTACTATATGAAGTTTCGCAGGCCAGTATTTTTTTACAAGTTCGTCATTTTCACTGCCGTATCCGAGTGCCGTTAAATAATTAAACAGTGCGTCAAGCCATACATAAACAACGTGTTTAGGGTCGTTAATTTCAGGAGGAAGTTTAACTCCCCATTCGAAAGACGTTCTCGTAATCGAAAGATCTTTGAGTCCCTCTTCCACAAATCTTATTACTTCATTTGCTTTTGCTTCCGGTAAAATAGGCTTTTTGTTTTTTAGCCAGTCAAGCAATTGGTCCTGATATTTTGAAAGTCTGAAAAAATAACTTTCTTCTTTAATAATTCTCGTAGGTTTGCCGCAGTCCGGGCAAAGCTCGTCATTTACCAGCTGAGAAGGAGCCACAAAGCTTTCACAGCTTACGCAGTAGTGTCCTTCATAATAATCTTTATAAATATCGCCTTTTTTGTACATATCCAAAAACGCTTTTTGAACGCCTTTTTTATGCGCTTCATCCGTAGTTCTTATAAATTTGTCATAGCTTATTTCAAATTCATCCCATAAAGCTTTAAACTTACCGCTGATTTCATCCGCATATTCTTTAGGAGTTTTTCCTCTTTTTTTAGCTGCCTCTTCAATTTTCTGACCGTGTTCGTCAGTTCCCGTTAAAAAGAAAGTATCAATCCCTTTAAGTCTTGAATATCTGGCAATCATATCGGCTATTATAGTTGTATAAGCATGTCCGATATGCGGTATATCGTTTACGTAATATATTGGTGTCGTTAAATAATATGTTTTGCACTTGTCGCTCATTTGTCTGCCCCTTCGTATGTTTTTAAAACTTTCGTTATTTCATAATTGCTTCCGAAAAAGCAAGGTGTCGTGTCATGGTAACCTTCACTGTCCAGATCTAAAAGATCCCCTTTTCCGTCTACAGCCAGTCCGCCGGCTTTATTGTAAACGTATGCAAAAGGAAATACTTCGAAAAGTTTTCTGAGTTTTCCTTTAGGTTTGTCGGTTGTACCCGGATATGCGAAAAGTCCTCCGCCTTTAAGCAGAATCTGGTGTAAATCAGGAACCATTCCTCCGCTGTATCTTAATCTGTATCCTTCTTTGAAGAAGTTGTCGATCATTTCCTTATGATAAGGATACCAGCATTTCTGAGTTCCGCCCGGTCCTAAAATTTTTCCTTTTTCCTCAAGTCTCAGTTCTTTTACAAATTCAAACTCGTTTGTCTGTTCATTTAATCTGAAAAGTTCTACCGTATCTCTTGCAACAACCATTTCAACTCTAGGTCCGTAAACCACATATGCTGCCGCCACAATATTCTGACCGCTGTATCCGCCTTTATATATTCCGAATATGCTTCCCACGCTTAAATCGACATCAATAAGACTGCTTCCGTCAAGCGGATCGTATGCAACAAAATACTTGCCGTTAGGGTTTGCCGGCATTGCGTCTTCTTTTTCTTCGCTTATTATTTCGATAACGCTTGAAGTTTTTAAAAGATACTTTTCTACTATTTCATCGCTGATTACGTCAAGTTTAACCTGAACGTCGCCGCTTGCGTTTTGAGATTCTACTTTTCCCGTATCTTTCGTTTTGATAGCGTCTTTGATTTCTACGGCTATTTTTTGGATTGAATTTATAATTTCAGTCATTTTAACTCCTTAAATATCTTCGGCATTGTTTAAAACCCACTCGATTATCTGATCGGTATTGTTTAAATCCAGAATTTCTATGTTTGAAGGAATTTTACTTTTATCCACACTCTCATCAACGGCAACGGCTTTAATGTATCTGAAATAGCTCTCGTCCACATCGCCTCTGAATACGGCAAGTCTCGGAAGCGGAAGATATTTAAGGCCTTCCACCAGCAGAATATCGAAATCGTTTATCATTTCAACAATCTCGTCAAGGGATTTTTGTCTATGTGAAAAATAAGTTGTCCTGTTAGGAGATGTAACTACAACTTCTGCACCCGTCTGATAAAACTTATAACTGTCCTTGCCTTCAGTGTCAAACTTTGCCTTGTCGGAAGGATCGTTTTTAATAATGGCTATTTTATAAGAGCTTATAAGCTTCTTCGCCACTTTTTCTATTAATGTTGTTTTTCCGGAGTTGCTAGGACCGGTAAACGCTACGGCTTTTCTCAAACTCATCCTTTTTTTGCATAATTTTATCAAAATTTTTATATAATATATTAAAGGATTGTAATGCAAACGGAAATTTTAAAAGCTTTTTTGATTACGGCGGTGTTAGGTTTCATTATCGGACTGGAAAGAAGCGTTTCTTTTTCCCAGGAAAACGAAGAAGGCTTTGCAGGTACAAGAACGTTTGTGCTGATTTCGATTTTCGGATTTATTTCCGCATGGGTTAATACCAAAGTAGAATATTTTCTGCTTATTTCTTTTTTTATATTCGGGCTGATAGTTACGGCAGCGTATTTTTTAAAGGTTTATCATTATTCAAGACAGGGGACAACTACGCATATTGCGGCTCTTATAACTTTTCTTTTAGGTGTTATGGTATTTTACAACCAGACCTCGCGCGCAATATTTATTGCCGTAATTACGGTTGTTATTTTAAATCTTAAAACAAAACTGAAAAAAATAGAAACAACCCTAACCCAAAAAGAAATTAACGCCGGAATTCTTCTATTGATAATGACATTTATTCTGCTTCCAATTCTTCCGGATAAGCCGGTAGGCCCGTTAGAACTGTTTAATCCGTATAAAACGTGGCTGATGGCCGTCATAATAGCGGCGCTTTCATTTATCGGATATCTAGGAATTAAATTTTTCGGAGAAAAAAAAGGAATACTTTTCACTGCGGCCGCCGGAGGATTTATCAGCTCTACCGCGGTTACCGCTTCTCTTTCGGCAATGTTTAAAGACACTAAAAACTCTATAAACACCTATGCGTCCGCAATAGCTATAGCCAATACGCTGATGTTTGCCAGAGTGCTTATAGAAACATATATAACAAATCCAGCAATTATAAAACACATAATAATACCTTATACCGCCGCATTTGTTTACGGTATCTGGTTTTCTTACTATTTTTATAAAAAATCTCTTGAAAACATACAGACGACACTGAAAAAACTCGAAAAAAACCCGCTTGAACTAAGCGAAGCGATAAAATTTGCACTAATATTCGCCGTAATTTACGCACTTGTCGAATACTCCAACAGACATTTCGGAAATTTAGGACTTTACATAATTTCGTTTATTTCCGGATTTACCGATGTTGACGCTATTACACTTTCTCTTGGCGAACTTAGCAGACATTCGTTAAGTATTCAAAACGCCGCGGTTGGAATAGCAACGGCATCTATAAGCAACACGCTTACTAAATTTTTTATTGTTCTGTTTTTTTCAAAAGAACTTGCAAAAAAAATGTTAATTTTCTTTATACCTGAAATATTAATATTATCCGTGTGTTTTGTTTTTATATTTTTCTGATTTCGTTTTTATAATCATTTTTGATAAAATTCAGCAAAAAAAAGGAACTTTATGAATGTAATTACCGGAAGAGTATGGAAGTTCGGAGACAATATCGATACGGATTTGATTATTCCGGCAAGATATCTGAATACTTCCGATCCTCATGAACTTGCAAAACACGTAATGGAAGACGCAGATCCTGAATTTCCAAGCAAAGTAAGACCTGGTGACATTATAGTTGCGGGATACAATTTCGGAAGCGGCTCAAGCCGCGAACACGCGCCTATCGCACTTAAAGCAGCAGGTGTTGCAGCGGTTATAGCAAAAAGTTTCGCCAGAATTTTTTACAGAAACAGTTTTAATATGGGACTACCTATTTTTGAACTTCTTGAAAGTGATGAAATCAATGAAGGAGATTTGGTAAAAATAGATTTGGACAACGGTATTATCCATAACGTTGACACAGGAAAAGATTACAAATTCACTCCGATTCCGGAATTTATGCAAGAGCTTATCGCAGCCGGAGGGCTTATAAATTTTGCCAAAGAAATGCTAAAGGAAAACAAATGAAAACATACAAAATAGCCATTATAAAAGGTGACGGAATCGGCCCTGAAATCGTAGAAGAAGCGATAAAAGTACTTGACGCCGTAGCAAGTAAAGAAGGCTTTAATTTCGAATATAACGAATACCTTTTAGGCGGTGCGGCCGTAGACGTATTCGACAATCCGTGTCCGGACGAAACCATTAAAGGCTCTTTAAATTCCGACGCAATTCTTTTCGGTGCGATAGGAGGCCCTAAGTGGGAAAGCCTTCCAAAAGAAAAAAGACCTGAATCAGGACTTTTGAAACTCAGAAAATCACTCGGTCTTTTTGCGAATATAAGACCGGCTATAATTTTTGACGAACTGGTTAACGCTTCAAGCCTTAAACCGGAAGTTATCAAAGGTGTTGACCTTACTGTCGTAAGAGAGCTTACCGGTGGAATATATTTCGGAGAGCCTAGATACAAAGACGACAACAAAGCCTACAACACTATGGTTTACAGCAGGGACGAAATAGCAAGAATTGCAAAAGTCGCATTTGAAGAAGCAATGAAAAGAAACAAAAAAGTAACTTCTGTAGACAAAGCAAATGTCCTTGAAGTAAGCGAACTTTGGAGAGAAGTTGTAGAAGAAGTTGCCAAAAACTATCCGGAAGTGGAACTTGAGCACATGTATGTCGACAATGCGGCAATGCAGCTTGTAAGGGATCCCAAACAGTTTGACGTTATCCTTACCGGAAACATATTCGGCGATATTTTAAGCGACGAAGCAAGTATGATTGTAGGAAGTATCGGACTTCTTCCGAGTGCAAGCGTAGGAGGAAAAGTAGGACTGTTCGAACCGATCCACGGAAGCGCTCCGGATATCGCGGGACAGGGAATCGCAAATCCGATTGCCACAATTTTAAGTGCTGCCATGATGCTTGATTTCTTAAACGAAACGAGCGCTGCTGAAAAAATCAGAAATGCTATAAAAGCAGTGCTCAAAGAAGGCTACAGAACAAAAGATTTGGCTGCATTTGACGCTAAAGAAGTTGTTACAACAAGTGAAATGGGAAGTTTAATAGCAGACCATGCCGCTAACTAAAACAAAAACTTACGCAAGAATACTTGAAACTCAAGGGTTTAAACAAGAAGCCCTTGAAATTTACGAGGAACTTCTGAAAGAAAACAAAGACCCGGAAATTATTGATGCCATTGAAAGGCTTAAAAAAAGAAAATTTTTTGAAGGCGTTAATGTTTTAAAACTGAAAGAATTCAATGAAATCAATCAGCTTAACAGATATGATTTCGAACAATGGCTAAGTGAAATTTAAGGATTGCTATGGATTTAAAAGACACCATACTGGAAACTCTTCAGGAAATAGAAGAAAGCGCAATAAGCGAAGAAGAACTCTCTCCTGCAAGCAAGTGTGATAAAGAATTTTTAAAACACATTAAAGAGAGAATTCTTGTTTTATTTGAAGGCCTTCAATCGCCTAACACTGAAAATCTGGACGTAAAACTGGATGTAACACTGAACTTTTTAGAATACCTGCTTGTAAAAATAGATGAAAAACTCAAAAAATAATTGAGAATTGAGAATGGAGAATGAAGAATTAAACTTTCTTAAAAAATTTTTCGCTCCGTACACTTCCCGAGTTTACCTAGTAGGCGGCTGCGTACGTGACGAAATACTCGGAATAAAATCAAAAGAATTCGACATAGAAGTATATGACATCACTCCGGAGAAATTTGACGTTTTAATGCAAAAACTAGGTGCAAAAGGTGTTGGAAAAAGTTTTTTCGTTTATAAATGGAAAAATTTTGACATATCCCTGCCGAGAACGGAAACGAAAACATCTGCAGGGCACAGAGGTTTTGAAGTGAGCCTTACCCAGGATGAAAAAACAGCTTCAAAAAGAAGAGATTTCACCATGAATGCGTTAATGAAAAACATTTATACAGGAGAGATGCTGGATTTCTGGGGAGGCGTCAGAGATATAAAAAACAGAATTATCAGACATATTGACGACAAATCTTTTGCGGAAGATCCTCTGAGGGTTTTAAGAGCCATGCAGTTTGCTTCGAGACTTAAGTTTAAAATCGACAAAGGCACAGTAAATATATGCCGAAAACTTAACCTTTACGAACTCTCTCGCGAACGCATTTTTATGGAATTTGAAAAGATGTTTAACAGTAAATACCTGTATTACGGATTTTATTATTTTATTACTCTGAATATAGCCCGAAAACTTCTAAACATCACTTTTACAAAAAGAGAATTTTTTCATCTTTCCAAAATATACAAAACCAACCCCATTGAAAGTTATTTTCTGTATCATTTAAGATATTATAAAAATATAAAAGCAGATTTATTAATAACATCTCTGTCTCTTCCGAATAAATTAAAAAAAGAAATAAAAATAAAAAAACTGCCCAAAACGGTAACAAACAGATTCCTTTACGCCTTAAGTCTTAAATACCCTCTTAAAACGTTCAGCATACTGAACAACTGCTGCTGCAGAGAATGGATCAAAAAAGAAAATTTATGGGATAAAAAATACAGGCCAAAACAGATAAACCCTGAAAATCCAAGACTTTCAATACTGCAGGAAATAAAAAAATATGATAAAATCATACTCAAAAAGGGATAAAATGAAATATACTCTTTTAATCCAGTGCGATGATAAAAAAGGCCTCGTATACAAAATATCAAAAGTGCTTTTTGAAAATGATTTCAATATAGAAACACAGCAGGAATTTGTAGACAAAGAAAACAACAAATTCTTTTTCCGTGCGGTTATTGCCGGTGAGGTTGACAAAGAAAAACTTAAAAAAGAGATTCTAAAAGTTGTTCCATGCGCTGATATTGAAATTTTCAAAAAAAGAAAAAAAAGACTTTTCCTGCTTGCAACAAAAGAAGCCCACGCATTAGGCGATATTTTAATAAAACAGTATTCTGGTGATCTTGATGTCGAAATTATAGGAGTCATCGCAAACAGAGACAATTTAAAAGACCTTGTGGAAAAATTCAATATCCCTTTTTATTATATTCCGGCCGAAGGCAAAAGCAGGGTTGAACACGAAAACGAAATGCTTGAAATAATACAGCCGACAAATCCGGATTTTATTATTCTTGCAAAATTTATGAGAATACTGACACCTAATTTCGTAGAAAAATTCCCTAATAAAATCATAAACATCCACCACTCTTTCCTTCCGGCTTTCATCGGAGCGAATCCTTATAAACAAGCATATGACAGAGGCGTTAAAATTATCGGCGCAACCGCCCACTTTGTAAACAATAATCTTGACGACGGCCCTATTATCGAACAGGACGTAACAAGAGTCAACCATGAAATGAACTGGGAAGAGATGAGAGTTCAAGGAAGGGATATAGAAAAAATAGTTTTAAGCAGAGCTATTAAAAAAGCAATTGAAGACAGGATATTCGTATATGCCAATAAAACCATTATTCTCTAAATATAAATGACTGAGAGTAAACTGAAAATGGAAAACAAAAAATGAAAAATGAAAAAATCGATAAAGACGAAATAAAATATCAGATATTAAAAGACAGGCTAAGAAATATTTTTTTAAAAAAACCTAAATCGGTAGCAAAAATTTTCGAGCATCTGATAAAAAGGGCCAATCGTGTTTAATGTTGTACTTTTCAACCCTCAAATCCCTCCTAACACAGGAAATATTGGAAGACTCTGCGTAAATGCGGGAGCCAGGCTTCATATAGTAAAACCTATCGGATTTGATATTAGTGAAAAAGCGGTCAAAAGAGCCGGTCTGGATTACTGGGACAAACTGGATCTTACCATATGGGAAAGCACTGAAGAGTTTTTAAAAAACACCGATACGTCAAGATGTTTTTTCGCTACTACCAAAACAGACAAACCTTATTTCGAAGCAGAATTTAAACCGGGTGATTATATTATATTCGGAAGCGAGACCAAAGGTATTGACGAAAACATTTTAAGACAATTTTACGACAACTGTATAACTATTCCTATGACAAAAGAAGGAAGAAGTTTAAATTTGGCCGTCAGTTGTGGTATCATTCTTTATGAAGCCATCAGACAAAACTTTAAAGGCAGCTTATGAATAAAAGAAAAAATGAAAGCCTAAACCAATACCTTCTGGATGAAAAAGAGTTCAAAATATTTATCTCCCTGCAAAAGAAATTGAATGAATACTTAGAACTTCTAAATTATCTTTATGAAATTAAAAAAATAAAATATACGATAATGATTATTAAAGCGTCAGAAAAAAGTATAAAAGAAACCTTGAGCAATATAAGAAAAACCGATATTTTCTTAAAAATTCCTTACACAAAAAATCATTATATACTGCTTTTGCAAAACACGGAATGCAAATCTGCCGTTGAATTCGGAAGCAGACTTACCAGCCTTATTAACAGAACATTTATGCTTAACAAAAAAAACATTTCCCACAAAGTATCATTAATTTCTTTTGAAAAAACACCTCCAAAAACAATTGATATTTGCTATGAAATATTATATATAATGAAAAAATTCAAAGAAAAAACCGGTGACGACTACTGGGTAGAAATAAAAAGGTTTTAAATGACAACAGAAAAATTTAAAGGCGAAGTAGAAACATTAAAAAAATTTTTCCAGATATACTGCAGTGAAAAACATACAGGGCAGTATGAAAAAACTTACGATATAAAATATAAAGATCTTGATTTATCTATAAAGGCAAATTTATGCGACGAATGTCACAGTCTTCTGGATTATGCCATTCACAGACTGCAGGAATGCCCTCATGATCCGAAACCAAGATGCAGGAAATGCCCTAACCCGTGTTATGAAAAAGACAAATATAAACAAATGGCAAAAATGATGAGATTTGCCGGAATGAAACTGGGACTGACCAAAGCGGCTCAGAGGCTTAAAAAAATGTTTAAAAAGAGCTGAATATTTTCAAATAACTTATTACTTCCCAAAAAACAGCTTCTTTGTTTCGTTCACTGCTTCTCATTTCCAATTCTTTATTTAACAAAAAATTAAGCAGTTCATAATAGTCTTTTTCTTTAAATTTAATGGCTAAATTTACTCTTTGATTATTTATATGAATCGGAAGCCTGTATCCCAAAAGTCCTTCAAGTGTTGAAGCTCCTGTTTTTTTTATATACAAATTATACATATATAAATCTTTGATATATTTTATAAGTGCCGGAATAATACGCTTAAAATCATTTGTTTCCAAAAAGTAATTAAGGTTTTCATAAAATTCTTTTCCATTTAATATAAGCATAAAAAGTTCTTCAAAACTCTCTTCCCTATATTCAAAAACTAATTTTTTTACATCGTCCAAAGAAATTTTCGAAGAATAATTTGCAAGTTTCTCAAGCTCAGTTTTTAAAAACATGGCCTCAACACTGTTTGCCAGATACATTTTAGCCTCATGTGTAATTTCGATATTTAAATCTTTTGCATAACTATTTATCACTTCAATAATATCTCTCGTATTAGGTTCAAAAAATCTCACAAAATTCTTACCGAAAACTTCCGGTTTTTTATTTCCGTAGTAAAAGAAAAACAGATAGCTTTCTTTTACGGATTTTACAAGTTTGTCAATATTAGGAGGAATTTTATTGTGTTTTATTATCAGAACATTTTTACCTCCGAACAAAGAAGATTCTGATAAATGCGTTTTAGCTGTGTCAAAATTGTATTCGTCGAAATAAAGTTTTAATATATTTTCATTCTTAAATTTTTTTAATATTTTATTTTCATATTCCTGAAGATAAAAATTGTTTCCGAAAAATACACAATAATTTGGAATTTCAGGCAGTTTGTCAAAATCTTTTTTATACATTTGCGCCTTTTTTGTATAATTATACAATAATTAAAAAGGAGAGAAAATGAAGAAAATTTTAGCTTTATCATTAATTACTTCAAGTTTATTATTAGCAAACGGTTACAAAATTCCTGAACAGTCGCTAAACGGTATGGCGTTAAGCGCAGCAAACGTTGCAAATGCACACGGTGCTGACGCAGCTTATTACAACCCCGCCAATATGGTATTTAATCCGGACAAAAATAGTTATGAATTTTTAATGAGTTATATATATTTACCTAGTGTAAAATTCGAAAACAGCGACGGTTCTGTTTATAACTCAAGAAAAGAAACGTTTTTAGTACCTCAATTCCATTTCGTATCAAAAGACATGGGAGGATGGAGATGGGGTGTTTCACTTACAACTCCAGCCGGACTTTCAAAAAGATGGGATGATCCAATACCACAGGCTGGTGCGAAAGAATTTACTTTAAAAACTTATGAATTAAATCCATCTATTGCTATTCAATTAAATAACAATGCAGCTCTTGCTTTTGGTTTAAGAGCAGTTAAAAGCGAAGGTATTGCTAATGGAACAGTACCAGGAACATATTCTTTCTATTTAGACGGCACATCAACCGACTATGGATGGAATGTGGCATATTCATTACAAAATGACAAAAGAGACACAAAATTTGCAATTACATACCGTTCAAAAGTAGACCTCACGCTGAAAGGAAATGCCAACGGATATTTAGGTACATATTTATTTAATACTGAGGGAAGAGCAACACTTCCAATTCCAGCTGCATTAAACGTAGCATTTGCAAAAACATTTAATAAAACAACTGTGGAATTTGTATTCGAAAGAACATTCTGGTCAAGATATAAAGAGTTAAATTTCGATTTCAACGATCCAGTTGTAGAAAATAGCTTTTTAGGTCAACCAAAACCTAAATATTGGAAAAATGCAAATACTTATAGAATAGGTATCACACATCAATGTACGGAAAAACTTACAGCAATGCTTGGCTACAGTTATGACAACACGCCTATTCCTGATTCAACAGTTGATTTCAGTTTACCTGACAGTGATAAAAATATATTCTCAGGAGGATTAAAATATAAAGTAGACGACAGAATGAGTTTAGGTTTTTCTGCTTTATATGCAAAACAAAAAAGCAGACATGTAACTGCTAATGCTGCATTAGGCAGACCTGAAGGAACATTTTCAGACGGCGGTGCGTTATTAATGGCATTCGGAATGGATTACAGTTTCTAATCCTTCTTTTTTATATTTTTATACTTATTTTATTTAAACAACACATATCAAACAACAAAGTGACAGACATTTTATAAATTAAAAGAGTAAAGAACAACCTTTACTCTTCAATTTCCTTAAGCTTTACTTTACCTTTTATTTTAGCTGTAGCAATATTTGAACTCACTATTTCAATATCCACTTTTTCAAACAGATTATATTTTTTCTTGTCTTTTAAAAACACCCTTGCACCTAACAGTAAATCTTCCGTTATTTTTGCAATAGGAGGTATTTCAGTATCTTCAATTATTCCTTTGTAAACTTCATTTATATGTCCTTTTGCATATCTGGCATATTTTCTGTCATAAAAATCCCACTCGACTTTCATTGCTTCTCTTTCAAGTTCGCTTATTTTTACAACAAGAGCTTCAATATTTCTTAGAATATACTCCATCTGTTTTTTATCATTCCTCAATATTGCTTTTAACAGTCTGTGTAAAGTCAAATCCGAATATCTTCTTATAGGTGATGTAAAATGAGTATATTTTTCAAATCCTAAAGCATAGTGGCCTATATTTTTAGCATCATATCTAGCCTGCTGCTGAGAGCGTATTATAAGTTTATCTACTTCTTTTTCAATACCCATCATTTTAGCCTGCTTTTGTATATCTCTTACTACTTTTACAAAATCTTTTTCATCTACATCTACATTTATACCCAAAGCTCCTAAACTTTCGTAAAGTTCATCGATACTGTTGCTTGAAGGTTTTTCATGCACCCTGAATATTCCGAAATCCATCATTTTAGCAGCAGCTTTATTTGCTAAAAGCATACAGTCTTCAATCAGTTTATGTGAAGGCGTTTCCTTTTCAAGCTCAATACTTTCGATAAGGCCGTCTTTGTTTAGCGTCATTTTTATTTCGTCACTGCTGAAATCCAAACCTGTTTTTAATCTTTTCGTTCTAATCTGTTTAACCCTGGTCCATAAAGGCATAAGCCACTTGAGTATTTCCGTGTCTACTTCATCGGTATTTTCAAATTTACCGTCAAGAAATTCATCTATTCTGTCATAAGAATACTTTCTTTTCGAATTAATGACTGCTTCGAAAAGTTCTTCTTTTACAACTTCATTTTTATTATTAAGTTTTATTTTAAATACAAAGGCAAGCCTGTCTTCATTTTCTTTTAAAGAACACATATTTTCACTCAGTTCTCTCGGAAGCATAGGCACGGATTTATGAGGAAAATAAATACTAAACCCTCTTTCTTTTGCTTCTTTATCAATATTGCTGTTTACAAAAACATACTCACTGACATCCGCAATTGCGACATAAAGCTCATTGTTTTCCAAATCAAAATATATTGCGTCATCATGGTCTTTAGCTGTAGGAGGATCAATAGTACAAAAAGGTAAATGGGTCAAATCAACTCTATGAGGATATAAATCTTTATCGATATAGTCTCCAAAAGCTTTTGCCTCCGCAATGGCTTTTTTGCTGAACTCTTCTTTTTTATTGTATAAAGCAAGCGATATTTTTTCATCTACCCAAGGATCGTCAAGCACACCTAACACATCAATAATTTTATTCGTATAATTGTCAACCTTAAATACTGCACCTTCGGGCAGTTTTTTTAATGTTTTTTTCTTTTCCGCTACAAAAGTCTGAAGATCGGTTTTTATATTTTTTAATACAGGTATTTTTTTGTTATTTTTGTATTCAAATGTAAGATAAACGACGCTTATACTGAAAGCCTTTTCTAAAATATATACAACTTTGGCTTTAGGTCTGCCTTTTTTATTAAAAAGCTTTTCGGCTATAACAAGATCCCCTCTGCTTGCACCATTTAAATGCTCCGCTTCTATTAAATAGTCTTTTTCTTTAACGCCAATCGGAGTTAAAAATCCGAAACCTTTTTTTGTTACGTCTACTTTGCCTATTCTGTATTTGGATTTTAATTTAATTATTTTAGAATCGCTGACGATCCTAAGGGCAATTAAATCGTTAACTATGTCCCTTTTATCCCTGGGTACATCTTTTGAAGCGATACCCTGTACTAATTTATATGCAAATTCTTTCAATACTATCCTTTTACCAGATCAACAGCAAGCTGTAACGCCTCAGTGTCTAAACCGTAATTTTCCGCCAGTTCAAATGCTTTTTTCTTACTATCATCATCAAACGGTTTTATCATGTCAACTAAAGTTTTTAATACCAAAAGAGCTGCGCTTTCAGTTTTATAGTTTCCTTTTGGATCATTTATATTGCTCATTGATTCAATTAAATCGTCACTGAAGTTCCAGTGTTTAAATATCTCTGTCGTAACATCGGTGGTAGTTGCGCCGACATATTCTTTTTCTAAACTTTCTCTATCTTCTCCGCTTGCGAGTCTATTTTTAAAACTTTCACTTTTACCGTCATTATTCAATATCAATGATATAACCACGGCACCAAGATCGATTAAAAATGAGTTGGTTGCTAGAATATCAAGTCTGTTTCTGTCTCTTTTGAACCAGTTAATTGCAATAGCGTTTCTTTGTGATGCCACATCATGGAATTTTGTTTCATTAATTCCATAAGCGCTTAAATCAAATTTAAGGGAGTTTCTAATAGCAAAAGAAATTGCAAATCCTTTTACAGTTGACATTCCAAAAAGCGACACAGCCTGATCAACATTTTTAATCTGTCTAGTAAAACCGTATAAAGGCGAGTTCGCTGCTTTTAACAGGTTAGCAGTCAGCATTGGGTCTTCTTTTACAATTTTAATCAAATCGCTTATTGAAGAGTTAGGGTCGTTTGTAATTCTTTGAATTTCCAATACACTTTTTGGTAAAGGTGGCAAAGATTTAATCTGGTTTAAAATTTTCTCATTCATCTATACTCCTTAGTAGTTTATATATTTCGTCATTATTTCCATAATCGTTTAAATAAATTTTCAAAACTTCTTTAGCTTTTATTTTATCATTTTTTTTAAGTAAAATAAGTGCAAACATCTTCCAACTTTGATATTTTGAAGGATCAATATTATTTGCTTTTAACGCCCAAAGTTTTGCATTTACCAAATCATTCTTATTATAATAATAATTTGAAATTACAATTGCCGTATCATATGACGGTTCTTTATTAAAAGCTTTAATTAAATCTTTAATATTAATAGGCTCTTCTTTAATTTGAGGAATTACCTGTATATTGTTTGAAACAGTAGTAACTTTATCGTTTTTTTTTGGCGTCTCTTTTTTAACTATTTGTGTTTTTTGTAATTTTTGCACCGGTTCTTTTGCGACGTTTATATCGCTTGGTTTGATTTTTGGTACGACAAATGACAAATTTGGTGTCAATGATTCACTGTTTGCCTGTTTTTTAACAATCTTTTGGTGTTTATCTTCTGTATTGCTTTTTCTAACTGTTTTTTCAATAGGCTGTTTATTTTCAGTTCTAACAACAGCTTTCTTTTTATTTACTGTGATATTTTTATCTTTTAATTCATTGTCCGGTTTTGTATTTGTGATTTTTTTTAAGTCAACTTTTATTTCAGGAGTTTTGTTTTGTTTAGGCTTTGACAAATAATCAATTCCAAAATATGTCCCGGCTGCGAGAAATAAAATAGTAATCGTAATAAAAGTATATTTTTTTATTTTATTACGATTATACATTTTTTCAAGTTCATCATATCTATGCATGAAACTCCTTAAAATCCATATAAGCCATTTCAATATATTTATTTGATAAATTATCCAAATTAACTTTGTCTGGATTTTTGTTATAAAAATACTCTAAAATATCAAATAGTTTAAACATGAGCTGATTAGTCGCTCTTAAAGAGCCTTTTGTATATTTATATATAAGATTGTAATTTTTCTTTTTAAGCATTTCTGCTACATCTATTAAGTTAGCTTTTAAAAGTTTGGTTTTTATAAAATTTTCAAGTTCATCTCTGTTTGCTTTATTTACTTTTAAGATATAGTTTATTCTTGTCTGAAAATGCTTTTTCTGCATTAATTTTCTAATATCCGTATCGTGAGTGGCAAATACAATCGTTATATTACCTTTATCGGCATAAATACGAAGATTTTCAAAAGTATCTTCAGACAAAAGCTGGGCTTCATCAATAAGAAAAATCTGATAATCGTTTAAACTAAGCTGTTTTAAAATAGATAAAATTGAATTTATTTCTAAATAAGGATTTGAAATATAAAACACGTTATTTTGATCTTTCAGTTGATTATATACCGATTTTAATATCATACTTTTTCCGCTTCCGGCTTCACCGGTTACAAAAATCATTTTTTCTTTCTGCTTAAGTGCATTTAAGAGATCTTTTTTTGTTTTCTCTACAGCCGAAAGCGGAACATAAAATTTTAAGTCAACAACGTCTCTAAAAACCTCTTTGGCTTTATTTAAGTTTGCCAAAGCCTAAATCCCTTAATGTTTTTTTCTTATTTAAATTAATTATATGCGGTGTTATAACAAATACCAACTCTTTTCTTGATGTTACTTCTTCTCTTGAAGAGAATAAATATTTAATTAAAGGAATTTCTTTTAATACAGGAACTCCATTAACCTGCAGTGTTTTATCATTTGTAATAAGACCTCCAAGTACTAACGTCTGATTGTTTTTAAGTTTTACTACGCTTAACATTGTATTGTCTTTAGTATCAGGCGGCATATCCCTTAAATTATTGTTTAACTGTGTCTGATCTTTAAAAGCACTGATTCTAGGAGCAATACTTAAAATAATATCACCATTATCACTAATTTGAGGTGTTATATCCAATACTACACCTACAAATTTACTATCAATTGTATACTCTGTATTCGGATTTCCATTTTGATCGGTTGTTACTTTAGAAGCATATTTATAATAAATAGTATCACCTACACTGATAATCGCTTTTTGATTATTTAATGTAACAACTTTAGGATTTGATAAAGAGTTTACATTCCCGTTTTGCGCTAAAAAATTTAAAAATCCTGCAACATTAAATTGTGCAGAAGAAAATACAGCATTTTTTCCAAAAACTGTGGCAGCTCTTAACGGAACGCTTAACGGATTTTCTGAAAAAGTACCGTTATGATTATTATTATAACCTAAACTGACAGACAACTGTGACCAGTCTATACCTGTTTTATGAGATTTTGAAAGTTCTACACTATAAATTTTTACATCAATTAACACTTCTTTTGTAAGTCTGTTCATCATTGTGTTAACATATTTATCTACGGCATCAATCTGTTTTTTTGTTCCGGTTACAGTTATTAAACCTACAGCTTTATCAATAATAGGAGGTTTATATTCATCTGAAGTATTTTTTAAAATTGTTTCAATATTGTCCTGTACTTTATCCCAAAAATCAAACGTATATTCATTTTTAACTTTACTGTCAGTCGCATCTAAATTACTCTCACCTACCCTATTGCTTGAAATAAAATCAAGTTTATAAGTTTTTGTTTTATAAAAACTTACATCTAAAGTATTACCGTGTAAGTCATAAAAAAGACCTCTTTTTGACAAAATTAAATCAAGTATCTGATTTAGAGTATAATTTTTAACTCTGATAAAAGGCATTTTATTTTTAACTTCGGCTTTTGATTCTTTATCGTCATAAACGATGTTAATATTACACTTTTCTGTTACCAACAGATCCAAAAACTGCTGTATCGTTAATCTATCCTGTGTATTTATACTGTTTGAATATGTAAAAAGTTTATTTTCACAATTCGCAAACAGTGAAATCGCCATAAAGAAAATCAGTACTAATTTTTTCATTGTTTATCCCTTAACATAGGTATTTTTTGATTTATTGTTTTATAAAGAGTTTTGTCTTTACATTTAAATACTGCATCAGTTTCAGTAAGTTTTGAAAGTCTGCAGTCATATATTTTTTCATTTAATTTTATCCATTTTTTAGTTATTTTGATAAGTTGTTCACCTAAATATTCCTGAATTTTTATATATGCTTTATTTCCGAAAACAGAAAGAAGCGTAATTTTAACTCTTTTTTTAATTTGAGCATTTTTACTGCTTGCCTGTGCTCCTGGAAAATATTTTGGAGGTGCATAAAAAGGACTCTTTACTTTACTCAAATTTTTAATATTAAACTCATAATTGATAATTTTATTTGTATAATCCAAATAAATATCTTTTTGAGTTGCCCCTTTAGCATATATAAATGCTATAATCCCTGCTATTAATGTTAACTTTTTCATTTTTCATACCCATATAAAGTAAATTTTACTTTAAAATTTTTATTTTTATCGATAGTAATGCCTTCAATTCTTAATAAATCTCTCAAATCTTCATATTGATATATTAAATAAAGCAGGTTTTTATATGCACCGCTTACATTTAAATTGATTTCCATTTTTTTATTAATCAAACCTTTATCATTATTATAAACTTTATTTGTGAATCCTAAAACTTTTAATCCCTCTTTTTTGGCATTTTTAACTAAATCTTTTACAAATTCACCCCACTTATACTGATTAAACTGTACGAAATCTAAAAGATTTGCCAGTTCATCATAAAAATCTTTCTGTTTTTTAAGCGCAGTTTTTTCAAGAATCAAGTTTTTTATTTTTTTTCTTAGTGTAATTATTTGCGCATTTAAAACATTTCTTTTTGTTTTTAGTGACACGAGCTGAGATTTTGTTTTAATATATATATTCATCTGAGTATCTCTGTAATTTTTAGCCTGAGGTAAAAGAAAATAAAAAACAACAAAACCAATCACCACTAAAATCATTAAATAAACCATCATCGTATCTTTAGGAGACTTTTTATAAAAATAATCGTCTATTCTGTTTATCACTTTCATTCTACAATCCTAATAGTGGCTTTATATTTTTTATCGGAATAAGTTACTCCGTCAGTCTGGACATTAAAACCTTTTTTTACCAAATCATCAATTAAATTAGGAATTTGAGTGTCCTTAAAAGAAAAAACATTTATTTCAAATACACCGTTATCATAATTTAAATGGTTTAAATATACATTATCTTTATTCATCAGTAAAGTAATATCAACGAGTTCACTTGATTTAGGAATATAAGAATATTTAAACTGATAAATATCTTTAATAAATTTTTTAGTAAATGCAATATCTTTTGCGTATTTTTCACGTTCAGCCATAATATTTTTTTCTTGTTTTTTAAGATTTTTAATTTGTCCGCTAAGCTTTGCATTATCTACTATTAATTTTCTTAATTCAGACTGCAAAATATGATTTTTATTCTCATACGACATACCGTTAAAATATAAATAAGCCGGATAAATCCCCATACCTATGATAGATGCAAAAAGAATTAAAAACAGTCTTCCGCTCGGTCTATATAAAAACGTAGGTTTTCTTAAGAAAAGAGAAAAGTTATATTCCTGATCTTCATTTCTGTAAGCATTATGCGCTTCAAGCATTCCAAGAAATAAAAACGGATTTACAGAAAGTCTGTCCAGGTTATATTCTTCATAAAAATCAAATCCGAAAGTATCAATTCCTACGATTTTTTGTATATATTCTTTTAAACCTTCAATGTTCCCGTATTCTGAAGTCACAAATATTCTGTCTATATCGCTAATATTATATTTAAGACCTATTTTTTCTATCTGTGAATTTACTATATTCACTAATGATAAAAATTCATCTTGTATTATATCCAAAACCGCCTTTTCCGCATTTGTATATTTAAAACTGTTTACACCTTTTTTAGTAAGCAGTTTTTCAAAAACGCTTATATCAAAATTTTTAATTTTTAATTTCCCAAGCGCTTCATAGACTTTATCCAATCCACCTGAAATAGTTACAATGCTTAATAGTTTCCCTTCATTATAAAATGTTAAGAAAACTTTATCATATAAAAATACAACAAACAGATCGTTTGCTTTTTGAATAATTTGTTCATCATATAACGCTTTGTACGCAAACGCAGGAAAGGATATATAATCAATATACCCTGTTTCATCCAGAATATCTTTATAACCGTTTTCGATAAAGCCGGCAGGTACAATAATAACCTCTACGGTTACTATTTTTTCATCTTTCATGGAATCGATTATTTTATATTTAATAATATATTTTTCTGTTTCGTCTACACCCGCCTCTTCATATACTTTTGTTTCAATAAAATGTTCAAGATCGACTTTTTCAATTACGTTTTTTTCTATTTCAAAACTGTAAAATATAGCATGTTCTATAGGAATGTATGTAGATAAAAGAGCTTTGGATTTAAGTGAACCTCTGTAAATTCTTATTAATTTTTTCTTTGTATATAAAATAAATCTATCATGTCCCTTAACCCCGATTACATCATCGATATTATAATCATATTTTTTCAAAAATCCCGGTTTAAAATTAATTTTTTTTAATTCTGGTTTTTTCATAATTCTACCTCATATCCAAGTTCTTCAAGCATCTTTTTATTCTTGCTCCATCCAGGCACGACTTTTACATACAGTTCCAAATATATCTTTTTACCGCTGAAATTCTCTAATAATTTCCTCGCGTAAATACCGATATCTTTGATTTTTCTGCCTTTTTTACCTATGATCATGCCTTTTTGAGAGGCTCTTTCTACAATAATTGTAGCATATATTTTATCCAAATTGTCAAATTCCTCTATTTTTTCAATTAAAATATCCGTTTCATACGGCAATTCATCACCTAATTTCTCAAATAAAGCTTCTCTGATCAGTTCTTTATATATATCTCTGATATGTTCGGTGGAAATTATTTCAGGGTCATAATAATAAGGATGTTCTGGCAGATGTTTCACTATTGTACCTAAAAGTTCATCTTTTCCTTTTCCTTCAACAGCGCTTATAGGAATTACATCCAAAGCTTTGCCTATTTTCTTATATTCTTCTATTTTCTTTTCTACTTCTTCTTTTGAAACCAAATCCGTTTTAGTTAAAACCACAATATGTGGGATATTTTTTGTATTAAGTTCTAAAAACCATTCATAACCGCTTAAATCATCCCTCACATCAGCCAAAAACAATACTAAATCACTATCTCCCAATGCTTTAAGCGCTTCTTTGAGCATAAATTTATTAAGAAGTTTTTCTTTTTCGTGCAGTCCAGGAGTGTCTAATAAAATTATCTGATCATCTCCATGCATTACTATGGCATTTACTCTTTTCCTGCTGGCATTTGCTTTAGGAGAAACAAGAGCTATTTTTTCTCCTAACAGCCAATTTAAAAGAGTTGATTTTCCAGCATTCGGTTTTCCAAGTATACCGACAAATCCGCTTTTAGGCATATTAACCTTTCATTATAAAATATATTTGGTAATTTCTTCGCTTTCTACTATATCGTCAAGTTTGGATTTAACATAAGCTTCATCTATAATAAAATCTTTTCCTGCATATTCATCAGCTTCAAAATTTATATCTTCAAGCACTTTTTCAATTACAGTATGAAGACGTCTTGCACCGATATCTTCTGTTTTCTCGTTTGCAAGATAAGCATATCTTGCAATTTCTCTAAGTGCTGCTTCTTCAAATACCAAATTAACTTTTTCTACTTCTAATAATTTTTGATACTGCTTAATAAGAGAATGTTTAGGTCTTGTCAAAATCTGATACAGCGCTTCTTCATCAAGACTCTGAAGTTCAACCCTTAAAGGGAATCTACCCTGAAGCTCAGGTATAAGATCACTCGGTTTGCTTACATGAAAAGCTCCCGCAGCAATAAACAAAATATGATCAGTATTGACATATCCGTATTTTGTATTAACGGTAGAACCCTCGACTATAGGAAGCAAATCCCTTTGTACCCCTTCTTTTGAAGGATCCTGTCTTTGATTTCCGGTTGCAGCGATTTTATCTATCTCATCTATAAAAATAATCCCGTTTTCCGCTCTTTTTAAGGCTTCTTTTTTTAAATCTTCCTTACTGATAACTTTTTCGGCTGCTTCGCGTCTTAAAAGCTCTTTTGCTTCTTTTACGGTAACTTCTTTTTTTTCTTTGTTTTTATTAAAAATTCCTATAATTTTTACGATACTTTCCTGAGCTTTAATCATTTCCGGAGGAAGATTATCATCACCTTCAGGCATTTCTTCAATTTCGATTGTTATTTTAAGATGATCGACTTCTCCTTTTCTAACACGTTCTTTCATTTTTTCAAAAGAATGCTTATATTCAATTTGTTTTTGCTCCGGAGCATTTTTCGGAAGAGGAGGCAAAAGTTTTTTCGTAATCTCTTCTATTATATTTTCTTCAATCTGTTCTTTTGAATTTTCTTCCATTTCTGCTCTGACTAAATTCATAGAATTATTAACAAGATCTCTTATCATAGACTCAACATCCCGACCGACAAACCCCACTTCCGTATATTTGCTGGCCTCAACTTTTACAAAAGGCAGTTTCATCATTTTAGCCATTCTTCTTGCTATTTCGGTTTTACCAACCCCTGTAGGACCTATCATAAGAATGTTTTTTGGCATAATATCGTCCTGCCACTCTTTTGGCAGCTGCATTCTTCTGTATCTGTTTCTAAGAGCTATGGCTATTGTCTTTTTAGCGTCTTTCTGACCGACAATATATTCATCTAAATACGCAACTATCTGCTTTGGAGTCATACTCATTCTATTCCTTTTCAAGTTTTAATATTTTAATATTATGATTAGTATATATGCATAAATCAGCGGCTATATGAAGTGATTCTTTTACGACTTCTTCAGGAGACAAATCTGAATGTTTCACCAAAGCTCTTGCAGCTGAAATGGCGTAATTTCCGCCGCTTCCAATTGCAGCAAGTTCACCGTCTTCCGGCTCTACAACGTCACCGTTGCCGCTTAAAATAAATATATGTTTTTGATTTAGCACTATCATCATAGCTTCAAGACGTCTTAGATATTTGTCCTGCCTCCAAGCTTTTCCAAACTCTATAACCGATTTGACCAAATCGCCTTTTCTGTTTTCAAGGTTTTTTTCAAACATGTCAAACAGTATAAACGCATCGGCAGTGCTGCCGGCAAATCCTGCAAGCACTTTACCGTTATACAATGTTCTGATTTTTGTAGCGTTGCCTTTTAAAACAGTATGTCCGAAAGTCACCTGTCCGTCACCGCCGATAACGGCAACACCGTCTTTTTTATATCCAAGTATGGTTGTCGCTTCCATATTAATATTCATTATTCGCCCTCAACAACTATATTTAATTTAGCATGTATTCCGTGTCCGAGTTTTACATCAACGGTATATTCACCAACAGTTTTAATCTGTTTCATTTCAATGTGTTTTTTATCTATTTCAATACCTTTTTGCTGTAAATGCTCAGCTACTTCTTTATTAGTTATTGCACCGTAAAGCTGTCCGTTAGCTCCTAATTTATGTTTAATATGGAGTGTGACGTTTTCTATTTTCTTTTTAAGTTCATTTAAAGCAGCAAGCTCTTTTTTTAATTCTTCTTCTTTTCTTTTTTGTTCTTCCTGCCATTCTTTTATAACTTCATCCGTCGCAAGTTTTGCATAGCCCTTAGGAATCAAAAAATTTCTTGCATATCCGTCTTTTGCATTTTTAATTTCTCCAGCTTTTCCTAAACCTTTTACATCTTTAATTAATAAAACCTTCATAAAAATCCCTTTTTTTATTTGCATTTTACTAAATTTTAGTTAAAATAGCAAAAATGTCATTTTCATATCATTAATTAAAGGTTAATAATGAGACCAACTCCAGTAAATGAAGAAGTAACCTTCGAAGATGCGGGCGTCGTAAACCGACCGATTATCAGCAAAACAGACTTAAAAGGTATTATTACTTATGTAAACAATGCCTTTTGCAAACTCTCAGGATATTCAAAAAATGAACTCATAGGCAAACCTCACAATATAATCAGACATCCGGATATGCCGAAATCCATATTTAAACAGTTATGGAGCACTATAGAAAAAGGCGATAAATTCAGAGGATTTCTAAAAAATTTAAGAAAAGACGGAAAATATTACTGGGTTGAAGTTTTTATAGAACCTATTTTTGACGAAAACGGAACAAAAATAGGCTACATATCTACAAGAAAGCAAGTCTCGGAATCTGATAAAACAAAATACGAACAACTTTACCAAGAAATGAAAAAAAAGGAAGAATGATGTTAATTATTACGAAAAACGGTCAAATTACTGCTATTGACAAAGAACTGTTAAAACTCTTAAACACAGATTTATCGTCAGTATCTGAAATGGTAAACACATTAAATCTGGAGCTTTCATCAATTCAGTCAGAACCTTTAAATTTAAACGGGCATCTATTTAAAGTCAAAGAAATTGACCTGCTGACAGTTGATGATATAAAAACATTCGATCTTTCTGTTTCAGAAGAACTTTCAGAAACAGCCTTTACAGAAATCACCGAATCTTCACCTTCTTTATCAGAAACATATGAAGAACCGGAAGAAACTCATTTTGAACCTAAAATATTAGAAGAGCAGCATTTAGAACCTGCTTTTGAGCCTAAAATTGAACAAAAAGAAGAGCCTGAAGTATTTGAAGAAAAAAGTGAAGATTTCCTTGTAATTCCTGAAGAAAAACCTGAAAATAAAGAAGAAGAAAACGTTTTAGATATAGGATTAATAAATATTCCGGAAGAAAAAACACCTGAACCCGAAGAAGAAAAAGAAAATAAAGACAAATTAATTAATATTGAAGAAGAAAAAATAGAATTTGAAATACCTCATGAAGAAATTGCAAAAACATCGGAATCTGAACTCAGTGTTCCGGAAGACGGCATTATAGAAATTTCTTTTGAAGACGATCTTGAAGAAATAAGAAACATATTAAATATGAACAAAGAAGAATTCAATAAAGCCATAATTTCAGAATTAAAAAAAGCTTCTGAAGAATTGGGGCTTGATTATAATGAACTGCTTAACTGGCATGACCAGCTTATTGAACAAATAAAAGAAGAAAAAAAAGACATTTACAAATTTATGGAAAAAAAAGATTACACAAACCTACATGAAAGCTATCACAAATTAAAAGGTGCAGCTCTTAATCTCAGACTCTCACAAATTGCTCTTGTCCTTAAAAAACTTGACGAACTCTCAAAAGCACATGAAGACATAGAAAAAATCAAAGCAATTACAGATGATTTTTATAAATTAATTGAAAACGAATCGGTTAATTTAGCCGAACAGCAGGCTGAAGAAAAAGAAGAAAACAAACAAGACTCAACAGACGTTCAAGCTGACAAATTTGTTGAAAACATTATATTAAAAACAATACAGACATACCTGAATACACAAAACGAAGCACAATTCCAAAAAGATAAAAAATATATCGAAAAGCTATTAAATACAAAGATCGATTCTATTGAAGATTTAGAAAAAATAGTTAAAGGAATGTAATGAAAAAAATATTACTGATTTTTACTGTTTTTTTATCTGTTAATCTGTTTGCACAAAATTTATATTTTGAAGCTTTTAAAGATGTAAGAAAAGCCAAAAAAGTCATTAAAACAGATCCGGAAAAAGCGCAAAGACTCTTTATTGAAGCTTACAGTTATTTAAAACAGCTTGTAAACAATTCTATTAACAACAACAAACCTTCAGCCAATTCTTTCACATTACTCGGAAACATGTACTTAAACGGATGGGGTGTAGATAAAAACGAAGACGAAGCGATAAAACTTTTATGCGGAGCAAAAATACTCGGAAGCAGAAAAGCTGCAAAAGAATTGAGAAAAATCGGGGCAAAATGTAAAAAAATTAATTTTAAGGAGCTTAAACAATGAAAATGTCATTAACCAAACTGTTAGCATTAGCTATTTGGATACCTTCACTGGTATTAATCTCATTCAGTGGTTATTTTTTGTACAACAGTTATCAGAAATACGTTAAAACGGAAAAAAGTTTAAAATATTTGGAATTGGCAAAAAGAATTGAAAACATGCTTGTTGCCATTGGTCAGGAAAGGGGTACGAGCTCTATTTATTCAGTTTCAAAAGGACAGTTTCCAAATTCAAAAAAATTACTCAAAAGTAAAAGAATTTTAGTTGACAATTCTATTAGAGATTTTAAAAACTTCATCAAAAAAAATCCGGAATTTTATAACGAAACAAAACAGATAATCACTCTTATCAATAAAATGCCTGAAATAAGAAGAAATATTGATCATTTTAAAGACAATTATATTAAAAACGAATTTTTTAATTACTATACCCAGTTATCAACACAGCTTATGAATACCGAAGGTAGAATCTTAAAAAGATTCCCTGACGAATTAAAACCTTATTATTTATTAAAACTTCAATTCGAAAAAATGGTTGACTACACCGGTATTATTAGAGGTTTTGGTTCATACTATATTACTGCGGACGAACCTATCAGTGAAAAAGAATATAAACACATTTTATTAAAGTATTACCATGATACAAACATTCTGTTAACGTCTGTTTTAAAACACCAGTCTGCTAATGAACTTTATAACAGTAAACAGTTTAATAAAATTGAAAACGCTATTAAAGAGGTAATGTTCTACTTACAACAAGCCAACCAAGAATATTACCTAACAAGCGAATTTAACGGTTATCCGATTGACTCATTGGATTATTTTAACTTATTTACCAAAAGAATTTCTTTCTTTAACCAGACTATTCACCATTTAAATAATGATATTACAAAAAGACTTCAGGAAATTGTTTCAAATGCAGTAAAAACGAGAAACATCAACATCATCGTTTTCGTTATCGCAATATTGCTATTAATCATCGGTTACTATTTACATAGAGCAATTTTAAGACATATTAAATCACTTTCTAACTTATTAACATCATTAACTCCGATTACCGGTAAAGAAATTAAAGTTGACATCACTACTCCGGACGGAATGAACGAAGCATTAAGAATCGTGGATGAAGCTATTAAAGTCACCCAGGAATCTGTAAAAAAAGCGGAAGAGGCAACAAAGGCAAAATCTTTATTCCTTGCAAACATGTCGCATGAGATCAGAACTCCTCTTAACGGTATTTTAGGTTTCTTAGAGCTTTTAAACACTACAGAACTTACAGAAGAACAGTTAGACTATGTTAATACGATCTCTCAGAGTGCAAAAAACCTCTTACAGATCGTTAACAACATTCTTGACGTATCAAAAATTGAAAGTAACAAAGTTTCACTTGAATTAATAGATTTTAAAGCTGTTGATGAATTTGAAAACACTCTTGAACTGTTCGGTACACCGGCTGCACAGAAAAACATTGAACTCACAACCCAAATTTCTCCAAATATTCCTTCAGTAATTAAAGGAGATATTCTTAAAGTAAAAGAAATCCTTACAAACTTATTGAGTAACGCTATTAAATTCACACCAAACAACGGCCATATACACGTTAAAATTCAACTTGAAAAAATAATAGACAATAAAGCAAAAATATACTTTGAAGTTAGAGACAGCGGTATAGGTATGAGTGAAGAACAAAAAGAGAAAATATTCGATGCTTTCTCACAGGCCGATGAATCTGTTACCAGAAAATACGGAGGGACAGGCCTGGGTCTTACTATTGTAAAATCTTATGTAGAAATGATGGGTGGAAAAATTTACCTAGAAAGTGAACTTAACAAAGGTACAAAATTCTATTTTGACATTTTATTTGACATAATAGATCCTACACCTAAATTTGCAAAAAACATTTTTGCTCATAAAGAAATCGCTATTTTAAATACTGTTACCGAATCATTAAGAAAAGAAACAACATTAGAATATCTTTCTTATTTCGGAGCTGAAAAAGTAGGAGTTAATGATGCAAATGAGCTTATAACTCTTCAAAACAGAGAAAAATTTGACGGTGTAATGGTATTTTATGAAGAAAGCGACAGAAAAACGGTAGAAGAACTTGCAAAAGTAAATATTCCTATGATTTTCGTAGCTTCTTATGCAAAGAAAGAAGAAATTAACAAACTCGATTACCAAGCTGTAATATTCGATCCTAACGTTCCTTCTAAAGTATTTAAAGCATTAGAGGCAATCAGCGAAGCTCAGACAGAAACCGTTACTAAAACTCAAGCCGCAAAACCTCAGCATAAAGATATTTATTCACTTAAAGCATTAATAGCTGAAGACAATCCGATTAATCAAAAACTGCTTCAGACAACACTAAAATCTTTAGGTATTGAAAGCGATCTTGCCAACAACGGTCTTGAAGCATTTAATAAATATACGATTAACCCGGACAAATACGACGTAATCTTTATGGACGTACAGATGCCTGTTATGGACGGATTAGAAGCAACTCAGGAAATACTGGAATTTGAACAGGAAGAAGAAATAGATCATACTCCGATTATTGCAGTTACAGCCAACGTATTAAAAGGCGACAGGGAAAGATTCCTAGGTGCCGGGATGGATGAATATATTTCTAAACCAATTTCAAAAGACGCACTTCTTAAAATTTTGGAAAGAGTCGCGCACGGAGACTTTA
Organism: Nautilia sp. PV-1; assembly: GCF_004006315.1. NCBI lineage: Bacteria > Pseudomonadati > Campylobacterota > Epsilonproteobacteria > Nautiliales > Nautiliaceae > Nautilia > Nautilia sp. PV-1. Next base: position 1,234,337 of record NZ_CP026530.1, read on the forward strand.
GTAAACACTTCACCGAAGCACATACACAAGAAGTGCCGCAAAAAGAAGAAGCTAAAAACAAAACTGAGGAATCAGAGCTGCAGTCAACACAGCCTGAGGAAAAATCTTCAGTCATATTGGCAACTACAAGCCCATTCCTTTCTAGTTATATTAAACATATAATTAATGATATAATTACGGTTGAAAATATTGAAGAACTAACAAAAGCATTAAGCAAACACAGACATGCGATTATTATGATTGATGAAAATTTCGATAAAAGAGACGAAATTAGATTTTTAATAAAATCTCTTAAAAAACTAGAACCTAAAAAAATAATAGTTTTAGGCGATGAAGAGGTTGAAGAAGCGGATATTACTCTGACCGATCTTAAACCGGAAACAATACAAAACGTAATAACTAAAGGATAAAAACAATGCCGAATAAAAAAGTACTAGTTGTAGACGACGATCCTATTAACAGAAAGCTGATCGTAAAAATACTTTCTAAAAAAGGTTTCGAGGCTATTGAAGCAGGCAACGGTGTTGAGGCTTTCAGTGTTTTAGAAAACAACGATATCAATATAATTCTTCTTGATATCGTTATGCCGGTAATGGACGGTATAGAATTTTTAAAAGAAATAAAAACGAAACCTGAATACATTAATTTGCCGATTATTATTTTAACTACTGACGACAGTAAAAAAATTGAAGCTATGTCTCTTGGCGCAAACGACGTTATTATTAAACCTATTTCGCCTGTAACTTTGCTCGAAACAATTGAAAAATACGTTTAATAGATTTTTATCTCATTATACAGGCTGTCCCTTTCTACGGGGATAAAGCCGCTGTCCTTAATTAAATTCACCAAATCGTTTAACTTCAGTCCGTTTGAAGATTCCGCTCCCGCAGCTGAATTTATAGATTCTTTTTCAATAGTACCGTCAATATCATTTGCTCCGTATTCCTGAGCCACAAGCGACAGATTAAGCGTAGTAGTAACCCAGTATGCTTTAATATTAGGTATGTTTTGAAGCAAAATTCTGCTTATTGCAATCGTTTTTAAAATTTCTACACCCGTTAAAAATTTCTTTACATTCAGGTAGTTGTTTTTTCTTTGATAAACCAATGGTATAAAAGCGTTAAATCCGCCGGTTTCATCCTGCAGTTTTTTAATTCTAAGCATATGGTCTATTCTGTGAATTCTCTCTTCAATATGCCCAAAAAGCATCGTAACATTTGATTTTTTACCCATTTTATGCCAAATTTTATGGATTTTAAACCAGTCGTCACTGCTGACTTTACCTTTGCAGATTTTAGCTCTTATCTTTTCATCAAATATTTCCGCTCCTCCTCCAGGCATGGAATCAACACCTGCAGACGCCATATCTGTTAAAACTTCCTCATATTTTTTATCGCTTAGTTCGCTAAAAAAATTCACTTCAGCTGCCGTAAAAGCTTTTATATGAATATCGGGCAGTTCTTTTCTGATTTCTTTAACTATATTCATATAATATTCATATCCTACTTCAGGATTATGAGCAGAAACCACATGAACTTCTTTTGCACCTTTTTTATAAGCGTTTTTTGCTATCTCAACACATTCGTCTATACTTAAAGTATAAGGATTAGGATTTTTTCTATGTGCGGAAAAAGCACAGAATTTGCATACATCTTTACAAATGTTGCTGGGATTAATATGTCTGTTTATATTAAAATAAGTTTTTTTACCGAATTTTTCCAATCTTATTTTTTGAGCTGCTTTTCCCGTTTCAGAAAGTGGCAAATCATACAGTTTTACCGCTTCTTCAGCACTTACACTGTTTTTCTCTAAAATTTTTTCCAATATTACACTCATTGCAACTCCACTATAAAATATTTTCGATAAAATAACATAAAAGGAGAGAAAATGCAACTGCAACAAATCATTTATACCTCCGAAAACGACCTTGAAATAGCAAAAGCCATAAAAAAAGAGATAAAAGAGTATCTAAACAGCATAAAGGTTGAAGGTGGAAAAGATTTTTTTGTTAAACACACGAAAAAAATGGACGAATTTGTCAGTCTGATATATAAATATATTCTAAAAAAAACTTTCCATGAATTTCAGCCGCCTTTGAATAATATTCCGATTTCAATAATTGCTTTAGGTTCATACGGAAGAGAACAGCTTTCAATATATTCCGATATCGATATTATGATCGTTTATAAAGATATAAAAGGCTATAATTTAAAAGAAATAATAGAACACTATATAACTATGCTTTGGGACTTGGGTCTTAAAATTGGACACAGGGTCCACGAGCTTAAAGACCTGTTTCCCGCAAGCAATGAAGATATAACCATTAAAACCGCCATGCTTGAAAGCAGGTTTATATACGGAAGCAAGTTTTTATGGTACGAAATACAAAACGAACTAAATAAAATAAGAAACTACAATAAAAAAGAATATATTCTTGCCAAATATGAAGAAATGCAGCAAAGACACAAAAAATACCCTATTTCTATGGAACCGAATATAAAAGACGGATTTGGAGGTATAAGGGATTCAAATACGCTACTTTGGATTAATAAAGTAATTTTTAATTATCCGAACAATTCTTACCTAGTGCCCAAATATGCCAGCGAGGAAGATTTTAAAGAATACAGAACATCTCTTGAGTTTTTATTTAAAGTTCGTGTTTTTTTACATATGGCCGCTAAGAAAAAAATCGACACGGTGCTGCTGACATATCAAAGAGACATCGCTTTAAAAATGGGATATACGGATTCTCCGAGATTAAAAGCGGAAAGAAAGTTCATAAAAGACCTTTTAAAAGCTTTATGGAGTATAAACACTTTCACATCAATTGTTATAAAAAAGATAATCAAACCGTATCTTTATAGATATTCTTATTCGAAAATGAAAGAAAACAGAATAAAAGAAGATTTTTATATATGTAATGACACAATTTACAGCAGACTGTGCAGCAATAAAACTTTTAAAGAAAACATTAAAATACTAATAGACGCCGATTATAAAAAATGCGATATCTCCATAGTGGCAAACTTAAAAGAAAAAAAATATGCTTTTACAAAAAAACTGAAAAAAGAGCTTTTTTATAAATCAAACCTCTATCCTCTTCTTTTTTCTTTATATAAATCCAAAAAACTTGAAAAAATTATCCCAGCATTTGAAAAAATCAAATACCTTGCACAGTTTGACGGGTATCATCAATATCCAGTAGACATACATTCATTATACACTGTTAAAGAAATTGAAACTTTAGAAGAATTTCAAAAAATGAATGAAACAGACAAAGCCATTTTAAGATTCACAGCCCTGTTTCATGATTTAGGCAAAGGCAGAATAGGAGACCATTCCATAGTCGGAGCAAAAATTGCAAAAGAATACGCTGAAAAATTCAATATACCTGAAAGCGATACTATTTTTAAACTGGTCAAATATCATACTCTTATGTCAAATACAGCCCAAAGGGAAGATATTCATAACGATAAAGTAATACTGTCGTTTGCTCAGATAGTGCAAAACGAAAGATTTTTAAATCTTTTGTATTTGCTTACAATAGCTGACATAAAAGCAGTAGGAATCGGTATTTTTACACCTTTTAAAGCTTCTTTGCTTAAAACTTTATACTTTAACACATTAAATGCCCTGGAAAACAGAGAGCTTATAAACGAAATAGCTCAGAGGAAAAGAAAAGAAAAACTGCTTGAATCCAAAGAAGATTTTAAATCATTGCCTAAATCTTTCCAAAAAAAAGTACTATCTTCACCTTCAAACCAGCTATTTTTACAAAATTCAGTAAATGAAATAATAAAACTTTTAGACTGGATAAAAGATACAGAAACATTTAAATATAAGTTTGAAAACGACAAACACCTCGTCGTCCATATTGCCAAAGAGGATTCGTTAAACTTTTCATTAGGATGGTTTTTGGACAAACTTTCCAAACTGCAATTAAATCACCTCTCTATATATAAAATTGGAAATATCAAATATTTTAAAATAGAGTTTAATGAAAAAGTAGAAGAGTTTGATCTTCCTATCATTGCAGAATATATTGAAAAAGCCTTTGGTGAAAAACTCAAATCCAAACATAAAATCTCTTTCAAACCCGAAGAATTCGAAATAGACTGCAATCACTCCCAAAACTATGCGGCTGTCAAACTCAAAACGAAAGACAAAAAAGGAATAGTCTCTACTATTATGCAGACTTTGGACGATTTTAACATAAGGGTTGAAGATGTTAAAATATCCACCCAGAAAAACATAGCAAGAGATCTGTTTATTATTTCAAAAGAAAATGGGTTCTGTAATAAAATAAACGATATCTTAAAAAGGCTCTGCGAATGAAAAAAAAGATACTTTTTATAATTGCGGCGATAATGATAATATCCACTCTTATCAGAACATTAATAATTACATATACTTTTTTAAATTTCTCAAATACTACTATTACAAACGAGGCAATTTTAATTAAAGACATTCTAACCGAAGTAAAAGACAAAAACAGATTTTTAGAAATTATCAGAAATTCACAGCATATTTTAGATGTCAAGTTCATACCTGAAAAAACCAAAACCGAATCCATATCGTTTAAAGAAAACAATAAAGCTTTCGAAGTAAAAATGCCTTTTAACGATTACGAAACACTGATTATTCTGTTTAACACCAAAGATTATTACAAAAAACTTTCAAATGCGATATATCAGCTGATTGCCATTGCGGTAATATCATTAATAGTAATAATATTGACAGTCAATTACTTCCTTACTCCATATCTGGAAATTCTTGAAAACGTCAGAAGATCAACAGCCAGTATTCTAAAAGGCAACTTTAATGACACCTTAGATACTAAATTAAAAGGTGAGGCCAAAGATTTCGTTGATTCATATAATACTTTTTTGAAAAAACTTAAAGACAGTTTCGGCGTGATTGAAGAAAAATACACCTCTTTAATAGAAAAAGAAAAATCAGACGATCCTTTAAACGACGCTAAAGAAACAATAGAACAGTTGGCTAATATATTTAAGTTTAAAAGACTTATAGAAGACGACAGCAGTTGCAATGATGTCTTTCAAAGACTTATCGACATATTAAACGGTTTTAATTTAAAACATTATGCATTAATAGGTATAGACAATAACGAAAAGAAAAGCACACTGATATACAAAAACGGTGATATATGCTGTAATGTCGAAAATGAATTTTTAGAATGCAGGGCTTACAGACTCAGAAAAATGATTAATTCAATGCAGTATCCAAAAATCTGCAAACTTCATACATGCGATAATGATTATATATGCATTCCATACAGCGCGGGAGGAAATTTTACCGGTATTTTAAAAATAAACATGACTAAAAACGATGAAGAACACATAAATAAAAACCTGCCTTATATTAAAGCTTATCTTAATGAGCTTTCAGCCATAATCGAGGCAAAATATACATTAGAACTGCTCCATAATCAGACTATCAAGGATCCGTTAACAAATACGTACAACAGAAGATATCTAGAAAACATTCTGCCTATGCTGATAAATAACGCAAAAAGAAGAAACGGAAAAATCGCTTTTTTAATGCTGGATATCGACTACTTTAAAAAAGTAAACGATACATACGGTCACAAAGCCGGAGATACCGTGTTAAAAACCATTTCCGATATTATAAAAAAATCAATAAGAAAAAGTGATATTCTGATAAGATACGGAGGCGAAGAGTTTTTAATAATTCTTCAAAACGTTAATGATTATGATGATATATATAAAGTAGCCGAAAAAATAAGATCATCTGTAGAGAAAACAAATATACATATAGACGAAAACATTATTCACAAAACCATAAGTATAGGCGTAAGTATATTCCCTGACAACTGCAGTGAGGGGAATGAATGTATAAAAGAAAGTGACATAGCTTTATACAAAGCTAAAGAAGAAGGAAGAAACAAAATAATATTTTATAAATCTAATCTTTAGTTTTTTTCTTTTTTTTACATTTGTTTTTCGTAGGAGCTGCAAACTGTATCAGATCTTCCGCAGTTTTAATCTCTTTAGGAAGTTTTTCTAGACTCATTAAAAATATTCTCGCTGTAGTTTTTGCATCACCCAGGGCCCTGTGATGAGTTTCTTCCGGAAGCTTTAATTCCTGCATTAAATACTTAAGTCCGTATCTTTCCGCCTGAAGAGTTTTTTGAGAAAGTGTCAGTGTACATAAAAACCTGTTTAAAAGCTCTCCCAAATTTTCCTTTTCAAACTGATGGGCCAGAAAATTGTAATCAAAATCAGCAGCGTGCGCAACAAAGACACTATCTCCTAAAAAAAGCCTGAATTTTCTCAATATTTCTTTTTGGCTTGCCTGTCCTCTTAACATTCTTTGGTTAATTCCTGTAACTCTTTCAACGTATTTAGGCACGTCATCGGCATAAATTAAAAATTCGAAAGTATCAGTTATTTTTAAATCTTTTATTTTAACCGCTCCGATTTCTATTACCTGCCCTTCTTTGGGTTTTGAATTATTCACTTCAATATCTACCACACAGTATTCTATCTGATCATATGGCAAAACAGCGGTTTTTAATATAACAATATCATCTTCTACAATTAAAGGAAGACCTTGAAACTTTAAAAAGTCAATTGCGTTTTCAAAGCTGAAATCCGGATAATATTCTGAAATAAACTGTAAAAATTCTTTTTTTTCAATCCCGTTTTTAAGTTTTTCAATTATTTTTTGTTTCATTTCCGACTTTTTGCTGAAATTATATCATAAACACTGTTTACAGAATATATTTATATATAAGTTAAAAAAAGCAAAATTACGGATCATAAAAATTGCAATACATATTATTTATTTATAATCTAATAATAATAAACATAAAAAAATATATATAAAAATTCACTATTATAAAGTAATCTTTTTTCACTTGGCACTTTTGAGACACTTTTTTTAATTACAATACTAAAGAGAAAAAAATCCTCAAGGAGCAAAAATGAAAAAAGCACTTACAGCTGGGTTAAGCGTAGCGGCGATTGCAAGTTTTGCATTTGCAGCAAACAGCTTAGATTCAAACCCAAATTACCAAAAGCTTAAAAACTTTAAACCTAAAGGTGTAAGTAACGATCAATGTTTAATGTGTCATAAAGCTCAAGATCCTGGAATCGTAGCTGACTGGCAACACTCTAAACACGCAAAAGTTGGTGTAGGATGTGTACAATGTCACGTTGTACCAAAAGATTATCCTACTGCATTCAAAGCTCACCCAATGCAAGGAAGCAACTGGACTGTACAAATCGCAGTATCTTCAGTTACTTGTGCAAAATGTCACGCAAAAGAAGTTACTGAATACTTAAATTCAGGACATGCAAGAGGTGCGGCTCAATGGCTAGCTGGTAACGGCAGTAAACATGGTTACCTAATGAGTAAACTAGCTTATCACTTCGAAAGTTTAAAAGGTGCCAATCCAACTGCTGGTGTAAGCGGTAAAAAAATGGAAAAAGGAATTAGAACTGACGGTTCAGTATTCCAAGCTAATGGCAAAAATCCAAGAACAGCAAACCTAAATGTTGCAAATATTTGTATTCAATGTCATGGTACTGTAGTTAAACTTGATAAAGAAGGTAGACCTGATGCTGCAACTTGGCCAAGCGACGGTATTGCGGCACTTTATCCAGACGGTGGTGTTGGTAACTGTCTTGCATGTCACAGCAGACATAAATTCTCAGCTGCTGAAGCTAGAAACCCTGCAGCATGTACAAACTGTCACTTAGGACCTGACCATCCGGATAAAGAAGTATTCGAATCTTCAGTTCACGGTCACGTATATGATACAAATGAAGAAGATTACAACTTTGAATCTGATAAAATCATCCCAGGTAAAACTGTTAGAGGTGCAACTTGTTTCGTATGTCACATGGGTGCAATTGGTGGAAACAAAGCAACTCACAACGTTTCACTTAGACTTAAATGGAACTTATGGGCACCTGCTAGTTTCTTAAGAACTGGCGGAGCAGAAACAGCTGGTTGGGCATTCTGGAAAGGTGCTGGTAAAGTTGAATGGGGTAAAACAGTAATTAGAGGTAACGCTAAAGCTGGTAACCCTCAAGGACCTGAAGCTGCTAGAGCAGAAATGAAAAAAGTTTGTATGGTATGTCACGAAGCTACATTTACTAACAACTACTTCCAAAGAGTAGATGCAGCTGTAACTGTATACAATCAATATAAAGCATTCGCAACTAAAATGCTTAAAGACCTTAAAGCTAAAGGTTTAATGAAATCTGACGTATGGAGCGATCCATTCTTCAAACTATACTACTACCTATGGCATCATGAAGGTAGAAGATTTAGACAAGGTGCAGCAATGGGATCACCTGACTATGCTCACTGGCATGGTGTATTCCAGGTAATGCAGGATATCAGAGAAATGAAAGATATCTATGACTACAGAATGAAACTATACAAAAAATACGGTAGCGGAAAAGCAGCTCTTGAGCATGAAGTTCCTATGCCTGTAGTAACTCACGAATAATATTTCTTCTTCTCCCTTTTTGGGAGTTATATTTAAATACATAACAAAGTGTCTGTCACTTAAAATAGAAACGAATCTTTTAATCTAATAATAAATAATAATTGCTTTAGTAATTTTCAACAATTAAAGCAATTTTTTATATATGGACTCTTTCATATATTAAAAATAATCCTATATAACGTTTTATATGCACCCTAAATACGTATACCAGAAACATATATTATAATCTTATTTTTAACTCACAACACAAACGAAAGCACTTAAAATTTCTTTAACCTATATTGGTGACTGACACTATTTTAAAACAAAAACTCTCAAACAAAAAGTTTGAGAGAATATTATTATTTTTTACCGTATTTTTCAGCGTCAGCTTTGATCTCTTTTTCGCTCATTTGTTTAGCGATGTTAACCATCATTTGGTTACCTTTACCTGCTTTGAATTCTTTCATTTTTGCTTCAATTTGTGCAGGTGTTAAAGTGTCAAGTTTTTTAGCCATTCCGCCGTTGTGGCACATTGCACAGTTTTGTCCTGCAAATGCAAACCCAGCTACTGCTAATACTGCTAATAATTTTTTCATAAAAGCTCCTTTTTTGTGATTTAAAGTGATATTATAATATAAAAACATTAAATTTTACAAAAATAATACAAATACCTATCTGTTATTATATTTTTTTATAACCTGTTTTAATAATTTAAAAAACGTATTTTTATCTCTTGCACCTATTATTTTATAAAATATTTTTCCGTCAGGAGTTATAAACAGTATCGAAGGAGCCACTTCATTAAAATATTTTGCAAAAGCAAAAGGAACTTTTTCTTTATCAACCATATAAAAAGCCGGAATAAAGTTATCATTGATAAATGCGGCTATTTGTGAATCCTGATAAACAATATCATATAGATATTGGCACGGAGGACATCCCGTTTTGCTTATATCAACCATTATAAGCTTATTATTTTTTTTAGCCAGCCTAAAAATATGTTTTGCATTTTTCAGCCATTTTACTTTATGAGGAAGTTCTTTAGGATTTGTAGTTAGTATGGTATGCATATCTGCATGATTCATAAAACCTATATTAGCACCATATATTGATACAAAAAAAATAAAAAATAATAATTTCTTCATATCTTAAATCGCTTTAAATAAAATATATATACCAACACCCATTAACAGCAAACCTGAAATTTTTTCAATTATACCCATGTAATTTTTCATTTTTTCAATCAGTTTCATACTCCAAACCGTAAATAAAGCCATTAATATAAACGGAGTAGCCAGACCGAGCGTATAAAGAACCATCATTGAGATAGCTTTTCCCGGTTCAGTTGCCGCCATTCCGATTATAGTTCCAAAAATAGGCCCTATACACGGAGTCCATCCGAATGCAAAAGAAAATCCGAGTAAAAACGCGCCGGCATTTTGAAGATTTAGTCTTTTTTCATACTGCATAAATCTGAATTTTATAAATCCGGCAACATTTATACCGAATAATATAATAATTAATGCCATTAAAATATTTACCCATTTATAAGCAAAAATATTGCCTATTAAATTTGCGCTTGCCGCACCAATTAATATAAACACCGATGCAAACCCCGCAATAAACAAAGCGGAATTTATAAATATTTTTATTCTTTCTTTTGAAGTAAGTTCTTTTTCTTTAATTTCTTTGGCGCTGATACCCGTTATATAGAAAAAATAAATAGGCACAAGCGGCAATACGCAGGGAGATAGAAATGATAAAAGGCCGGCAATATAACTGACTATAAATGGCATTTTGTCAAAATAATCAAACAGTTGAAAAGTTAAATGCTCCATTATCTGTTTCCTTTAACGATTTGTTTTAGTACGCTTAAAAAATTTTCATAACTTGTGGCACCGTAAACGCCTCTTATAAATTTGCCGTCAGCCGTATAAAACTGAATTGCCGGAGTAAAATTAAAAAAGTGTTTTCTGAATTTTTCAGGTATGTTGTCAGTATCCGCATAATAATCGACTAATACGAAATTTTTCAGCAATATATCTTTAACCTCTTTACCGCTCATTACATTCTGCTTCATAAAATCACACGGCGGGCAGTCATGTTTGCTGATGTCAACCATTACAAGCTTGTGCTCTTTTTTTGCAACATTAAACGCTTTTTGATAATCCGAATACCAATTCAGGTTTTGGGCAAATAAAAACACGGAAATAAATAAAAAAATTAACTTTTTCATTATTTTTCCTTTATGATTTTTTGTGCTAACTCATAAGAATTTTTAATACAGTCATTAAAGCTTACACCATTATAAGCATTTCCTATTAAATAAACATTAACATTTTTAGCCTCATTCATAATTTCTTCAACCAGTTTTTGATGTCCTAAAGAATAATTAGGTATTGCATTTTTATGCATTTTTATCCATTTAATTTTCGGTTTTGCGTTTTTAATTATCTCATAAATATCTTTTTCTGCAATATTTATTATCTCTCCCTCACTCATATCTTTTATTTCAGGATATCTTGCTCCTCCAACCATCACACGGATACCGTTTCTGTTTGGAAAAATATATTTATCCATTAAAATACCCAGTGTTTTATTCTCAACCGTAAGAATTCCGAAGCACACAGGAGATATGCTTTCATAATCAAAACCTACAATTGCCACGGGATTATAAGGTATTTTATTCAGCAGAGCGCTTAATTTATTATATTTGCTTAATATTTCAGCCGCGCTGTATGCAGGTGTGGCTATAACTACTTTATCAAAATCTTTAAGTTCGTCTATGTCTTTGATCTCTTTTTTAACAAATTCGGCTTTTGTTTTTTCTTTTAGTTTCTCTATCATTTCGCTCATACCGTGTTCAAATGAATGAAGCTCCCCAGTAGGCTGACCTCCTCTTTTTAATTTAATCATTCCTTTAAAAAGCGAACCGTATTCGCATTCTATTTTTTTAAGTTTCGGAAACGCTGCATTCATGGAAGTAATTTCCGGAGTTGATGCGTATATGCCGGCCAGCATAGGAGTCATCATTCTTCTTGTAAACTCAGCGCCTAATCTTCTGGTGGCAAACTCGGCAACCGTTTCTTCCCTGTCACAAACCGGTTTTTTGAAAAACTCCATAGCAACTTCAAACTTCCCTTTCCATGAGAGAATATCGCTTGTAATAAAATCAAACGGTTTAAGAGGTATTTTTATAAGTTTGTTATCGTATATGTATCTTATTTTGGAGTTGTCGTTGGCTTTAATAGGTGTAATGCCGATTTCATCACAAAGCTCCATTGTTTTTGGAGAATTGTTCAAAAACCCGTTAACCCCTTCTTCCATTAAATAATCGCCGACTTTCGCCGTATAAGCTTTACCTCCCCATTTTTCTTTTTCAAAAACGGTTATTTCAAAATCGTTTTGTAAATAATATGCAAGACTAAGTCCGCTGATTCCTCCGCCTACTATTGCTACTTTCATTTTACTCTCCATTTAATTTTTTTCTTTTTATAAATATAACTATACCAAACAAAATCATAAAAAAGCTTAAAATCTCACCCATTGTAAAATGCCCTATTATAAACCCGAGCTGTGGATCGGGTTCTCTGAACATCTCACAAAAACTTCTGAAAACCCCATACAAAATCATATAAAGCCCTATAAGCTCGCCTTTGTTTTTGTACCATTTTTTATAATAAATATAAATAAGGACAAACGTTAAAAAACCTTCGAAAAACGCTTCATAAATACCGATAGGATGTCTTAAAGCTCCGTCAATATACACACCCCACGGCACATCGGTAACTCTTCCGACTATTCTGCCGTTTAAAAAATTGCCAATTCTTCCGAATATATATCCTATAGGAATAGCAAGTGCGGCTATATCAAGTATTTTCCACATATCCGCTTTTTTTATTTTCCAGAAAAGATATGTAGCTATCGCGAATCCTATAACCGCCCCGTGGTAACTCATACCGGATATCCCGACAAACCGCCCGTTTGAAAAAGGATTAAACATCTCCCACGGATGCAGAAGATAATATCCGTTATTAGGAACGTAAAATATAAAATACCCTATTCTCGCACCCAGTATAATTCCGACTTCCGCCCATACGAAATAATCGTCTATTATTTTTTTGTCTATTCCTTCTTTTTCAGCAAATTTTACCGCCGCATAGTATCCGGTAACCAGCGCCAAAACGTACATTATACCGTACCAGTGGACTTTAAAGACACCTAAATCAAATGCAACGGGATTAAAATGGGAATATATATGCTGCCAATAATCAAACATATCAAAAATACCTTTTATTCAATAAACTATATGATTTTAATTTAAAAAATTATAACACAAATATTTTCTTCATATTTTTTTTATTTTGATTAAAAAAATTTATTATTTTGATTTATTTAACTAATTTATCTGCAACCGTTCTTCTTGACATAATTCAAATAGTATGATAAATTGCACTTCAAAAAGGAACTGCTTTGTTTAAGTTTTCCGATACGTCCGATATGTGTATAAAATGCGGAAAATGTATTCCGGGCTGTACGATTCACAGAATAAATCCTGACGAAACAACTTCTCCCCGCGGATTTTTAGACCTGCTTAAAGGTGTGGAAGAAGGAGAAATAGAACTCGATAAAAACGCAAAAGACATATTTGAGAGCTGTTTTTTATGCAACCAGTGCGTAGAAGTCTGCCCTAATTCTCTTCCGACGGATTTTATGATTGAAAACGTCAGGAAAAAAATCGCCGACAAATACGGAATAGCGTTTTTTAAAAGAGCATTTTTCTTTCTGCTTAAACACAGATGGGCATATGATATCGTAAGCAAACTGGGCTTTATGTTCCAGACATGCGGATTTAAAATAGAAGCCGACAAAAACGCAATGAGAAGCCGTTTTAATATCCCTATGCTTAAAAAAGGAAGACTTCTGCCTTCTATGAAACAGACTTCATTTTTAAAAAAATACCCGGAACAAATACCTGCCAAAAACCCTAAAAAAAGAGTGGCTATATTTATCGGATGTATGGCAAACTACAATTATACAGAAGTAGGTGACGCACTTATCAGTATTTTAAAATTCCTTGACATTGACATATTCATACCTAAAAAACAGCTCTGCTGCGGTGCTCCGGCGTATTTTACGGGTGATTTTAAGACTGTTGACGAACTGGTAAGATACAATATAGAATATTTTGAAAGCTTCATCGACGAAGTGGACGCCATTATCGTTCCGGAAGCCACATGTACCGCAATGCTGAAAAAAGACTATGAAGAGTATATCCACGCACATATGGATGAAATCTGGACTGAAAGACACAGAAAAATAAAAGCCAAAATATTCGGAACAACCGAATGGCTTTATAAACACACAGACCTTAAAGCAAAACTTGCAAATAAGCAAAAACAGCCTGAAGTTATCACATATCACAACTCATGCCATTTCGGAAGGGTTTTCAATATAAAAAAAGAACCGAGAGATTTACTGACACAGGTATATCAGATTAATGAAATGAGCGATCCTGATATGTGCTGCGGATTCGGAGGCATTACTATCCAGACCGAAAAATTCGACCTGGCCGTAAAAGCCGGACAGAAAAAAGCCGAAATCATTAAAGCCGTGGATGCGGATATTGTAAGCGCAGAATGTAGCGCATGCAGAATGCAGATAACAGAACAGCTTGATAAAGCCGGAGACAGTAAAATATTCAAACACCCTCTTGAGCTTATCGCAAAAGCGATAAATGAAGAATAATTAAACTTTCTGGAAAAATATTGCTTTGAGAAAACATCTGCAGCGTAACGGTCGAAATTTCTGTGAAATTTCGGGAACCGTAGCGAATCCGTTTGAAAAAAGTATTTTTTTTCAGTAACAGAAATTATAAAATTATCATAATATTCACTGAAAAAAACGGTTTAATTTTCCATTAAATTACACCACTTTTATAAATTTATCCTCTTTTTCTTTCACGTTTCCTATAATTTTTGCAAAAACACCTTCGTTTTGCGCTCTTTTTAGATATTCTTCCGCTTTTTCCTGAGGTAGACTTATTAAAAGTCCTCCGCTTGTCTGGGCATCAAACAGAATCATCTGCTCTTCAAAACTCAGCTCTTTAACAAATTCCACATATTTTTCTACAAAAATCTGGTTGTTGTAGCTTCCGGCAGGTATAATACCCATGCTTGCCTGATTGATCGCTTCTTTAATAAACGGCACTTTTTCAAACTCCACTTCAATTGTGAATTTTTTACCGCTCATTTCATAAAGATGTCCCAAAAGTCCGAAACCGGTAACGTCGGTCATGGCGTTTACTCCTATTTCCCTGGCTATAATGCTCGCTTTGAAATTCAGGGTTCTTAATATTTCGGCTACTTCGCTCGCAATTTCGTCACTTACCAGATCCGCTTTTATAGCGGTTGTAAGAATACCCATTCCGAGAGGTTTTGTAAGTATTATTACGTCATCTTTTTCTAAAGTGTTGTTTCTTATCATTTTATCAGGATGTACCACTCCCGTCACACTAAGGCCGTACAGCATTTCCGGCGTTTCTATGGTGTGTCCTCCGGCAAGTACTCCTCCGCACTCTTTTATTTTGTCTTCACCGCCTCTTAAAATCTCTTTTAATATTTCCCTGGAATGATGACAAGAATCAAACCCTACAAGATTAAGTGCCGTTTTAACGTCTCCTCCCATTGCAAACACGTCGCTTAACGAATTAGCCGCCGCAATCTGTCCGTAAACAAAAGGATCGTCAACCACGGGAGTAATAAAATCAACCGTCTGAACAAGCGCAATATCATCTGTTATTTTATAAATGCTCGCATCTTCATTGCCTTCGAATCCCACAAGCAGGTTTTTATGTCTTCCCTCCAAGGTGCATGTTGTGTCGTTTAGCTCCTCCGGAGCCAGTTTGCCCGCTCAGCCGGCCGCTCTGACATATTTTGTAAGTTTTGCCTCATTGTTTAATTTCAGCATTAAAGACCTTTTTATTTTTATTCGAATTTAAGCATAAAAAAAGAAAAAAAAGAAGTTAAAAAGTAAGAACCTGATCGCACTCTTCCACCCAGTCTGCCAAGTCGTTCATAGTCGCTTTGATTTCAGGCGCAAAATAAGGCTCGTTTTTGTAAATACCGCATCTTGCCTGGCATGTTCCGCAGACTTTCAGTTTAACTCCGTTTTGATACATCTCTTTTAGCATCGCAACCAGATCGTTGTCGTAATTATCCGGTTTTTTATTGCAGTCTCTTGCCAGATCCACGGAATCGTTCATAAGAAATATTCTTACGTCATGCCCGCGTCCATGCATATTTTTGGCAAGTCTAAGCCCGTTCCATGCCACATCGCTTCCGTCATACGGTTCATGGTTAAATATAAAAAGCACTTTCATTTCCACTCCTTTAAATTTTTTTATAAATTCCTTACAACTTCACAACTTACCTACTTTACAACTTACCTACTTCACAACTTTTATTATTTTTCCTTTGTATCCCACAACTTCAATCGCATGCAAAAGTTTTTTTATATTCGTTTTGGTATCGTCAAAGATTACTGTCGCGGTTTTTGTATTTAAAATAACCCTGGCCTTTATTACACCAGGTGTAGTTCTCAATGACTGTTTAACCGCACTTGTGCATAAAGGGCATGTCATTCCCTCCACATGAATTATTGCCACTTTTTGAGCCGCAAAAAGCAGCGTAGAAAAAATAAGCCCGATAAAAAGTTTCCTCATATTATTCTCCTGTCAATAAATACTGCGCCCAGTAAGGATATGTAAGCATAATTGCCACAAACACAGTACCTATACTTAAATATTTTACATAATTTTTGCAAATGCTGCCTTCACACACAGGCCTTTTTCTTAACCTGAAAAACCAGTTCCACCACAAATAGCCTATTATTATAACAGCCGCAACCGTAAAATAATCTCTGTACGGAGCAAACACATGTAAAAAAGAAAGGCTTCCCACACTGACTCCGAACATCAAAAATAAAAGCGGTCCAAGGCAGCATGTACTTGCTAAAATTGCCGTTACGGCAGCTCCGGCTATCAAAGCCCAAAATGATCTGCTCTCTTTCTCGCCTCCGCTTTGCGGCAGGTCAAGCTCACATTCATAACCTTTTACAATTCTGATAACCGTATTTTTACCTTCTTTTTTTGTATCGACATAAAGCCCCTGATTTTGTGCAAATCTCTTAACGTTTTGAATAGAGGAGAAAGAGTTTACCTCAACTTCGAGTATCCCCTCTTCCATTGAATCGAGTGCGTCTTTGGTCCTGAGAACCGGCTCGGGACATGCCAAATCTTTACAGTCGATTCTTTTTACCATTAAAACAGCTCTTGAGACGTAATTTTATATTCAAAACTTTTCGGTGCGTAATAGTTAAGAACATCGTCGTTCACTTCAGCATAAGGATATCCGAACATATTAAGCGGATATTGAGTAGGTTTCGGATACAGTACGAAATCTCTCGCATGATTGAATCCGACCCAGTTCATTTCCCATGAATGCAGATATCTTTTTACAAGTTCCTGAACTTTCGGGTCGTCATATTTTAAACCTTCAACAAGTTCAAGTTTAGTAATATCCGCAGGATCCGCCGGAATCCATCCAGCTCCAGGAATATAATATTCGGCTCTACAGTGCTGCCATGTCGTAATAGTGGCGAAACCATTTTTATCACTCTTACCGAGAGCTTTATCGAAATGGCTTTTACCGAGTCTGATACCGAACACTTCTCTTGCAGGAACACCCGCAGCTCTTACAAGTGCGGTAAACAGTGAACTTAAATCCGTACATTTACCGCCGAAATATCCGTTTTTGTAAATATCGTCGACATTTTGTTCTTTAACCATTTTTTTAACGTCACCCTTACCGCAGCCGATTACTTTAGGATTTCTGAATGTATGAGCCGTACACCAGTAATAAATGGCTTTTACTTTTTCAAATCTGTCGGTTTTTCCTGCGGTAATTTTATCTGCAAGCTCTTTAATAATACCTGTGGTAGGAATATGAGCAGTCGGTTTTAAAAACTTTTGCGCTTCTTCCGGAATAGGAAGATTTTCTTTACTCGCAGCTTCTATTTTTTCAATCGGAACGATTCTCGGTTTAGTCTCTATTTCCATTTCAAGATATGCGAGTTTTCTTTTTGGAGATTTGTCCCACTCGGCATAAAACGTATTTGCGTTGTATTCGTTTTTGCAGTTAATGTCGTAATCATTGTAATTACCAGAAAATTTCAGGAATTTCACTCTTTGATAATCCGCATTGAAAGGCAGAGGATTCCAAAGTCTTGCAGGATAGTCTTTTTCATAATATTTAATATCAAACGCATAATTAACTTTAAATCTTCTAACCTTGTCTTCATTAGCACTCAATACGCTAGGCATTGACGCTACAATTCCTAAAGCTGCACTAGTTTTTAAAAATTCTCTTCTTTCCATAATAACTCCTTTATATTTTTATTATTTTTACTTTTGTCGAACTGAAATCAGGAATACCGCCTAGTAAATCCAAAAGCGGCAGATCATACATATCTTTATCAAGGTATGTTATAAGATTAGGCGTAATCCCCACACCTCTTGTCGGATTTGACAATACTTTATCACCTTTGCAAACTTCCGCACCTCCTTTTAATATATTTTTTGCGTTTTTAATTTCAATTTCACTCGCACCGTGCTGCCAGTGTCCGAAATGATGTGAATATGCAACATTTCCTTCAGTTACAAAGTTTGTAATTTTTACTTTTGTTTTAAGTTTTTTGTTTTGCATATTGTCTATAATAACTTCATCTCCTTCTTTTAACCCTAACCGTCTGGCGTCGTCAGGATTGACTTTAAGCTCAAAATCAGGTTCGTAAAACAGAGCTCTTTCATAACATATGGTTCTTGACTGCGTGTGAAGGGAGGATTTGTATGTTGTAATGTTAAATCCGTCTTCAGGAAGTTTTTTCCCTCTGTATGTCACAAAATCAGGATATTTAAGCCCACCGTAATATTTCTGGCCGGTTATGGTATTAGTTGATTTGGCAAGTCTTTCGTTATAAAGATAAATTTTTTCAAATCCGAACGTGTAGTTTCCGTTTTTATCAAACCAGCTGTTGTTTTTAAACACCCCGCCCCTTGCAACGACCGAACATAAAGCCGTCCACTCGTCTTTGGAAAACATATCTTTATACCTGCTTACAGGATAGTTTTTCTCAACGGCTGTAACGTCTTCTTTATTTCCTTTAACTCCGGAAGTTAAAGCAAGATTATAAATTCCCCTTAAATAATAATCTTCCGCTTTATACAGAGGATAATAATTCCCGTTTTTATCTTTAATCGCTTTTTCACCGTAACCCGGAAGATTCAGTTTTAAAGCCAGATCAATTAAAAACGTCTCAAGACAGATAGGTCTATTGTTTATTTTCGGAGTCTGAGCATCTATAAGAGGCGTTCTCACTCCAGTAAAATGCCCTCCGGGCGCATGAGGAGTTAAAAATCCGTACTGCCCTTCCATATAGGTAATATCCGGAATAATATAATCAGCATAAATATTCGTCTCGTTCACGGTTGTATCTATTGATACGAAAAGAGGCACTTTGTTGTGGTCTTTAAGAGTCTGCTTAAACCTGTATCCTCCCGGCATTGAATATATAAAATCGCTGAAATACGCAAACACTATTTTTGCAGGATACGGGTATTTTAAATCAATTCCGCTTATGGCGGAAACGCTTAATCCCCCTTTTGTAAATTCAAACCAAGGAAGTTTGGACGGATATCCGTGTTTTTTAAATTCGGACGAATGTTCGTATTTTGCTTTCTCCCTGGAAATTTTAACGCCCTTCGGTTTAAGCATTCCGTCGAATTTTTTAAGGTCGTATTTACCTTCTCTCCATTTGCCGGCACCCTTGCCTTTACCTAAATAACCGCCTTTGCGGTTTACGTTTCCGACAAGAGCGTTTAATATCGCAATCGCAAAGCTTGAATACGCCCCGCCGACGTAATTTCCTCCGCCGTGATATGCAAACGCCACGCTTTTCGGAGCGTTTTGCCAAAATTCTCTGGCAAGCGTTTCTATTTCGCTTACATCGATACCGCACTCTTTTGAATAAAATTCAAGCGAGTGTCTGTTTACTTCCTTTTGAAGCAGTGAAAATACGCTTTCACACTTAAACCCTTCTATTTCTCCTTTCCAGAAAAGTTCAGGATTATCAGCATCCGAAGCAAATACAGGCTTTGCATTTTGTATAACAATCTCTTCATCAGAGCCTTTTTTCAAATGTGACGCTTTTAATATCTCACCCTCGTGTTCACCATCCGTAATTACCAGATGAGCCGCGTTTGAATATGTTTTTCTTCCGGCTTTTTCAGCACTTTTTTGCGAAGCGAGTTTTAAAAATTTTTCATCATACCAGCCGTTTTTCAGCATTATCTTAATCATAGCCATTGCAAGAGCTCCGTCTTTTGTAGGTTTTACCGGCACCCATCTGTGAGCCACATGCACGGCTTTAGGAGCTTTAGGGTCTACTAAAACTATTTTAAGCTCGCCGTTTGCAACCCTTCTCGCAATCATTGCACCTGAAGTCGCAACCCCCGGCTGAAGTGCCGAATAGATGTTGGCACCGAAAATCAGCATATATTTTGAATTTTCAAAATCGGCTTTAAGTTCCACTTCCCTGCCGTCTGTGAAAATATAATTGCCCATCCTAAACCCTATACCGCATATATCCGTATGTCCGATATAGTTTTTAGAACCTACTGAATTTAAAAACCATCTTTTAATAAAATGGCTCCTTCCTCCCTGGGATCTCCCGGTAAACCACACAAACTGGTTTCTTTTAGGTCCTAGTTCCGGAGCGTTTTTATCAATAGGCTCGTCGCTTAAAATATCTTTTATTCCCGGATAATATCTATCGTCTCCTAAATGTTTGAAGTTTTTGCCTCCGTTGGCTATTTCGTTAATCAAATCTTCCCATTCGATTTCAACAAATTTGCCTTCCCCTCTTTTTCCGGCTCTTTTGAGAGGTTTTAAAATCCTGTAAGGGTTATTGATATAATCGTTTACCATCTGAGGTTTAGAACACGTTCCCGCTGCATATTTCATTGAATCTTTCACAGGCGTGTCATACGTAATCTGATTAAAACTTCTGTTATAAGGATGGTAAGGGTTGCCGTCTACCTGAACTATTTTATTACCGTTAATCCCGACTCTAAGCCCGCATCTTGCGTTACAGTCAAGACAAACCGTATGTGCGACCTTTTCCGTTTTAGGTCTGTTTTGTTCGGGATAAACGTAAGGATTGGAATATTTGGCTCCTTCAACAAACGTATGATGATGCTGAAGCAGAATATATTTAAGTCTTGGATTGTTATTGAGAAGTTCTTTTAAAGCACCCTCGGGTTTTTTAAGATTTCCGTATATAATTGCGCCTGCCGGACATACGGCTGCACATCTCGGAATATCCCCTTTTGTTATTCTGCTAAAACACATATCGCATTTTTTTGCCTTGCCGTCAATAACAATAGCGTCATGCGGACATGAAGCGACACATGGAGGATTGTTTTGGGCGCATGAAGCCTCACATCTGTTTTCATCTATAAGCACTACCGAATCTTCGATTTTTATCGCATTATACTGACATGCGTCTTTACAAGGCTTATGAAGACACTCTTTACACATATTTTCAAGTTCAAAATTAAGCCTTGCATGAGGATAGCTTCCTTCTTCATTTTCACTCATTTTAAAAAGCAGCGTTTTTACAGGCAGGTCTTTTTCAAGCTGACAGGCCGCCATACATGCTTTACAGTCCATACATCTGCTTTTGTCGTAAATAAGAACAGGCAAAAAATCATCTTCAACATTAATAGCGGCGCCTTTTAAAGTACTTCCGAGAAAAATACTCAATCCGCCCAGTTTTAAAAACTCTCTTCTTTTCATAGCACCTCTTTATAAACTTATGACTTCGGTATGTAAAAGCATATCCATGGTATCGTAGGCATTGCCGATTTCGCCGACTTTTAAATCTTCTGCGGGAATATTGTAATGATTCATACAAAGTCCACATGAATAGATCTTTACACCTCTTTTTTCAAATTCTTTAAGTATTTCTATTACTTCGGCATTTTCTTCTTTTGTGGTTAAAAAAACGCCTTCGTTAACAAAAATAATATTCTTAGGCAGTTTTTTAAATTCTAGCGTTGTTTTTAAAAAGCCTTTCATTAAAACGCTTCCGAGTTCTCCGTTTCCGACTTTATCCGTTTTTATAAACAGTGATTTGTTTAAAAATTTTTCTTCGTCTTCGTCATCCGCAACTATCGCACATTCATAACCTTTAACAATGGTTATCAGCGTATCGCCGTTATCCAGTTCTTCAACTTTGGGTTCAAATCCGTTATTCATTGCGTATCTTTTCACATTTTGCACTGAAGATACGGAATTAACCAATACTTCCAGAATTCCCTCATCCATTTCTTCAAGCGCTTTTTTGGTTTCAAGCACAGGCTGAGGGCATGCCATATTACGGCAGTCAATCTTTTTATTCATAATACTCTCCTTTGGTTTTAAAAAGATTTAAATATAAAACACCCCGGTAATGAGAATTTTATGCATGTAAAATAACAACAGGTTAATTAAAAATTAAGAATTTGCTTGAAGTACATCATGAAGCTATTAGAAGTTGCTGCTTCATGTGTGTCTCTGAACCTCAGAGCTTACAGCGTCAGAGAATTATAGCTCACTATTCTTAAAAATCTCTTAAACTTTTAAAAAATCAAAAATATATTATCCGTTTTTTGATATCATATAAAAAACAAAAGGCCTGCTATGGAACCGGTGTATAAATTTAAAATAAAAAAAGTCAAAAACGGAAAAAAATTCGATTTTGAAGACACTTTGATCAGGGAAATAAGAACCGACATACATATAAACGGACAAAAAACCGTATCAATGATGGCGACACCAGTAGATCTCGAAGCTTTGGCCGTGGGATACCTGATAAGCGAAGGAATAATAAGCTCATTTAACGATATTGAAAAAATCGAACTTAAAAACGACGGACTTATTATTGACGTTACGGCAAAAGCCGACACCAAAAAAATAGAAAAACTGAACGAAGAAGCCATAATAGTTAGCGGATGCGGCAAAAGCGTCACATCAAACATAGATATCGATCCTTCGAAAATAGAAGCTGAAAAAATCGATTCCGACATTACAATAAAAATTTCCGATATTTCAAAACAGATGGGCGAATTTTACAAATCATGTCCTTTGTATGAAAAAACAGGATGCGTCCACACGGCAAGACTCTATTTTGACGAACACACATATTTCGATGCCGAAGACATAGCACAGCATTCAACCGTAGACAAGGCTGTCGGAAAGGCGATAATTGCGGGATACTCTCCCAAAAACGGTATAATGATGGTAAGCGGAAGGCTTAGCAGCGAAATGGTAGTCAAAGCCGTTATGCATAAAATACCGATATTGATATCAAGAACAGCTACAACATGCCTCGGTGCAAAAATAGCAGATACGTTCGGCCTAACGCTTGTAGGTTTCGCAAGAGGCGAAAGAATGAACATATACACCCATGACTGGAGAATTGAAGAAGGATAAAAAATGGAAAATATTAAAGAACTTATTGAAAAATATAAAAACGAAGAAAACAGACTCACATGCGCAAAAGCATATGTAGTGGCAAAAAAAGCGGGAGTTGAACCTATTGTTGTAGGAAAAGCGGCGGATGAAATGGGTGTTAGAATTACAGACTGCGGACTCGGACAGTTTGGAAAACTGGATTTTACGGACAGTTACGAAAAAGAAATAATTGACGAGCTTCAACAGCTGGCCGATGAAAAAAACAGGGTCTTTTGCAAAGATGCCAGAAAACTTGCAGAAAAATACAATCTAAAAAAAGTCAGAAGCGCAATAAAAGACAACGGCTTTGAAGTAATATACTGTGAACTAGGCGTATTTAAAGAAAAAAAACGTCCAAGAGCTTTTATAAAAACAAAAATATGGATTGAAGACAATAAAGGAAATTTGCTGTTTGGAAAAGGTAAAACAGAGATTTTGGAACTTATAGAAAAAGAAGGATCCATTGCAAAAGCGGCTGAAAAAATGGGACTAAACTACAAAAAAGCTTGGAATCATATTAAAATTCTGCAAAAAAACCTTGAAGACGAGCTTGTTACGGTTGAAAAAGGAGTAAAAGGAGGCACATATCTCACTCCTAAAGCAAAAGAATATATAGAAGTTTACAAACAGCTGGAAAATGAAATTCAGGATTTTGCGAATAAAAGATTTAAAGAACTTTATTTAAAAAAATTAAAAGGAAAGAAATGATAACACTTGATAAGATTTCTTTTTCCCAGGCATTGGATTTATGTCTTGAAAACACATCTGAAACAATTATAAAGAAGCAGGTTTTTATATACGACGCATTAAAAGAGTTTATTGCCGAAGACGTAAAAGCCGAAAGAAACTCCCCCGCTTTTACCAATTCCGCAATGGACGGCTTTGCTTTTAAACATTCGGATAACAGAAAACTGAAAGTAGTTAAAACAATCTATGCGGGAGACAAATATGAAGATTTTGACATTAAAGAAAACGAATGCGTGCGGATTATGACGGGAGCAAGAGTGCCTGAAGGGTTAGATACGGTTATTCCGATTGAAAAATGTATAAGCGTTACAGACAATGAAATAGAAATACCGGAAATAAAAAAAGGCTCAAATGTAAGGCTTAAAGGAGAAGAATTCGCTAAAGGCGACGTTTTAATCCAAAAAGGCACGGAAATAACCCCGGAAATTATAGCTATGCTTGTAAATCAGGGAATAGTAAACGTAAATATTTACGTAAAACCCAAAATAGCCATTTTATCAACCGGAAACGAACTCAAAGACCCGTGGGAAAGCGCGGATGAGGACGAAGTGTACAATATAAACTCGCATGCAATAAAAATGCTTTTACAAAAACACGGATTCAAAGCCGATATTATAGGAATAATTCCCGACACCCTAGATAAAACCGTCGAATTTATAAAAACGCTGAAAACAAAATACGATGTAATCATCACAAGCGGCGGAATCAGTTTCGGAGATGCCGACTTTTTATACGAAGCTTATCTTAAAAACGGTCTCAAACCTCTGTTTCACGGAATAATGGTAAAACCCGGACGTCCTACAATGGCAGGAATTATGGATAACGTATTTGTATTTGCGCTTCCGGGAAATCCTTTGAGCTCATATATAAACGCATTCGGTCTGGTTATTCCGACTTTAAGAAAATTAAGCGGCGCAGATGCCTATTATCATAACATCGTTTTAGCGGAAAACCTGAAAGATTTTAAAGTAAATCCGAAAAAAGACCACACTATTCTCGGTAAATATGAAAACGGAAAATGGGAAGCATATAACGGCTACAAATACGGTTCGGGGATGCTGAGCCCGCTTATAAATTCTAATTCGCTAATGATTTTAAACAAAGGAAAAGAAATTATTAAAAAAGGCGAAACAGTAAGAATAGTTCCTTTTGAGTGCTCATTCGGTAAAAAATGTTTTACTTTTAACACATAATAGTGTATAATAAATTAAATATACATTAAATTTTAAGGTTATATATGAAAAAGTTGCTTTTATTGTTATGTGTATCTCTTATATATGCCGCAGAGGTGAATTTAACAAAAGACGAAAGTGAGTTTATCAAAACTCACACCGTCAAATGCATTACGACAGGGAGCTGGGCACCTTTCAATACCGTAGAAAACGGTAAGCTTGTCGGCATCTCGGTTGACATATGGAATATAATAAAAAAGAGACTTCACATAAAATCAGAATGTTTAATTACTTCATGGCCAAATGTAATAGACGCAATCAAACATCAAAGAGCCGATTTGACAATCGGTACAAGCAAACTACCCTCAAGAGAAAAATTTGCTATTTTTACAAAACCGTATGCAGAGTTTCCCATTGCCATCGCAACAAAAAACAACGTAGGTTTTATAGGTTCTATGAATTTTTTAAAAAATAAAAAAATTGCGGTAGGGAAAAACTACACTGCAGATTTATTATTAAAAAAACATTATCCAAATTTTCAGATTATAGAAGTCGAAAACGTTAAACAGGCCCTCAAACTTGTAAGTGAAGGCAAAGCCTACGCAGCTATAGACATTATGCCTGTACTTGTTTACAATATAAACAAATACTCATTTGCAAATCTGAAAATTGCAGGCAAAACGCCTTGGAAATTCGAATTACGATTTATGCTTTCAAAAAATAACAAACTTTTGGCATCCGCTATTAATAAAGTAATAGATACAATCACACCCCAGCAGAAAAAACAGATTTATAAAAAATGGGTTCATGTTACTTATCAGGAAGGCTATTCTTTGAAAGAAATACTTTCAGTTATATTTATAGCTTCAATAATTATCGGACTTTTATGCGTTTATATATTTTCTTTAAAAAAAGAGATCAAAAAAAGAAAACTGCTCGAAAAAGAGCTTCAGAAACTTTCCATAATAGATTCGCTGACCGGAATTTTCAACAGGTATAAAATAGATATGGCATTAAAACAGCAGATTTCTTATGCAAAAAGAAACAAAACCCCTCTTAGCATCATATTTTTTGATATTGACCATTTTAAAAAAATAAACGACAACCACGGGCATAAAATCGGAGATGAAATATTAATGGAGTTAACCGAACTTATAAAAAATAATGTAAGAGAATATGACATATTCGGAAGATGGGGAGGTGAAGAGTTTATTATTATTCTTCCTAATACGGATCTAATACAGGCGTTAAAAGTAGCAGAAAAACTTAAAAACAAAATTGAATCATATCCTTTCAAATACATCCATCATTTAACATGCAGTTTCGGTGTTACCGAACTTACGGAAGACGATACCAGCGACAGTATCGTCATTAGAGCCGACAATTATATGTACGAGGCTAAAAAACGGGGAAGAAACAGAATCGTTTCCGATTTAAACTATCATTTTTAACTTTTTAAAAATTTTTATATACTTTCATTAAAGTTAGAAAAAGGGCGGGGTTTTTATGCGGAGATTTTTAATATTTTTATTTGTTTCATCGGTTTTTTTATACGGTAAATTAAATCTTACAAAAGAAGAAAACAACTTCATTAAAACACACAGCGTCAAATGTATTTTAACTCCCAACTGGGCTCCGTTTAATACTAAAATAAACGGTAAAATCGCCGGTATATCGGTTGATTATTGGAATCTGATAAAAAAAAGACTTCATTTAAAATCCGATTTTATAATCACAGACAAATGGGAAACGGTCTTAAATAAAATAAGACTTAAACAGGCCGATGTTGCCCTTTCCGCCAGCAAAACAAAAGACAGGGAAAAATATTCCATATTCACAAAACCATATGCGGTTTTTCCTATTGCAATAGCTACAAGAAACAATATCGGCTACATAGCTTCCATGCAGTTTTTAAAAAATAAAATCATTGTAGTGGGTAAAAACTATACTGCAGCCAGGCTTCTTAAAGAAAAATATCCGAAATTCAACATACTTGAAGTAGAAAATATTAAAACAGCCCTTAAAATGGTAAGCGAAGGAAAAGCCTACGCAGCCATAGACATTATGCCCGTACTTATATACAACATAAACAAATATGAATTTGCAAATTTGAAAATCTCAGGCAAAACACCTCTTAAATTCAAAATGCAGTTTATGGTAAGAAATGACTATAAACCTCTTGTATCAGCGATAAACAAAGCAATTGACACAATCACACCCCGGGAAAAAAACAAAATATATTCTAAATGGATATATGTTAATTATCAAAACGGTTTCAGTTTAAAGCAGGTGCTTATAGGCTCTTTGATAATAGGGATAATGGTTACCGTTTTATTTATTTACTGGATTATAAGACTGAAAAAAGAAATCAAAAAAAGACACCAGCTTGAAGAGGAACTCAGAAAAATATCTTTTTACGATTCTTTGACATCAATATACAACAGATATAAAATAGACATGTCTTTAAAAACCCAAATAGAACTTTCAAAAAGATACAAAACGCCTCTTAGCATTATTTTCTTTGATATTGACGATTTTAAAAAAATAAACGACACTTACGGACATAAAATAGGTGACGAAGTATTAATAGAACTTTCAAAAACAATAAAAGAAAACATCAGACAGACTGACATTTTCGGAAGATGGGGAGGCGAAGAGTTTATTATTATTCTTCCAAACACTAACGTTACCGTTGCGCAAAAAATTGCTCAGAAACTAAAAAGAGTCATTGAAAATCATAATTTCCCTTTTATAAAAAAACTTACCTGCAGTTTCGGAGTTACCGAAATGAAAGAAAACGACTCAATTAACACTCTGACCGTCCGGGCGGACACTCTGCTTTATGAAGCGAAAAAACAGGGTAAAAACAGAGTTATTTCAGATTTGAACTCATAAATATTTCATCTAATTTATTGATATTTATCCTGTATTTTCTTTTTGGAAGTTTTTGAAGCACCTCTTTATCCTGTAAATCTTTAAAAAGTTTAATAAGCGTTGGTTTGCTTATATTTATTTCTTCCATTATATCGTTATAAGAAAGTGAAAAAGAATATTCGTCGTCCATGTTTTTAACTATCATTTTAATAACTTCAAGCTGTTTGCTTTCGCATATAACTGAAGCTATTTTAAATAAAAGCGTACTGTTTACAAGCTCTTTTTCCTGATATACAGGTAAAAGCACTTCGTAAAGACTGTCTAAAAGTTCTTTTATTTTTATAGGTTTAACCAGATAATTAACGGCTTTAAGTTTTATTGCATCAAGCAGATAATCCGTTTCCGTATAAGCCGTTGTCAATATAAACGGTATGTCTATTCCGTTTTGTTTTAAAAAAGATATAAATTCAAGACCGTTTTTATCGCCTATTAAAATATCGCTTATTATTACGTCTACATGTTTTTCTTTTATTATTTTATACGCATCGGTCGTATTTTCGGCAACAAAAAGATTTTTTACGAAATCCTCCAAAATTTCACTCAGATTTTTTAGAAGACTGCTGTCGTCTTCAATATACAATATCTTAAACTCTTTTAAAATATCATAATTTTTCATGAGTATCCTTTATAGGAATAGTAATTTCAAACATGGCGCAATTATACATAATTTCCGTTCCCATTTTATGTCTGATATTCATAGCTTTAATTTTACCGTGCATGTGCTCTTCGATAATCTGTTTTGCCATATAAAGCCCTATTCCGCTTCCTTTGTCCTTTAATTTCGTAGTAAAATACGGTTCGAATATTTTTTCCAGATGTTCCTCTTTTATTCCTCCCCCGTTGTCGATTACACTGATTATTATTGAATTTTTTTCTTTTTTGATTATTACAAGAATCTTTTTGGGCTCAACACTGCTTTCTTTTAACGAATCTATTGCATTGTTTAATATATTCAGACACACATGTGAGAGTTCATTTTTATACCCTACAATTTTAATGTCGTCTTTTATATGTACTTCCAGCACTATTTTATATTTTTCAAGCATGTGAGAAACCAGTTTTTTAGAATGAAATATACATTCTTTTATACTAAGAGTCTTTTTTGTCTTATCGGGTCTGAAGAAGTTTTTAAAATCATCTATAGTTTTAGACATATTATCAGCGAGTTCAAGCGCTTCTTCCGTTTTCCTGTCTATATATTCAGGGGTCAGTTTATTCATTTCATTTTTAAGTTTTATAGACTGAAGAATCAAAGATATACTACCGAGCGGCTGCCTCCACTGATGTGCAATATTTTGAAGCATCTCACCCATTGCGGCGAGTTTGCTCTGCTGAAACATTATTTTATCTTTTTTTCTGTTTTCTTCAACGGCCTTTTTAATTCTTTTTTCAAGGTTTCTGTTTATTTTTTCAAGCTCTTTTGTTTTTTCTTTTACGGTTTTCTCAAGATCAATATGTATTTTTTTGAAATTCTCTATTATAAGTATCATAAGCGTTATACTGAAAACAAAAACGATTACAATACTTATTATCGAAGCTTTTATTACAAAAGCAAATCTTTTGTCAGTTTTGTTTTTACGCTCAATAGCTTTTTTAATATTTGCGTTAATAATATCCGAAAGATAAATATTTATAGTATTGATATTGTTTTTAAGATTGCCGTAATCCACAAAAGATGTATTTAAAAATTTGTCTATCTGTCCGTTAATTCTTTTCTTAAGATTCAATATATTCTGCATGACAAGAGCTTCAAATCCGAAAACATTCATTTTTTGGGAAAGATATGATTTCCATTCTTTATTAATAAGCTCTTTGGCAAGAGAAATCACCTCTTTTGCCTGTTTTAAATTTATTTCTCCGTTTTTATACTGGTTTATCGTTTCGTAAACGTTTATTTTGTATAAGTCTTTTATATTCTCGAGTTTAACTACCGGAACCGTTCTTTTTTGAAAAAGCGTATCGATATCGTTTTTAAAAGTAAAAATAGAATACTGAGACAAAATTATAATAGTTATCATCGCAAACAGAATAACAAATATTAAAAGTTTTGTTTTTGCAAAAAATCCGAGTCTGTCTAGGAACTTAAAATTCATTTTATTTCTTTAAACTGTCTGTTTTTATATATGTATAAATATGTTTTGTTAAGAAGCTGATTGTTTTTATAATTTATTTTAATTCCTTGTAGAAAGTTTTTCGGCGTGTTTTTAATTATACTAATTAAATGAAAAGGCGTATACGGAAATGAAAGTTTTTCAAAAGCCCTTAATAGTATTTTATTGGCCAGATACGCCTCAAAAGCAAAAAAAGTCGGCTGTTTTTCAGGATATAATTTCTTAAGCTCTTTTTTAAACAGTACCGCTTCTTTAATGTTTTTATCGTTGTAATAAGGCACAACTTCCGAAAAGATAATATTTTTTTTATTTTTCAAAAGTTTAACCAATATATCGGG
This sequence comes from Nautilia sp. PV-1, assembly GCF_004006315.1. Lineage (NCBI taxonomy): Bacteria > Pseudomonadati > Campylobacterota > Epsilonproteobacteria > Nautiliales > Nautiliaceae > Nautilia > Nautilia sp. PV-1. The sequence goes on from NZ_CP026530.1 coordinate 1,264,736, forward strand.
ATTGACAAAGGAAATTGTACAAAAAACCGTTTTAGGATCAATTTTTCTGTATTTTTCAATAAACATGGCGCTGACTTTAGAAGTACTGCCCATTATTATAGCCTGAGGTCTGTTGTGAGATATTTCATTAAGAGCGGAAGTTATAAAAAACGTATTTCTTTTGTATGTTCCGACACCGTTAAGTTTTAAATTTCTGTTTTTCAATATTTTATACGTCTGATAGTAAATCTCGTTTCCGTATTCGTCATTCTGATAAAAAACACCGATTTTCTTAATATTGTGTTTTAAAAGATATTTTACGATTTTTTTTATTTCATCTTTATATGACGCCCTGAAGTTTATTACATATCTGTTTTTTCTTAAAAATTCGGCCCCAGTAAACGGAGCATACAGATAAATTGAATTATCATTCAAAAAAGGTAAAATTTCTTTTACCGTAGGTGTTCCGACAATACCGTACATTAAAAACACATTCTGTTTATAAAGTTTTTTTATATTTTCTTTTGTAAGTTTAGGCTCATATTTATCATCTAAAAACTCATATTTTATTTTCTTTCTAAAACCGTCGGAATAAAAATCAAAGCTAATATCAGTTCCCAGTCTTACGGTATTTCCCATTTCATTCATAATACCTTTCAAAGGCAGGGATGAACCTATTAAATAAACTTTTCTGGAGTTATTAAAATAATAAAAACCGATAAGAATAATTAATATAGACAAAGCTGCTATTTTTTTCAACTTTTCATCCTTTTAATTAATTTAATCAAAAAAAAGTGCTTCTAATGTGCCTTTGATTTTGTTTGATTTACTATTTAAGCTTCATTTAAGTTTTATAGTGATATAATGTTTTTATCAAACTTAAAGGTTCACAATGATTGAATACGTATATTTTTCAAATGAACTTGAATTCCCTTTGCCAGAAAGCATTACCTTCACTAACAACAGTTCCGAAAAAGCCATTATATCCAACTCGAAACAGATTGAAGCGGAAATTTACGCTCCGGAAATAGATTTTTATATTAAAAATAGTGAAGACGAAACTCTGAAAAAAATAGAAAACATTGAAAAACTTTACCAAATCAGAGGTATTAAATTCGACAGTGCGAAATACAACGAATATGAAAAAGAAATCGGCAACAAAGTTTTAGTTATAGGCAATAAAGAACAGGCCGAAAAACTTTCCTTGGATGATTTTGAAGTTTATTACGCCCTTCCGGAATGGATTAAAAACATTACTGGAACAATAGGCGCTCTTGAATTTACCATAGATAAAAACGGAGAAACAATAAAACTCTCAGTCGATCAGGCAATATGGTTCAATGCTCCCGATGCTGCTTATAAACAAAGAGGAATTGTAGACCCGGAAGACATCGGAATTGAAAAAAGCACCGAAATATTAAAAAAAAGAGCAGGAATATACGGCTACCGAAACTATATAACATACGACATAAACATATGTCAGTATAACGGCCGCGTACTTAAAGAAACATGCGGAAATTGTGCTGATGTATGTCCGACAAACGCAATTTTAAAAATAGACGAAGAAAAAAAACTTCTTTTTTCACATATAGACTGTGACGGATGCGGAGGATGCGTAAGCGTATGTCCAAGCGGAGCGCTTGATTTCTCAGCTGTTCCGAGAGACACTTTTGAAGAAATATCGAAATTTTATAAAAACACAATACCTTTAATACTTCCTGAAGATTTAATTGACAGTTTAAATATAAAACTAAAACCAAACGTTTTGCCTCTTGCAATAGAAGGCGCGAAATTCTTGGATGAAACACATTTTTTAACCTTAGTTCAGGAAAGTTCTTCACAGATTGTTTTCTATACCGACAGACTCTCAAAAGGGGAAAAAGAAGCAATTGATCTGATAAATGCCGTTTATGAAAAAATATACAATAAAAAAGCGGTTCTTTTAGCCCAAAATGAAGAAGAACTAAAATCCGTATTAAATAAAGCCGAATTATCCCCTGAATTCTCATACACTATAAATCCACAATCTGCAAAAAAAAGAGAAAAATTCGCAATGAGACTTTCCGCGGTTGTAGATAAAGATTACGGTATTATCGACCTTAACGGCAACAGTTATATACATTACGGAAAAATAGAAATAGATGCTGATAAATGTACACTTTGCATGGGATGCGTAAGCGTATGCAACGCCGGAGCATTAACAGCTCATCCTGAAGACAATTCCCTTAAATTCGATGCAGGCGTATGTACGGACTGCGGATATTGCGAAATAGCGTGTCCGGAAAAATGCATTGACGTTATTTATGACAGACTTGAGTTAAATCCAGAATATTTCGGCCAGAAAACAATGGCGGTTGACGAGCCTTTTTACTGCATAATGTGCGGTAAACCGTTTGCCACCAAAAAATCAATCGCAAAAATCGCTTCAATGCTGCTGCCTGTTTTTACGGATGAAATAAAGAAAAAATCTATTTACTGCTGTCAGGATTGCAAAGCAAAACTAGTATTTAGCGACTATTTAGAAAGGAAACTTAATGAAAAATAGAGAAATAAACGAAGCCAGAGCTTTTTATTACGGATTTTTTTCAAAACTTTTTACGTTCAGTTATGATAAAAACAGATTTGAAGGCGTTAAAGAGGCGGCTGAGCTTTTATATCAAAACGCTCTTGAAGAAAACTCCAAAAAAGCGCTGGCACACTTTATAGAAAACTTTAATGAAAAAAAACTGGCAGACGAATATGACGAAATATTCTACGACCTTTCACAGGATCCCGTGCCTACAACAGCTTCATTTTACGATGAAGAAATAGAAAACGGAAAAATGAAAGTAAAAATGGTTGATATAGTATTAGGCTCAAAATTCAGGAAAAACGAAGAATACAAAGACAGCGAAGACGATATCGGTTTTATTTTTCCTTTCATGCAGCATCTAATACTTGAAAAACTCAAAGGAGATGAAAAATCCGAGTGGCTTGAAAATAAAACATTCGATATTTTAAATACATTTATCGACGAATTTACGGAAAATGTCTATATGCATCAGGCTTCGGATCTTTACAAAGACATAGCAGTGGTGTTAAAAGCTTTTACAGAAACGGAAAGACTGTTTTTGGAAAAACCTAAACCTGTAATAGAAAAAATAAAAAAAGAAAGTTGTGAAGTCTGTATAGCAGACGAAGAAGCGGCTATCAGAAAAAGAAACAAAAAAAGACAAAACAATACAATGGTATGTAATCTTGAAGAAGGCGGAGATGTTGAAGATGAAGTTTAAAAAATTGAGAATTGAGAATGGAGAATTGAGAATTAAAATATTACTGCAAAATGCATATTTTGCGGGGCATTGCCGGGGTTCCCAGAAAGTCTTTAGACTTTTTGGGGTGTAAAAGATAACCGCAGAGCTTGCCGAGCTTTGCCGTTATCTCTTACGAGATAAATCCGAACGTTGTATTCCTAAAAGTTTTTTAGGAATCCGGCCTTATAAATTCTAAAGTTTATAAGACCGGCATTGTAAATTTTGAATTTACAATGCAGTTAAAAGATTGCTCCGGAAAAAACTTTTGGAGCAACAAAACGGAGGTCACCGCAAAACCATAATTTTGCGGTGTATCAAAAAAAGGAGTAAAAATGAAAAGAAGAAGCTTTCTTAAAGGAGCTCTCGGAATCGGAGCACTGAGTGTCGCTTCTTCAACACTGAGTTTTGCCAAGTCCGCTCAGCCGGAATATGACAACGGTGTAGTAAGAGGACACTCTCCTAAAAAAGAGATTCTTTACCGCAAAACCAAATATTGGGAAATTTATTACAAAAATGCCATTTAAGGAGTAAAAAATGAGCTCACTTGAAAAAATGAATCCAAAAGTGGGTAGAAGGGCCTTTTTAAAAATGGCAGCACTATCCGGAGTTGCAGGGGCTACAATGCTCAGCGCAGCACCGGCACTTAGAAATGCTACCGATGAAGAGATCAAAGACCCTTACCCGGGAAGTAAAAAAGTTAAAACAGTATGTACTACCTGTTCGGTAGGTTGCGGAATTATTGCAGAAGTTTATAACGGCGTGTGGGTAAGACAGGAAGTCGCTCAAGACCATCCAATCAGCCACGGAAGCCACTGCTGTAAAGGTATAGATTCAATCGATTATATAAGAACTGAAAAAAGGGTAAAACACCCTCTTAAAAAAGTAAACGGAAAATGGAAAAGAATAAGCTGGGAAGAAGCTATTAACGAAATTAGCGAAAAAATGCTTCAAATCAGAAAAGAAAGCGGACCGGATGCCGCAATGTTCCTCGGAAGTGCGAAAATGAGCACAGAGCAGGCATATTATTTCAGAAAATTTGCCGCAATGTGGGGAACTAACAATATAGATCACCAAGCGCGGATCTGACACAGCGCAACAGTCGCGGGGGTCGCGAATACATGGGGTTACGGCGCAATGACAAACCACCTTGGAGATATCCAAAATTCTAAAGCAATTATTATATTCGGTGCAAATCCTGCTGTTAACCATCCTGTCGGATTTAAACATATATTAAAAGCAAAAGAAAGAAACAATGCAGTTTTAATCGTGGTAGATCCTAGATATACCAAAACAGCTGCAAAAGCGGATATTTATGCAAGAATAAGACCTGGTACGGATATTCCTTTTATGTACGGTATGCTTCATCTGATCTTCAAAAACGGATGGCACGATCCTGATTACATCAAAAACAGAGTATTCGGAATGGATCATGTTATTAAAGAAGCCAAAAAATGGACACCTGAAAAAGTTGCCGACGTTACAGGAGTTCCTGCGGACTTAATTTATAAAATAGCAAAAGTTTATGCTACAAACAAACCTGGAACACTTCTTTGGGCAATGGGATTGACTCAGCACTCAATAGGTTCATCCAATACAAGAATGGCACCTATACTTCAGTTAGCACTTGGAAACATGGGTAAATTCGGAGGAGGATGTAATATTTTAAGAGGTCATGACAACGTACAGGGTGCAACTGACATGTGCTGTCTGTCACATACACTGCCTGGATATTACGGTTTAAGTGAAGGCAGCTGGAAATATTTTGCTCATAACTGGGGTGTTGATTTTAAATGGCTTCAAAACAGATTTGCCGCTAAAAAATGGATGCATACAAAAGGCTTCACATTGGCAAAATGGTGGCAGGGAGTATTACAGGAAGAAAAAATATACTCAACTTCACCGATAAGAGCTTTATGGGTACAGGGTAACGGTATTACTTCAATTTCTCAAACTGCAAAAGTACAACAGGCACTTGATAAACTTGATTTATTGGTAATTGCCGAACCTTTTGCAAACGAAGCTGCCGTTATTACCAACAAAAAAGACAATGTTTATATCCTTCCGACTGCCAGCCAGTTCGAATGTGAAGGAAGCGTAACCGCTACAAACAGGACGGCTCAATGGAGAAGCAAAGTAGTTGATCCTTTATATGAAAGTAAAACAGATGAAGACATTATGTTTACCTTCGCTAAGAAATTCGGCTTTTACGATGAATTCGTAAGAGGCATGATGATGGGCGTAAAAGACGGAAAAGCGGTTAAAGTTAAAAACAGCTTTAAATGGCCTGAAGACGCAACCAGAGAAATAGCAAGAATTATAAAAACCATAGGTCTTACCGGATGGACTCCTGAAAGACTTAAAAAACATCAGCAAAACTGGCATATGTTTGACGAAGTCACACTTAAAGGTATCGGACCAATGAAAGGCGAATACTACGGACTTCCATGGCCATGCTGGACTGAAACTCACAGCGGAAGCCCTGTACTGTACAACATTGATATCCCTGTAAGCGAAGGAGGTATGGGATTCAGAGCCAGATTCGGTACAGAATATAAAGGTGAAAACCTCTTAGCCGGACCTAGAGCGACAATCAAAGGAGCTAAAGTAAGAGGAGGATACCCTGAACTTACAAAAGAAAATATTGAAAAAGTTCTCGGAATTAAACTTTCACCTCATGAAAAAGCTATTATGGGTAAAAACTGGAAAGTGGATTTAAGCGGACTTATCGCAAAATACGCACTTAAAGCAGGCGTAGCGCCTTACGGTAACGCAAAAGCCAGAGCATACGTATGGACATTCCCTGATAAAATACCTCTACACAGAGAACCGCTCCATACACCAAGATATGATTTGGCTAAAAAATATCCGACTTATCCTGATAAAAAAGATCAGTATAGAGTTGATACAAAATTTGCATCAATTCAAAAAACAGACTGGGCAAAAGAGTTCCCTATCATTCTTACAACAGGCCGTCTTGTAATGTACAGCGGTGCCGGTCTCATCGAAAGAGAAAGCAAATACCTCTCAGCTCTTCAGCCTGATATGTTTGCAAGTATCAATCCGGAACTTGCTTATAAACACGGTATCAATGACGGGGATATGATATGGATTCATGCACCTGAAGGCACTAAAATAAAAGTAAAAGCAAGATTTACCTATGCAGTGTCACCGGACAGAATCTTCTTGCCGTTCCACTGGGCCGGAATTATGCAGGGCGTTGATATGAGTGCAAATTATCCGGAAGACACAAAACCGTATACAATAGGCGAATCAGCCAATACGGTGGCAAACTACGGATATGACATTGTTACCCAGATTCCTGAAACAAAAGCGGGCTTAGTCCGTATTGAAAAAGCGTAAGGAGTAGAAAATGTATGATTATGCAAGAATGAAATTTTACTGTGACGAAGACAGATGTATAGAATGTAACGCCTGCAGTGTAGCTTGTTCTGAAGCTCACGAACTGCCGGTAGGTATACACAGAAGAAAAGTTGTTACGCTTAACGAAGGAATCGAGGGTAAAGAATTTTCAACGTCAATAGCATGTATGCACTGTACCGACGCTCCATGTGCCCAGGTATGTCCGGTTGAGTGTTTTTATATCAGAGAAGACGGTATCGTACTTCATGATAAAGAAAAATGTATCGGATGCGGTTATTGTCTTTACGCCTGTCCTTTTGGTGCACCTCAGTTCCCGAGAGACGGTGCGTTCGGTATTAGAGGGGTAATGGATAAATGTACTATGTGTGCAGGAGGACCTGCTCCTACCAACTCAATAAAAGAATTTGAACTTTACGGACAAAACAGAATAGCAGAAGGAAAAGTTCCTATGTGCGCAGCAGTTTGTTCAACAAACGCATTATTAGTGGGAGATGCCGACAGCGTATCTACAATTATCAGAGAAAGAAACGCAGCAAAAGGTAAAGGCCCTATGACACCATACGGTTGGGATGTAGCCTATAAATAAGGATCTGTTATGAAAAAATTATTGCCTTTTATTGGCAGTCTGTTACTAGCTGGCGAAGTTCCTTTGGCAGAGCCTAATATGGCTCCTGCTAAAGACGGATTAATTTCCCCGCAAATGATAGAAGCCATCCCTAAATGGAATCATTACGGGGAATTATTCGTATATTTACAGACACATTGGATTAAAATGCTGTTTTTAATTATATTAATTGCAGTACCAACCGTATTTTTACTGCACTATTTAATAATAGGACCTAAAAAATTTTCTCATGAAGGAAGAAAATTTTTAGTTTTTCCGAGCTGGCAAAGAATAATTCACTGGATTGCAGCTTTAGGATTTATATTTTTAATTCCTACCGGAATATTAATAATATACGCCAAATTTTTTGGAGGAGGAAGTTTTGTAAGATTTGCAAGATACCTTCACGACATAGGTGCAGCACTTTTTGCCGTTGCTGTAATTCCTATGTTTTTAATGTGGCTCAAAGACATGCTTCCTAAAATCTGGGATATTAAATGGTTTATGATTTTAGGAGGATATCTAAGTAAAGAAAAAAAAGAAGTTCCGGCAAGCAAATTCAACGCCGGACAGAAAATGTGGTATTGGATTGCTACAATCGGAGGAATCGTTATGATTACGACTGGTCTTATGATGTATGTACAGGATTTTGATATAACCCTTCTTAAAAGCTTTAATTTATATCAAATCGATTTATTAAGACTTGCCGTCATAACTCATCTGTTTTTGGCGATGCTTATAATCGCATTTTTCATGACTCACCTTTATATGAGTGTTTTTGCGATCAAAGGTTCATTAGACAGTATGATTGACGGATGCAAAAGTGAAGATGAATTAAAATATCTTCATTCGGTGTTTTATAAAAAAATAATCAAAGAAGGCAAAGACAAAGAGTTAGCCGAAAAATGTTAGGGAGTTTTGTCTCCCTTTTTTATTTTTTAATTCGGATTTATTTTAAAATATGCAAAAAAAGCATAAAAAAATATGCAAATTTAACATAAAAGGCTTAAAATGAAAAAAACAGCTTTGATTTTAATACTTTCGATACTTTGCTTTGCAAAACAGCAGATTATAATATTTCACGCAGGCAGTTTAAGCGTGCCGTTTTCAGAAATGGCAAAGGCTTTTGAAAAAAAATACCCCCAATATGACGTCATAAGAGAAGCTGCTGGAAGCCGAGCATGTGCCAGGAAAATAACGGACCTTCACAAAAAAGCCGATATTATGGCAAGTGCGGATTACAAAGTAATTGACAACCTTTTAATGCCCAAATACGCCAAATTCAACGTGCTGTTCGCGACAAATGAAATGGTAATAGCTTATACACCTAAATCAAGATATGCAAACATCATAAATCAAAACAATTGGACCCAAATACTTCTAAAACCAGATGTAAAAGTCGGACACTCAAACCCTAATCTTGATCCGTGCGGATACAGAAGCGTACTTGTTGCCAAGCTAGCGGCAATTTATTACAAAAAACCCGATTTTTATAAAAATCTTTTAGGCTACGGAGATTTTTATAAAAACGGGGAAGAAAATCCAAAAATTATAGTCAGACCGAAAGAAACGGATCTTTTAGGACTTTTGGAAGCCGGAGCGTTTGATTATCTATTTATTTATAAATCAGTGGCTATTCAGCATCATTTAAAATTCATACAGCTTCCTCCCCAGATAAATCTGGGCAGTAAAAAATATACTAATTATTACAAACAGGTAAGTTTCAAAGTAACCGGCAAAAAACCGGGTACATTTATTGTAAAAAAAGGCGCCCCTATGGTTTACGGTATAACGATGGTGGAAAATTCAAAAGAAGGTCTGCCTCCAAACGAAAAAGGAGCAGAACTTTTCTTAAAATTTGTACTCTCACCTCAGGGAGAGGCCATAATGAAAAAAAACGGACAAGGAGTCATTAACCCTCCTGTAATTGAAGGTAAATGGGAATAAAATGAACAATAAACTGCTTGAAATAAAAGACCTGTTTTTAAAAAAAGGCAAATTTAAATTAAATATTCTCTCTTTGGATATTTACAAAAACGAATATTTTGTTCTGCTGGGGAAAACGGGCAGCGGAAAAACGCTGCTGCTTGAAAGTATCGCCGGATTTCAGACAATTGAAGGCGAAATTCTTTTCAAAGAAAAAGAGATCACAAACCTCCCTCCTGAAAAAAGAAATTTCGGCTTTTTATATCAGGATTTTGCATTGTTTCCCCACCTGAATGTAGAACAAAATATACGTTTTTCGGAAAAATATCATAAAAAAAACGAAGAACTTTTTAACGATCTTGTCTCTTTTTTGGAGCTCAAAAAAATACTTAAAAGAGACATAAAACACTTAAGCGGCGGTGAGAAACAAAGAACGGCGCTAGCAAGAGCGGTATACTCACAGCCTGAACTGTTACTTTTAGACGAACCTCTAAGCGCCGTCGATCCTACTATAAGAAACGAAATTATGAAGAACTTAAAAAAACTGCCGGGAAGATATAATCTCTCCGTCATTCACGTAACGCATAATTTCAGAGAAGCGTCATACCTGGCAGACAGACTGGGAATCATTCTAAAAGGCACACTTCTTCAGGCAGGAGACGCCAAAGAGGTTCTAAAAAACCCGAATTCAATTGAAGTGGCACAGTTTCTGGGATTTAAAAATCTTTTTGATATTGCGCTTCTTGGATTTGAAAACTCTCACAAATATTTTTCTATTGATCCAAACCAGATAACAATTTCAAAAGAGCCTCTAAACAGCGATTACTGTTTTGAAGGAATTATTGAAGAGATAATGGGAATAACAGACCATTACAAAATATTCGTAAATGTTCGAAAAAACCAGTTTTTTATTAAATCGCCTAAAAAAACATTTGAAAAATTAGGATTAAAAAAAGGTGACAAAATATATATTTGTTTCAATAAAAAAGATATAGTGTTTATATAGGGTGAAGGAAAAAGGATGAAGGAGGGAAAATGATGAAAAAAATTTTTATAATATTAGCCGCATGTTTAATGCTGTTTTTAACTTTGCCTTTACTGAAACTGATATTTGGGGTAAATGCTATTTCATATATTGAAGCCTTAAAAGACACAGAAGTTTTAAAATCTATTTTCCTTACTATGAAGGTCTCTTTCTTTGCAACTCTGTTTGTTTTATTTACCGGTCTGCCTCTTGCGTATATTATCGCAAGATACGATTTTTTCGCTAAAAGTCTGCTTGAGAGTATGATAGACATTCCGACAATGGTTCCGCATACGGCTGCAGGTATTGCTTTACTGATGACGTTCGGAGGAGAAAATATTCAAAATTTTTTAAGTAAACTAGGCCTGGGATTTATCGATTCGACAACCGGCATAATGGCTGCAATGATGTTTCTTTCGGCGCCATATTTAATAAATTCGGCAAAAGAAGGATTTAAAAACGTAGACGTAAAGCTTGAAAATATTTCCCGCTCTCTTGGAGCCGGGCCATTTGAAACCTTTATTAAAATAGTTATTCCTAACGCAAAAAAAGACATTATTAACGGAATGCTTATGATGTGGGCAAGAGGTCTTGGAGAATTCGGAGCTGTGGTAATAATCGCTTATCATCCGATGATTGCACCGGTACTTATTTATGACAGATTCGTAAATTTTGGACTCAATTATTCCGCTCCGGTGGCGGCGTTGATGATTATTTTTTCTGTTATTATTTTCTCAACAATCAGATGGCTTAACAACAGATTCGGCAATTGATTTTATTTCTTTGATAGTTTCTTCTTTTATTTTGTTTTTTATTACAAAATCCGGCTCTTTTTTTTTGTAAACTTTATCATAATACCTAATTAAAAGTATTTCGGCAACTTTCCTTAAATCTCCGTTTTTATAATATTCTTTAAGTTCTTCAAGCGTTTTTTTGGAAATATGTTTTTTTATTTTTTCCAGATTGCCGACAAATTCATTTTCATCAATATCGCCGTAATAACTCAAAATCCTCTCAATCCTGTCTTCCAAATCGGCTGTAATTTCTATATGTATTCCATCCTGCATCCTTTTATATAAAAGATTCGGCACAAAAAGATCTCCTATTTTATGTCCTTCCGCTTCGGTATAAATCATCTCTTCCGGATCGGTTTTATATAAAAAATCGGCTATTTCGTTTTCAAACTGTTTTTGGGAAGGCTGGTAACCTTTGCCTCCGAATACGCTTCCGTAATGATTTGCAAGTCCCTCAAGATCAAGGGAAGGTGTCAGATATTTCAGCAGTTCGCTTTTACCGCATCCGCTGTTTCCCCTTAAAACCACAAATTTTTTATGAGGAAAACTTTCCAGATAATTCACAACCCATTTTCTGTATGCTTTATATCCTCCCTCAAGCTTAAAAACCTGATAATCAAGCTGTGAAAGTATCGTGAACAGAGCGTTTGAACGCTGCCCTCCCCTCGCACAGTATACGCCTATTCTGCTTCCGGGTTTTGCATCGAAATCCTTAAGCTGCTTGGATATATTTTCAAGCATAAACCCGACACCCTCTTTTTTCGCCTGAAATTTGGATATGTTTTTATATATATTGCCTATATATGCATGCTGTTCGTTATTCAAAACATAAAAATTAATACTTCCCGGTATATGGGATTCGCTGTACTCCCTCGGACTTCTGGCGTCTAATATATAATCGAATTTTTTTTGTAGAAATTCTTCAACTTTAATTATTCTCATTTAACACCTCAACCTTGACACTTTTAAATCTTGCCGTTTTAACTTTATGGTCGTGTTCGTCTCCAAAAAGAGAATTTATACTGTTTTTTGCAAAATGAAAAGTCGTATAAAGCGTATAAGGTCTGACGGTATCTGTAAACTTAACTTTCAGCCTGCCGCTTTGTCCGTATTTTGATCTCAAAACGACATATTCGCCTATTTCATCTTTATGAACGCTGTTTACAAGAAGCAGATCATCATCATATTTTTTACTGAGTTTTTCGCTGATTTTGGTCTGTGCAGCATTGTTATACTGGGCGAGTTCCCTTCCGGTATTCAGATACCAGTATCGTCTGTTTTCCAGAATGTCTTTAATCTCTCCTCTGATATGACACGGATGATAATGAAAATGCCCTTTTCCGTCAGGCGTGCTGAATTTTTCCGTATGAAGAACCGGAGAGTCGCTTCCGTCTTTTTTTACAGGCCAGCAGAGAGGTTTTTTATCCAGCCTTTCATATGTTGCGCCTTCAAATCTTTTAACCTCTTTTTTAACATCTTCAAAAACTTCCTCGCTTGATTTATAATCAAACCCGGAATCTAATTTTTTTGCAAGTTCATTAATCACTTCCCAGTCATCAGGCATGCCGCTTCGGACCAAAGGTCTGCTTAAATGAAGTCTTCTTTCCGCATTTACGTAAACTCCAGTTTTTTCGTAAGCGCTTTTTACTCCGAAAACAATATCAGCAACTTCCGTTATTTCGTTTCTCATAACTTCCATAACCATTAAAAATTCTAAATTTTTAAAAGCTTTTTTTACTTTATTAAGATTAGGATGTACATGAAGGATATCTTCTCCCATATTTATAACCGCTTTTATTCTTCCGTCACTCATATGCTCTATCACGTCGGGAGTCATAAGCCCTATTTTTTCGGGAATGGTATAATCAGGCCCGTAATACGGCAGACACCCTACATCACATGCTCCCTGAACGTTATTTTGTCCCCTTAGCGGAAGCACTCCCGCCCCTTCGCCGAAATTGCCGCTAAGCATTGCAAGATTGCTGATAGCGTTTACTGCTTCGGTTCCGTCTATGTGTTCGGTAACACCCAGCCCCCATGCAAAAACAGTTTTATTTTTACTAATGAGTCTTGCAATTTCTTCTATCTGTCCGGAAATATGTTCAAACCCTTTAAGCTGCTCGAAAAACTCTTTGCTGTCCGGATGTTTTAATATGTTTTCTTTATATTCTTCAAATTTTACGCATCTGTTTTTTATAAAATCTTTATTGATAAGATCTTTTTCGATCATCTCCTTTGCTATGGCGTTTAAAAACAGAAGATTTGATTCAAAAGGCAGAATAACGCTGATATCGGCAAATTTCATAATAGGGATTTCCCTCACATCCGCCACTATAATTTTAGCGCCTCTTCTTTTTGCCTTAATTATTCTGCTGGCTACCATAGGATGTGCCTGCGTTGTATTTGAGCCGATTATAAATATTACGTCTGTTTTAAACAGTTCGTCAAACTCCACACTGCTCGCACCTTCTCCTATACTCATTTTAAGACCGCTGAGACTCGGAGAATGGCAGATTCTGGCACAGTTGTCCACATTTGGAGTTTTTAGTACGTTTCTTGCAAAATGCTGAAAAAGCCATGCGCTCTCTATACTCGTTCTCGCACCGCCTATTGCCGCAACGGAATTTGGCGAATATTTATTTAAAATATCTTTAATTTTCCATGCGGCGAGATCTGCGGCAAGTGTAAAAGGAGCTTCATAAAATTTTTCGTCGTATTCAGTTAAATTTGCAATTCTGACCGACAGTTCAAAAGGAAGAGTGTCTGCGTTTTTTTCGATAAATCTATAACTGACAAGGTGTCTGTCTATTCTTGCGTTTAAAAACTCATATCCGTATCTGCCTTTTATACAAAGCTCGCCTCCGCTTGATTTGCCGTTTTTCACAGGAGTGATTTTATTTATTTTATTATTAGCCACATCAGCGTCAATCTCACATCCGACACCGCAGTATGTACAGACACTTATCATTTTTCTCCTTTTTTATTCTTAACTAAATATATCTTATTTTGCCACTTTTTGCAATAATTTATCCTGAACATTTAACGGCAACATATTAAAAAGTTTAATTAAGTAATAAAATCTTTTCGGAAACGCATATTCTTTTTTTTCTTTTTCTATCGCATATACTATATTGTCTACTCCGCTTTGCAAATCCATTAAAAAAGGCATATAAAAATCATTTTTATCAGTCATATCCGTTTTAATGAATCCTGGCAGTATGTTTATTACTTTAATATTGTCTTTTTCAAGCATATTTCTAAGTGACTGCGCGTATGAATTAATAGCCCTTTTACTGGCACTGTAAGGCATTGAGCTTGGAGCCCCTACCAGTGAAGCGAGGGATGATATTAAAACTATTTTGCCTTTTTTTCTCTTTTGCATATCCGGTACAATTCCTTCAAGCAGCGCGTGAATGCTTAAAAAATTCACGTCAAACGTTTTTTTAAAATCCTCAAATGGTGTAAAATCGGGTGAATGCGGAAGGGATATCGCCGCGTTTGCTATTACTAAATCTATATTTTTCAGACTTTTTGCAAATTCTCTTACTTTATCCAAATCGGCAAGATTGAGATTTACAGGTTCTACGTTTTGTAAATTTTTTAAACGGTCCGTATTTCTTGCCACTGCATATATTTTATCGGCTTTTTTAAGATAACGGTTTAAAAGCTCCCTTCCGATACCCCTGCTCGCACCCGTTATAAGTATATTCATTAATATCCTTTTGTTAATATATCAGGATTTTTTCAATATAATTTCATAAAAAGGCGTATTATGTTTATTCTTTCAAAACTTTTCACTTATATTTTTCTTCCGCCCGGAATTTTTGTAATTATACTTTTTTTAGCCGGATTTTTTGCAAAAAAGGCAAAATATCTCTTTTTTTTATCCGCAGTGTTACTTTGGGCTCTCTCTACAAAGTTTATAGCAAACGCACTTTTATATCCGCTGGAACACGGATATAAACCGGACAGTATCACACCTTCGGCGGTTGTAGTGCTGGGAGGCGGAACAAACCCTGCCGATCCTGTAAAAGCCATGCCGGAAGCTTTTAAAAGAGAGGTTTACGGCCTGCTCATAGCAAAACAGGAAAATCTGCCTTTTATATTTACAGGAGGAGGGATATATAAAACAAAAGAAGCCCAAAACGTCAAAAAAGACATCGAACTTATAACAAAAACCTGCGGTTGCAGCATTAAAGCCTATTTTGAAGGAAAATCGTTAAATACATATCAAAATGCCAAATTTACATCTAAACTTTTTACAAGATTAAACCTTCCTAAAAAAATATATCTCGTAACAAGCGCATATCATATGAAAAGAGCCGAAATGCTGTTTAAACGTTTCGGATTTAAAATAATCCCAAAACCCGTAGGTTTTTATTATGACCCTGAATACAGTTTTTGGGATGTATTTCCAAATATGGGCAGTTTATATCGTTCATACAAAGCAATACATGAATATTTCGGTATTTTAAGTGTATATTTAAGAAAGATGTGATTTTGCAAATTTTTCGAATTCATCTTTCGGAAGAGGTTTGGCAAAATAATATCCCTGATAATATTCACATCCCAGAGATTTAAGTATTTCAAACTGCTTTCTTGTTTCAACCCCTTCGGCAATTGTTTCAAGATGCAGGTTTTCCGCCATATTCAAAATAGTCTGTACGTATATTTTCCCCTCTTCACTGTAAATTTCATCTACAAATGATTTATCTACTTTTAACACATCTATTTCAAATTCTCTTAAAAACGACAAAGAAGAATAACCGGTACCAAAATCGTCAAGGCTTATTTTTAAGCCGTAACGTCTGATTTCTTCAATTATTTTTTTTGCCTTTTCTCTTTCCTGAATAAAAACTGATTCCGTTATTTCCATTTCAAAAAGTTTTCTGTTGGTATCCTTAAAACACTTTTTTAAATCATTTAAAAAACTGTCGCTTCTGAACTGTACAGGTGAAACGTTAAAAGATATTCTGAGATTTTTAAGAGGAGTATTTTCCCACTCTTTTTGAGTTTTTACAACTTCCTGCATTACCCAGTTTCCAAGTTTAATAATAAAACCGCTTTTTTCCGCAATGGGAATAAAGTCCGCCGGCGAGATAACTTTTCCGTTACGGTTCCATCTTATTAACGCTTCACATCCTATAATTTTTTCGTTTATATCAAATTTACCTTGATAAAAGAGCTCAAATTCGTTATTTTCCAAAGCTTTGTTCATTGTCGTTTTGATTTCGATCTCTTTATTAACGTCTTGTTTTAATTTTTCGTCAAATATAACATATTTGTTTTTACCTCTATTTTTGGCCTCATACAGTGCGATATCGGCAAACTTCAAAAGTTCCTCCACGCTTTTTGCGGTTTTAGGAAATTCCGCCACACCCATACTGACCGTTGTAGAAATAGTTTGATTATGAATAGTCCAGGTTCTGTTTAAACTGTCTAGCAGCAAGTTAAGTCTTTTTAAAAGCTCTTCATTGTTTTTATACTCCTGAAAAACAATTACAAATTCATCTCCTCCTATTCTCGCAACTATTTCACCGTTTTTAATATGTTTTGCAAGTATGGCCGATATTTCTATAATTATTTCATCACCAACGGAATGTCCGAAAAAATCGTTAATATCTTTAAAATTGTCTATATCAATAAAAACAAGGGCAAATTTCTGATTTTCATTTATCAGTTTTATAAGATATTTATTAAGATAATTTCTGTTTTTGAGTCTTGTCAAAGGATCTGTAATGGCGCTTATTTTTAATTTTTCAATATATTCGTTTAAAGCGTTAAACGTTTCTGCCAAAGTTTCTTTAATATCGTTAAACTCATAAATTAAAAACTTCTCCGGTTTTGTTGTTCTTTTATCCGCGTACTGTTTAAGCTTTAAAAGAGGATTCACTATAACCAGTTTATAAACAGAACGCAGCACAAAAACAAAAAATATCAATACTAACACAAATAAAACTATATATTTTATTTTCAGATACGTAAACACTTTTTCAAGATAGTCTTTGCTTGGGAAAAGATAAAGTTTTAACGTTTTAAATTTATTGTTTTTATAATACTGAATTGTAATTACATAGGCCTTTTTATGCAGAAGTGTATTAAGGCCTATTTTATTTAAATTATACTGTATTTTCTCAGGCTGGGGAATTTTAAGACTCATATCTCCGCTTTTAAACAACACCCTGTCATCCGAAGTTGCAAGAATGAACCCGTCAAAAAAATCGCTGGTGCTTTTTCTGTCCAAAATAGGCTTTAAAATCATATAATCGGAATTATTATTCATAACTTTGCTGAAACTGTATGAAACGTTGTTTAAAGTCTGAAAAATGTCATTTGATATCACTTTTACGAGTTCTTTTTTCTGCTGAACGTAAATGTAATAAAACATTCCTAAAAATACAGTCATAACAAACAGATTGACAAGTATCAGAAAATTTTTAATTTTCATTTCAGCTCTTTATACGAAAGTTTTATTTTTTCAAGCAGTTTTTTAACATGAGCGTCCGGTTTTACTATCCAGACGATATTTTTTAAATCTGCTTTGAAATCGCTGTAACTGTATCCCGGAAGATACTCTTTAACAGCTTCATAAAACTCTTTTGGATTTTGTTTTAACACTTTTAACGCTTTTATGGTAAATTCTCTTATTTTAATAAACTGTTCTTTGTGTTTTTGTATATTTGCTGCATCGCTGAAAAGCGCGTCAATAACAATAAGAGAGCTTGAGTTTTTTGTCGAGTCTATAACTTTAAAGCCTTTTTTCTTAAGTTCCGCGTCATAAGGTGCGTATGTAACAATCAAAGTAGGCTTTGAATAGTTTTTTTTAGCGATCTGTCCCTGGTCAAGGTTATGAATATTAAACATGTTCTGTTTCAGATTTTTTTCTTTCAAAAAATATTTAAACAGCAGATAATTAACCGAATCCACTTCCATATATGCGTCTATTTTAGAATGTAACTTCCTGAAATCAAAATTTGACATAATCATATCAGCTCCGTTTGATCTGTCAAAAAGCATAATTGCGTATACATCTTCCCTGTTTAACAAAAAATATTCATACTGGGTTGCGGCCATCGCGTCTACAAAATTTTTCTTATAAAGATCAAGGCTTTCAGCAAGCGAAACGGTATTTATCAGTTTTATTTTTTCTTTTTTAAGCCAGCCTTTTTTATCGGCGTAAAACAGAGGCACGTAACCTATCCATGAATTTGCGGCTACTTTTAATTCTTTTTTTTCACTGCACGATACAAAAAACAGAGCTATAATTAATATAAAAAAAATCCTTTTCATCCCTAATCCCTTTGCATATTAACTTTAATTATACATTATTTTTCATATAATTAAAAACACAACTCCTAAAAACAGTACGGAAGTAACAATTACAAGCATTGCCACTTTTCTCGGATATAAATCAAAAAGAGCCGAAAGATTTACGTTCGTAACGGCAAGAGGGGTCAGTATTTCAAGCATAACGGCTTTAAAAAAAAGAGTGTTTAAATGAAACAGTTTTAGAACAAAAAAACTTACGGCAGGAAAAATGATAAATTTGTTAAATACGGTGATAATTCCGAGTTTGAAACTTATTTCCCTTGTTTTTATTTCAGCTACGTATATTCCGAATATTAACAGCTGCACGACTATAGATGCAAACGCCCCCATCTGAAGTATTTTCATTATATCTTTACTAAAAGTAACACCGCTTATGTTTAATACCAGAGCCAGAATACCAAACCACATAACCGGTATTTTTACGATTTTTTTAAAAGCGTCTTTAAATGAATATTTTCCGCTCGCAAAGAAAAACACCCCGAAACTGTATATAAAAAATATATTTGCAAGATTGACTATAGTTGCAATACTCGCTCCGATATCCCCAAACAGGGCATATGAAAGAGGTATTCCGAGATTACCCGTATTTCCTATTAACGGAGTTAAAGCCGCTATTATCCTCTCTTTTTTATCTTTTAAAATTAAGGACAGAGTAAATGTAAAAACAAGACTGAAAAAAACGGCCGCAAGATACGCAACCGGAGAAATTATTAAATTATAATCCAAAGGTATAAGCATAATGCCCCAAAGGGTCAAAAAGGGCTGTAGAAAATAAGTTGAAAGAAGAACTAAAGTTTTACCGTCTATTTCATTAAATGTTTTTTTTGCAAAAAAACCTAAAACAATAAATATATATATGCCTACTACGGTTATCAAATTAAGCCATTAAATTTAAATTAGCTCCGATTCCGATAGCTTCCGCAGCCTGCTGCTGAATCTGCTGCTGGTTTTGCTGCTCCTGCTGCTTCTGGGCATCGATATTCTGCATTTCTCTTTTTTGCAGTCTTTTTTGCTGCTGCATCTGCTGTTGCTGAGCCTGGTCGATTTGCTGCTGCTGTGTTTTTTGGGCGTCAGGTCCGCCGGCTTTCGCCTGGCCGTTCATATTTCCGGCAGGCATATTCTGTAACGAATTCAAACTGCTGTCTACTCTCATTTCCCCTCCTTTTTTTATTTATTATATCATACTTGTCAAAACCGTATCTAAACTTATTTTTCCGTTACGAATTTAATAATGTTTTCTTTTATTTCGTTTTTGTTAATTACCGTTTCGTTAATGTCTTTGTCAAACAGCTCTCTTATAGATTCAGGAGCCATTACTTTATAATGGGCTTCTATATAAGCTATTGCGTCTTTATCCGCTATCGTTTTTTCTTCAAGTTCAGCTATTTCCCTGTTAATATCTTCTTTGGTAAGGGCTTCGTAAACACTAGGAGCGAATTTTGTCCATTCGGCGGTAGAATATGCGACAACTTTATTTTTTATTTCGCCTTTTTCGCTCAGATATTCATATGCTTTAATGGCAGTCGCCGTGTGAGCATCCATAATGTAATTGTTTTCTTTTGCGTATTTTGCGATTATTTCCTCACATTCTGCGTCAGTAGCGAAATCCGCTAAGAAATCTTCTTTAATTGCTTCATGCTCTTTTTCCGTAAGTTCGAAAAACCCTTCACTTTCCAGGTTTTCCATAAGTTCTTTCGTTCTTTCTTCTCCGAATTTGTCAAAAAGAACCCTTTCTACGTTTGAAGATTTCAAGATATCCATTGCAGGTGAAATTGTATGAATAAGGTTTTTATCTCTTAAATCGTATTTTCCGTATTTTATAAATTCGTAAAGGATGTTGTTTTTATTAGACGCGATTACTATTTTATTTATAGGAAGCCCCATTTTCTTCGCATAATAAGCACCCAGCGCGTTTCCGAAATTACCGCTAGGAATTATTACGTCAATCTCGTCTAAAAGATCGATTTCCGCACTTTCTGCCAGCTGCATGTAACTCCAGAAATGATAAATAATCTGAAAAATAATTCTTCCGAAATTCACACTGTTTGCGGCGGAAAGCTTAATATTGTTTTCTTTAAGAGTATTTCTGAAATCATCATCTTTAAGAAGTGACTTAAGTGCACTTTGCGCATCGTCAAAATTACCGATTATTCCTAAAACTTTTTCATTTTTCGCATCGGTTGTCACCATCTGAAGTTTTTGAACTTCGCTTGTGCCTTCATGAGGATAAATACAAACGACTTTTATATTATCTCTGTTTTCAAAAGTTTTAAGCGTAGCAGGTCCCGTATCACCGCTTGTTGCCGCAAGAATCAGATAATTTTCGCCTCTTTGTTTGGCAAGTGATGAAAGTATAACACCAAACGGCTGAAGAGCCATGTCTTTAAAAGCTCTCGTCGGCCCGTGCCACAATTCTCCCACAAAAAGGTTTTTATTAAGTCTTACAACCGGAACGACATCCGGGTCGTCAAACTCTCTTAAATATGTATACAAAGCTTTTTCTATAAGCCTTTCGTCAATATCTATTTTAAATAACTTAAGAATTCCCCTGGTTATATGGGTATACGGTTTTTCATCCTGAACATCATAATATCTGTGTAAAAATTTTTCGTTTATTTTAGGCAGTTTGCTTGGAACGTAAAGTCCTCCGTTCGGTGCCGCCGGATTTAATATAACTTCACTAAAACTCTTTTTTTCATCAGTCCCGCGAGTTCCTATAAATTTCATTTATAGCCTTTTTTTGTGGAATTATATCATATAAACTCACC